>JAURNP010000066.1 GCA_030830105.1 Rhodothermales bacterium | reverse complement strand
CATATCCAGGTCAGGTGGCCAGCGTCGCTATCAGCGCCCGAGTCGTTCGTACATGGCTCGTTTATATGCCTCGACACCCGGCTGGTCGAATGGATTGATGCCCAAGAGATAGCCCCCGATGGCGACCACATGCTCAAAAAAGTAGATCAAGCCTCCGAGTGCATTTTCATCGAGCCGATCGATTTCAAGGTGTTGGACAGGTACACCACCTTGAACATGGGCGTCCATCGTGCCATGAAGGGCCGCCTGGGCTACGTCACTGAAAGATTTCCCGGCAACAAAAGAGAGGCCATCAGCCGTTGATCCATCTGAATCCGAATCCCACTCGGGTACGGCCAAATGACCGCGATCATCCTTGAGCGTCAAGAACGTCTCGGTGACGTTGCGGCGCCCTTCCTGCAAATACTGTCCCAGTGAGTGCAGGTCCGTCGAGAAAAGGCAAGTAGCGGGAAAGAGCCCCTTGTGCTCTTTGCCTTCACTCTCTCCAAAAAGCTGCTGCCACCAGCCACCCAGGCCGCTGAGAGCTGGCTCAAAAACAGAAAGCACTTCAGTGGAATATCCGGACTCGTGAAGGGCATACCGCCGGCTGGCGTAGGCGAGAGCTGGATGGTCGTCGCGTGTATCGATTTCCTTCATCATGGCAACCGCGCCGTAGAACAAGGATCGAATATCAAATCCGGCGGCAGCAATGGGAAGCAGACCAACCGGTGTCAGGACCGAGAACCGCCCACCCACATCGTCTGGAATAATGTGCGTACGGTATCCCTTTTCGGTGGCGAGTGTACGCAGGGCGCCCCGCTCTGCATCCGTCGTGGCAATGATGCGCCGGTCACAATCCTCAAAGCGATCCTCCATCCAGTCGCGCAGCACGCGGAATGCAATGCCTGGCTCCAGAGTGGTTCCACTCTTTGAAATCATATTGACATAGACTGACTTCCCTTCCAAATAGGCAAGCAGCTCACTCAGGTAGCGCCCTGAGAGATGGTGCCCAGCAAAGAGGACTTCCGGTGTTTGTTGCGAGGAGGGAGCGGATTCAAACAGTGATACCTCCCCTTGAGCCTGCTCTTTTGTAGAAGGGAAATAGGGAGAGAGCGCGCCAATGACCGCGTCAGCTCCCAAATAGGATCCTCCGATTCCAACGCAGACCAGCACGTCGGCTCGCTCACGGATTTCTTGTCCTTGGCGAGAGATTTCTTCGAGCAGGGCATCGTTCGGCGTTGCCAAAAGGTCACGCCACCCGATCCACTCAGATCCGGCTCCAGACTTATCAATGACGGCGCGATGGGCTGCCACTACTCGGTTTTCAAGTCCTTCTCTTAGATGGGAAGCGACAAAATCGTCGGAGCGGTGAAGGTCTAACGTGATCATGACAGGATGTTCGTCAGCAACAGGTGGGGCATGCGCAGCTTTTCCAGTTAATGGTTGAGCGCGCGGACCGGTGTGTTTCGATCTCTACCCTCTAACCCTGTGGCGAATGCTCGTATCTTGGAAATCAAAAGGTACGGAGGCCACGGGTCCGGATGCGAACATTCATCTCTTTCACAGAAGCTTTGGATTGTGTGCTCTCGCATGCAGTGCCCACTCGTGTCGAAGAGGTGCCGCTGTCCGAGGCAATTTCCCGGACGCTGGCTCAACCCATCACGGCTCGGGATGACCTTCCTCCATTCGCGTCCTCTGCCATGGACGGATTCGCGGTACGGACCACAGATTTTTCGGACGACCCGCATCGGCCAGTTCAAGTGGTCGATCATGTAGCCGCCGGCGACGCCAGGTCGCTTAGCGTACAACCTGGTACCTGTGTCGAAATCATGACAGGAGCTCCGTTTCCCCGGGGTGCCGACGCCGTGATTCCCATCGAGTGGGTTCTTGAGCGGGATGGTGATAGGGTTCGCTTCGAGCGGATTCCGAACGCATTCAAACACGTACGCCCCGCCGCGGAGGACATTCAGTCGGGAACGGAGGTGTTCACAGGTGGTGAGCGCATCACCCCGGCCATCGCTGGCATGTTGGCCTCACTTGGGGTCGACCCGGTACCAGTACGTGTACGGCCCAGAGTGCGCGTTATCTCTACGGGAGATGAAATCGTCCCAGCTTCCAGTGATATCGGGCCCGGGCAGATTCGAAATTCCAATGGCCCCTCTCTGCGGGCCCAAGTTCTCGAAGCCGGCGGCTCGTGTGATCACTTCGAACACGTGCCCGACGATCCTGAGGCCATTCGGGCAATGTTGGCCGACGAGAATTCGGCTGACCTCTTGCTCTTTTCCGGAGGCGTGTCAGTGGGGCAGCACGACCATGTCAAACAGGTGCTCGATGCCATGGGAGCCGAGACCCTGTTCTGGAAAGTGAAACAACGCCCAGGAAAGCCCCTCGCGTTCGGCCGGCTCGGATCTACGCTTTTTCTTGGGTTACCGGGTAATCCTGTGTCTTCGGCGATGTGCTTCGAGATTTATGGCCGGCCTGTGATAGAGGCCATGCTAGGACGCACAACTCCCCGCACGCCGCTCTTGAGTGCGCGGTTGGGCAGGAGCATCAAAAAGGTGGACGGGCTGCACTTCTTTACCCGGGGCATTGCACGGGTTAACGAATCAGGCCAGCTATCCGTGGTGGATACTGGACCACAAGGATCCAATCTGTACGGATCCGTAGTAATGGCCAATTGCATCGTGCACCTTCGCGAGGCCGGGGACTACGTGGCCGCCGGGACAGTGGTGCAAGTCCAGATGCTTCCGTGGTCCGGATTGGATGAAATATCGTCGCCTGCTTGATCGGCTTACGGCTTGAAGACTGGTTCGAGACTTTTTACCGCCTGATCGACATTTTTCTTAGGTCGTTTTCCGCGCTGAAGCTCCAGTTCGTAAGCCACCTTGTCCGAGCGATAGAATCGCTGCTGGAAATAAATGCGCTGATCGGCGTCTGAAAGGGTGGTTCGTTCAATCAGAAGCAGGGCGCGACCCCAAGGTACATCGAGGTGTTGAGCAACATCATTGGGCGCGTTGATGGCTTCGATGCGAAATTGCCCTCTACAAACACAGATTCCATGCTCTTCTTCCAGGACCTGGTAGATGGTTGTGGACTCCAGATCCTTTTGCTGCAGTAGGTGGGCATAAAACAAGGGCATCCAGGTTCGGTCGTAGGCGAGTGTCTCGCCATTTCCCTTTCGCAAGCGATCAATCCGGTAGACGGTTGCCCCTTCTTCAATACCAAGCGCAGCGGCTACGCGAGATTCTGCAGGTTCCGTCTCGGACGCCAGTACAAGCGATTCGGGCTTGAGACCAGCAGCTTCCATGTCCTCAACGAAATCCGAAAGATGCTCAAGCCCGTGATGAAGACGATTGTCCGCGACAAATGAGCCCAATCCCTGCCGGCGGAAAATCAAACCTTCGCTTTCAAGAGTCTGAAGTGCCCGGCGGATAGTGATTCGGCTGACGCCAAAGCGTTTACCGAGCTGATTTTCGGAGGGTAGCTTGTCGTTTTCCAGCAGAGCTCCGGTTTCAATCTGCTCCCGGATCCACGAACTGACTCGTTCGTGTCGCGGCGTTGCCGTTGTAGCCATGGAATTGTGGTGGCTTTCTGGGTGATAACGTCCTCAATGATACGTGTAATGACAGGTATAGGATCCGTAAACGTCAAGTTTGTGGACAACTCATCTGCCGAAAGGGCCATACCGCCTCGTGAGACCGCATCTACCACGGATCGCTCGCCTATAGGGGAATTCCCCACAACACCTACGTGAGCGCCCCTACAACTTGTAATGACAAACTGGTCGAATTTGCCAGCGCAATCAGAGAATTGCATTGTATTTGATCAATGTCAGTCTCGCCTTTGTGTGTGACGGAGGACACAACATGTCACTTTTCCCCGCCAGAATGTTTTCGATGTTGGCAGCTTTGTTGCTGCTGGCGTTACCTGCTCAAGCTCAGACCGGTCATGTATTGAACGGTGTGGGCCCGATTGACCAGGGTATGTCCGGAGCCGGTATGGCCGCCCCACAAGATGCTTTGACGGCACTTCACTGGAATCCAGCCGCTATTTTCGCGGTGCCCGGCAAAACGCTGGACATCGGCCTGCAAATGATGATGCCTTCAAGTACCATCACGACGACGGTTCAAGCAGGTGCCTTCGGCCCGGGATTTGGCCCACCTGTCACGATGAGTGGCTATACTGAAAGCGATGCTGGTCCATTCCCGATCCCGTCGCTAGGCTTTGTTTATGCGCCCGAAGACAGCAAGTTGGCCTATGGTTTCAGCGTCTACGGTGTGGGTGGTTTTGGTGTCAACTACGAAGGCTCTCAGACCAACCCTATTCTGACTCCCCAGATGCCGCAGGGTGGCATGGGATTCGGCGCACTCGAATCCGCTTTTATGCTACTTCAGATCTCCCCCACAGTAGCCTATCGTGTGAATGATCGCGTGTCCATCGGATTTGCTCCAACGCTGAACGTTGCCTCGTTGGAACTCTCCGTTTTTCCGGGTACGGCACCACAGTTCATCGATGTCTTTGGTACGCCGGGCGTGCCACAGGACGACCTGCCCCTGTACCCAGACGCGCCAGCGTCATGGGCAACCGGCTACGGTTTCCAGGTTGGGCTGCATGCTGCGATCAACGACGATGTTTCCTTCGGTTTCTCGTACAAGAGCCCACAGTCCTTTGACGATTTCGAGTATGAGCCGGAAACAGCAGGCGCACCGGACTACACGTTCCAGATGGACTTCCCGATGATCGTATCGGGTGCGCTCTCCTATACAGGAGTCGACGATCTGCTGCTGGCCGTCGATGTTCGCTACATCGATTACGCCAATACAACAGGCTTTGACGAAGTTGGATTCGACAACCAGTTTGCTGTGACCGGATTTGGTTGGGATGCCGTCACCGTGGTTGCCATCGGCGCCGAGTACATGGTAGCTGAAGGATTCCCGGTCCGTCTGGGGTATTCATTCAACAACTCTCCCATCAGCGACGACGTAGCGTTCTTCAACGCACCTGCTCCGGCTTTGGTAGAGCAGCATATTTCGGCCGGTTTCTCGTAATTGGCAACCGAAAAGGTCAATATCTCCTTGGCTGGACAGTATGCCCCGAACGTAGAAAATGTGGGCATCTGGAAGAACCCGATGTTCCCTGGTGGAGAGAATCCCGCAACGAGCATCACCAACGAACTGTCTACACTGACGCTTATCGGTGGGGTAAGCATCAGCTTCTGACGACGAATCGTCAGATGATCAGGAGACGACCCGGGGGAGTGTTACGCGAACCCGGGTCCCTTCTTCTACCGAGGAGCTCACGGAGATATCCCCTCCGTGGGCTTCTGTCACAATACGGGCATAGGTTGTTCCCAATCCAGTCCCACCCGACCCTGACTTGGTCGAATTGAATTTATCAAAGAAGGTTGTAATGAGGTAGTCAGGAACAGGGGTGCCGCCATTGATCACATCAATCACGACGGCATCTTGAGAAAGAGAGCACACCACGTGGACACCGGCTGCGATGACCTCGTCGTTTTCCGAGGCCGCCACGTGTTCGCACCCGTTCTCGATCAGATTCTTGAATACCCTTGGTAGGAAATTCAGGTCTGCTGCAATGGTCACGTCAAGAGACTCTGGCTCAAGGCGAACAGGAACGGGCGGTGTACTGTTCATCTCTACATCCCGGATGATATCCTTTAAGATGCCAAAGAGAGGAACAGGCATGAAAGAAAAGACATGGGATCCTCGCTCCACTTCGTTGAGGTGTCTCAGATCGACGCCACAAGACACCGTCCATTTCCATGATTTGCGAGGGCGTGGAAAACTGGAGTCCCCAGGTTGCCGGAAATACGAGGTCGGTGGGATTCTGGATGGCGATGAATCCTGTGTACGTTGTGAAATCGTAATCTTCGACCCAGGCCGTGACAATCATTTCAGAGGCGTCGGCTACCTGGATATCCGCATCGGGATGAAGTTCTACGGTACAGGCCGCACCATTGAAGAAACAGCTACGTGGAATCTCAGGCTCTTCACCATAGGCCGTCCCCGTCAGCGTGAACCAGGCCACATCGCCTGGCTCGATCGTGCCGGTCCATCCTTGCCCTTGCACGGTGAATACATTCTGGAATTCGGACCACGCCGCATGCTCGATGTTCGTGATGTGCTGATCCATTCGAAAGGTCATTTCCCAGCCGGAAATAGGGCTCGACGTCATGTTGGTGATCATGACGTGGGAGGTGTACTGACCCTCGTTCACCGTATCCACGGTGTAGACAACGCGTACCTGTGCCCATGCCGGTTCGGCTACGGCGAACAGGAGCATAAGCACGAATAAGGCCGGAAATCGGCGCATGAATCAACCTCGGCGGGCAAAGCCCGGCCGGAAAGGAGCAATGGACGGATGAAAGGCGGCGGTTCGTCCACGACTATCTAACGCAGAAAAATCCGGAATTCGCGATTCGTACCGGCTCCTAATGTGATTTCACGACGGACCGCGTCTGCGAACCCGACCGCGTGGTAATTCGAATCCAATACGCACCTGCTGTGAGATGTGCACCGTCCCAGGTCAGCGCGTGTCGTCCTGCTGCCTGAACTCCCTGATAAAGCTTGGCCACGCGGCGCCCCTGCACATCGAAGGCATCGATAGTTACCGGTCCTGTTTGCGGAAGGCTCCAATACAGGTGCACACGGTCAACGAATGGATTTGGATAGGCGGCTTCCAGCTGCAGGGTTTCCGGGAGAGCTACCTCAGTGTCGGTATCCGTTGCTACGGCGGCAATGGGAAGGGTCCATATGCCACGTCCGTGAGTGGCAACGACGACCTCGTCATCGAGCATTTTGATCTGCCAGACCGAGACGGAAGGGAGCCCGTTATCAGCCAACTCCCAGGTAGCCCCGTTATCGCGCGATTCTACGATACCGATTTCAGTAGCCGCCCAAAGAATATTCGTGTCTGGGAAGTCAAGGATGTCGTACACCGAGACATCTGGGAAACCGTTGTCCGAAACGACATCGGTCGATCCGACCCGGAATCCACTGAGGTCTTCCCAGGTCAGGCCCGCATCTGTGCTGCGGATGACTTTCGGGCGTCCAGCAAATGAGAACGTAACGTAGACCAGATTAGGGTTGTCGAAGCTGCTGTTCAGACCACTCAGGCGCCCCGGCGCCCATGAAGGCGTAGGTATAGCCTCGAAGGTGCGACCGTCGTCGAGTGAGCGATGCAGGTGGCCCGCATCGTCACCACCCGAAGCCGTTGGGTCCATTTCATATCCTGCCCAGACGATATCCCCGTCGGCGTGCGAGACGTGGACTTTGCCACTGGATCCTGAATAGCCCCACTGCTCAGAAGGGATTGCTCGTAGCTCCCAGGATGCGGCAAAGTCATCCGATCGCCACACACCATCCTGGCCTACCGTGTAGACGATATCCGAATCATCGGTTCGTGCAGAGAGGACGGTGAAAAACTGAGAGCCGTTTCCGTCTCCAGAGTTTAACAGGCCGGCGGTTGCATCCTCGAAGCCGATTCCACCATTTGTACTGCGACGGATGGATGTCCATTGACTGGTTGTCAGCAGCTTCTGATCGTTTTGCTTGTGCCAGAGCGCATCGAACCCATCACCGCCGCCAGCGCCAAACCAGAACGAGCCACGATTTGGATTCCCAAGGGAACGCCAGGACCCGTTGTCCTGGGTACCTCCCAGATAAACGGTACGCCCCGGCTTCTTGTCGACACCATAGAACTGCGTAGTGTTGTACCCGCGGAAGCGCTCATTCCAATTCTGCCCCCCATCGTTGGAGACGAAAATGCCCCCATCATTGCCGAGTACTACACGAAAGTCGTTTTCTCCAGAGCCGGTAATGAAAGAACGCATGACATGCTGATCCACATGCACGCCAGTACCGATCTGCTGGACAACGCGCTCACCGACCACCTGATTGATCCAGTTCATTCGGAGAACGGATTCTGGTAAGTCTTCAGGGTTCCAAGTGCCTCCGGCCGCCAGTACCGGCCAGAAGAAGTAGGCCAGGTCTGCTCGCACGCCGCCATCGCGGGCGATCAGCGGATCGGGTGTGTCGCCCGTGTACGGACGCGCCGAGATCATGACATACTCGCGATCCACATCCTCAGAATTGAATTCACTCAGATCGTAGACTCCATTGTCCTCACGATCGCGAAAAGAGACGCCGAGCTGGATATTGTTTGTAATGTCCCAGACTTCAAAAGGCACATCGACGTAGTCAGCGTAGGGATAGTCCAGAAAATCGACGCCTGACTGATCTGGAGGTACGAAGCGGTGTGCATTTTGACTACGATCTGGTCCGTAACGCACTTCGACCGAGACCATCTTGTCTTCGGTGATGGTTGGTACGTCTTCTTCCAGCCCAAGGCGCAAGCCGCCGCCCAGATGACTGGCGCCGAAGTTGACGAAATCGAGGAAGGACTCGGTGCCCTCTTCATCGACCCCACCGAAGACGTTGCGTGCGCTTGAGCCGCCTGTTTGGCGCAATCGGTACAACGCGATGCCACCCATGAAGGCGTGATCGGCAATGGTCGGGTGCGCGTGAACCATCAGGTCATACCAACCCTGCGTGCCGGCGATATCGGAATCATCGGACCCGCCCTGTGCCACCATGAGCGACCAGGTCTCGCCGCGGTCGACCGATACATAAGTCGGGTCGACCCCATCGCCTTTTTCAACAAGGGCAAAGATGCGGCTGGGCTCGAGCGCCGAGACGTCCAGCTCGATGCGTGCTCCCGACCCCGCTTCGGCCAGCCCTGTATTGGATCCCTGCCACGTGATACCGCCGTCGGTTGATTTCCAGACGCCGCTGCGGTCTTCAATAGCATATTGGATTGAGAAATTGCCGGGCTCTGAAATGACCTGGTAGAATCCATTGAAGCTGTCGGGCTCCTGCTGGCGATTCCACGAAGCGCCGCCGTCAGTCGAACGCCAGATACCTGTATTCACGGCAGCAACGATCACATTTTCATCCGTCTCAGACACGATAACCCGGTTGACGAACAGGAAGTCAGTACCTCCTGTTGTGGATGTCAGCATTTCCCAGGTAAGACCGCCATCGGTAGATTTGAGGATACCGTCCCCGATAGCGGCGTCAGCGTTGGGAAAGCCTTCGCCCGTTCCCGCATACAGCACATCCGGTTCGGAAGGAGACTGGGCGATGGAGGTGATCGAAAGTCGTGGCGCATCGTCAGTCATGGCTTCCCAGGATTGTCCCGCGTCGGTACTGCGCCAGATGCCACCACCAACCGATCCGGCCAGTATCGTATTACCGCTTGGGTCATTGCGGTCGATGACCAGGCCGCGCGTTCGCCCCCCCACATTTCCAGGGCCTCGCTCCACCCATGGCAGCAGATCGCCGGAGCGCTTGCGGAGTGCTTTAAGGGTTCTCAATGCCGAGTGGCGATATCCAACAGTGTAGCCCGAGCGGTCCTTGCCTTCGGGCACGGTCATCGCATGAAATTGCTTAGCGAATTCGTCCGGGAATCCAAAGCGCTGGGATTCTGCTCCGGATGGGACCGATTGCCCTGAATTCAGAGTGGCGAATGCGATGAGTGGTAGCACTGCCAGGAGCGCCAGGCGGACAACAAAACGAGATGAGGAACGAACCACGTGAAGACCTCGGGACTGGGGAAGGGACGGTGCGGCCATTGCGCCCGATGAGAGAGGCCGCTATGTTGGCTTTCTCTCCACGGTGTTGCCGGTAAGGTCCTTGTTGCGACCCCCGGCAGTTGCGCAGGGCAAGAAGTTAGGGAAACGCCCCCATCTTCGGGTCCTGTTGGTCGATATCCCATTCCTACTCTTTGTTTCTCATGAAGCGATCTGTCTCGCTCCTCGCTGGTCTGCTCCTCCTAACCATTCTGCCCGCTCAGGCACAGGATGCGCAGTCACCCTCTGAATTTCTTGGCTACGAGCTGGGTTCACGCTTTACCCGGCACCATCAGATCGTGAGTTATTTCGAACACATGGGACAGTTCAGCGACCGAGTCGAGGTTGTGGCATATGGTTCAACCAACGAAGGACGCCAACTCACGCTGGCCTTCATTTCAACGCCTGAGAATCTGGCCAATCTGGAGCAGATCCGGACGGATAATCTTCGCCGTGCAAATCTGCTGGAGGGTGAGCCTGAAGGCGCAAAGACAGCGATAGTCTGGCTGTCCTACAACGTGCACGGCAACGAGTCCAACAGCTCCGAAGCCGCCATGGCCACGTTGCACCGTCTTGTGGATTCGCAAGACGATGCCGCTGCGTCCTGGCTGGAGAACACTGTTGTCATCTTGGATCCCTCCTTGAACCCGGATGGCCGGGATCGCTACGTCAACTGGTACAACCGGATGGTCGGCATGCAGATGGATGCGGATCCCATGACCGTTGAGCATTCTGAGCCATGGCCGGGAGGCAGAACGAACCACTACTTCTTTGACTTGAACAGGGATTGGTCCTGGCAGACTCAGGTAGAGACGCGTCAGCGCATGGAGCGCTACAAGGAGTGGATGCCTCACGTACACATAGACTTCCACGAGCAAGGTGTCAACAGTCCGTACTACTTCGCGCCGGCTGCGGAACCCGTCCACGAGGAAGTTACCGAGTGGCAGCGCGAGCTTCAGGAGATCATAGGCCGCAACCATGCTCGATATTTCGATGCAGAGGGTTGGCTCTACTTCACCAAAGAATCCTTCGATATCCTTTATCCGGGGTATGGAGATTCCTTTCCCATGTTCAACGGTGCCATCGGCATGACGTATGAGCAAGCCGGCGGTGGACGAGCCGGATTGGGTATCGAAACGGCGCTCGGCGATACGCTTTCCCTGCTCGATCGGCTCACTCACCACACTATTGCTGGACTGTCCACGATCGAGGCGACGGCGATACATCACGAGCGGGTGGTGGACGAGTTTGCAGCCTATTTCGAGCGTGCTTTATCTGATCCCCCTGGTGAGTATGACGCATATGTCATCCGCTCGGCAACTGCTGGTCGACGTGCAGCCCGGCTGGCGACTCATTTGGATCGGCTTGGCATCGAATACGGCGCAGCTGTTGCCGATGCGCAGGTCTCTGGCATGGGCTATCGGACTGGACGTGATGGACGGCACGCCATCAAAGCGGGCGACCTGGTGATTCCAGTTGCACAGCCGAGAGCGGTCCTGACCCGCGTTTTGTTCGATCCCGAGGTGGTTCTCTCGGATACGCTTACTTACGACATCACGGGCTGGGCGCTTCCATTTGCATACGACGTAGACGCCATTGCGACGACGTCGCGCGTTGAAACGACGGATTGGTCCGAAGCAGTCCCGGATACAAAGCCCAACAGCAGGTACCCTTACGCCTGGGTGACTCGTTGGGATGATGCGGGAGACGCCGCTTATCTCTCAGCCCTATTCAAGGAGGGCATCATCGTACGTCGGAACGAGAATCCGTTTGCCGTGGATGGCATCACCTTTGATCGCGGCGCTGTGATTGTTACACGTCGCAACAATGAGCGCCTCGGCGATAGCCTCGTTTCCCGACTGGAAGAACTGGCCGCCAGGCATGATCAAGAACTCATTCCTGTCACCACAGGCTTCGTGAACGCCGGTGATGATCTCGGCTCCTCTCGGGTTGCGGGGATGAAGCCGCCCCGAATCGGAATGCCGTTTGGATCACCGCTCAGTTCAAATAATTCGGGCGAGGTCTGGCATTGGTTTGATCAGGTCATCGGATACCCGCTGACGCGCTTCCCAGCCGAGCGCCTTGGTTCCATGGATCTGGACGAATTCGATGTCATCGTCCTGCCCTCCGGCTCCTACGGGTCACTGCTCCCAGAAGCCGGGTTGAAGCATGTGCGGGAATGGGTCCAGGACGGTGGCCGCGTGGTGGCTCTTGGAAGCGCGGCCTCCTGGCTGGCCGGCAAAGAAGGGATGGACCTCAAGATTGTCGAAGCCGTGCCTCAACCGGATAGTGTAAAACTTTCCGACGCCCGAGATCGACGCTATGTAGATCGCTCGCGGGAACGAAGTCCCGATAGCTCACCGGGTGCGGTTTACCGCGTGCGAGTGGACAACACTCACCCCCTGGCCTTTGGCTTCGGAGACACCTCATTCGTACTGAGGAAGAGTTCGCGCCATCTCGCCATCATGACGGGATCGGGCAACTGGAACGTGGGCATCATCCAGGAGGATGGTCGCGTTTCGGGCCACACGGGATATCGTGCAGAGCGTCTTGTTGAAGGCTCCCTGGCATTCGGTGTGCAGTCTGAAGGGTCCGGTGAATGGGTATTCTTGCCGGACAATCCGCTCTTTCGGGGATTCTGGCAGTCAGGCCTTCAGTTGTTCGCCAACGCTGTTTTCATGGCACGGCAATAGCCGTCTTGACCGGTCGAAATATTGCTCGGAAGGGCAGACAGGTACTCACGGCGCGGCTGACATCAACAGGGCATAGGTCATGGCCAACATGTCAGCCATGATCAGCAGGAAGAGGATGATCACTTCCAAGATCGAAAAGTGACGACGGCTTCGTAAGCGCGCCGCATTTCACGAGAGCGAATGAATCCACGGCCATCATTTACTCGCAGAATCACGATCTGCAGGATGATGGCGCAGCCGGTCAACAAGACCCAGCCCACTTCCTGGATCATGGGCATCGCGATGCCCGCGGCCCCCACAGGGACTACGAGCCAGAAGACTACAGGGGCGGGCATTCCAATTTTATTGCTGGATCGACTCTTACGTCGCTTCCCACCGCGCGGTGCGCGACGGGCAAGTTTGCTGTCCAAATCGGAAGCTGCCGTCTCCATGGAGGATTATTGGGCTGGATTGAAGTGGTTTTTCGGGCCTGTAATAGAGCTGCCAATATGGGAAATGCTCAAGGATGGGTAACCAGGAGTTTGTGCTCGACACGATTAAGTAATCGGATCAGATTTTCGTGTCCGAGGACGTCCTTGGCCTTCTGAAGACTGAACCACTTCACCCGGGTGATCTTCTCTGATTTCTGAGGGACAAACGTGGTCGCATCGGTGGTCATGTGATACCAATGTGTTGTTTTCACGATGAACCGGTTCTTTTCGGGATATCCATGTATTGTGGTGTCGAGGAAGCTGTGGACGTGCACAGTCTCGATGCCCAGCTCCTCCATCACCTCTCGCTCAGCACACTCCTTGATCGTTTCACCCTTGTCCAGGCGTCCCTTGGCTATATCCCACAACCCTTTTCGATAGATGAGCAAGACCTTCAGTTTGCGCTTGCCAAATCGGGTCACGATGCCGCCTCCGGCAGTCATCTCCTTGGGTCGTCGATACGGCTTGCGGTTAAGGATGGCGTTTTTTGGAATGCCACCTACATCCCCACTAAGGGTGGCCGGTATCATTCGGGCATCCAATACGTACACCTCTCCCCTGCCGTCTTGCTTGGCCAGATCCAGACTGCGATGGAGCCGTGAATCGTCGAATGAAGCCGGGTCGACACCGCCTTTCATCACCTGCGCAGAGGCGACATAGAAGTACAGCATGGGTCGGGCTTTGAAAATGGCTCTGTCCTTTCTGGGGTGGACGAAATGCTCTATCCAAGATATCATGTGGATCCCGGCGGCGCAGGACTCAACTGATTTTCCTACCAATTTCTTCCCACGATTTTGCTCCCTTCCCAGTCATCATCTTTACCCCTGGAAGGGCTCTTGCTTATGGGAGGCGCATCAGTACGATTCGGGCGGGACAAGCGATCTCAGGACATAGGGGGCATGCCCATGTACATGCGGGTCCTGGATACGTTGGCCGCAGTTTCTCCCCACGTAAACGTATCACTGGCCAATCAGGAAGACTTAATCCTTGAACTGGACACGACAGAAAGGAGCATTGCCGTAATTCACGACCGCCGCCTTGTGGGACCTCTTGGCGGAATCGAAGCCGTGTTGTCCGCCCGCAAGTCGGATCAGTTGGTCCTTGCAGTTGACCTTCCGGCCCTGAAGACACGCACCCTCTTACAATTGAGTGAGCATGCCCTTCGATCAGATGCCGATGTTTTCGTGGCGCGCGCGCGCGAATCAGGGCGTATCCAACCACTATGCGGAGTTTGGAGTGCTCGCTTGCTTTCAGATATCACCGATTACCTGGATGCGGGCAGGCGAAGCGTTCACGGGCTATTGGACTCTCTGAGCATCGCATTCATGGACGTTCCGGAAAGCGAATTGATCAACATTAATCGCCCTCGGGATCTGGACCTTTTGACCTAGATGTAGTAACCTGTCATTACAACTGGTTCTACTCTGGCCTTCGTGTGCGTCTGCTTCATCTGTGTCAGGGTCAAGGATCATCGACGGGTCGCACGTTTTTGTTGCGCGGCACGGCTTTTTACAGATCGAATTTGCATCGGTATGAATTACGGTTTTCTGATTAACAACGATGCCTGTATCGGGTGTCATGCCTGCTCTACCGCGTGCAAAAGCGAGAACGAGGTACCCCTCGGCGTGCAGCGCACCTGGGTCAAAAGTGTAGAGACCGGGCAGTATCCCAATGTCACCCGATCGTTTCAGGTGACGCGGTGCAACCACTGCGCCAATCCTCCCTGTGTACGTATCTGTCCCGTTACGGCCATGTACCAGCGCGACGATGGCATCGTGGAATTCGATCCGGATGTCTGCATTGGATGCAAGGCCTGTATGCAGGCTTGCCCGTATGACGCCATCTATATAGATCCGGAATCCGGCACGGCTGCAAAATGTCACTATTGCGCGCATAAAGTAGATCTCGGACTCGAGCCCGCCTGCGTCGTGGTGTGCCCCGAGCACGCTATCCTGGCCGGTGACCTCGATGATCCTACAACCGAAATTGCGCAGACCGTCGCCAAGAACAAGGTGACCGTTCGCAGGCCCGAGCAGGGCACGGCACCGAAGCTTTACTACATCGGTGGCGAGGACGTCGCCATGCATCCGACGGCTACCGACCGCACTCCGGAGACATTCGCCTGGGCCGACGTCCTTCCGCTTCACGGCGATGGTGATGGTCATGGTGGAGATGGTCACGGCTCAAGGCCTCCGAAGGCTTCTGCCCGCACCTCCGACTCCGGAGCCAGGCTGCGTGCGCCGGGTCCACAGGGCGACCCCATGGGCGGTCCCATCCAGATTGGCGAAGGCCGCATGGCCGAGCAGATGACCCAGGTGGTATGGAATGCCCAGCACAAGGTGCCTTGGCACTGGCCGGTGCCAGCCTACCTGGTTACCAAAGGGATTGCTGCCGGTCTCTTCCTGATTCTCGCACTGCTTGGACCAATCGCCGGAATTGCCATCGAAGGCGCGGACATGCTGGCCGCTTCTTCGGCTTCGCTGTTTTTTCTGCTGGTTACGACAGCTCTTCTGGTCTACGACCTGGAGCGCCCAGAGCGCTTCCTTCGAATCGTCCTGCGCCCACAGTTCAAATCGTGGCTGGTCCGGGGCGCGTATCTCTTGATCGGATTCAGCGGATTGATCTCGCTCTGGTGGGCAGCCGAACTGGCTTCCGTGATGGGATGGTACACGATCGACAATCCGGACTGGCGGATGTGGGTCATGATTCCAGCCATTCCCTTCGGCATCGGAACGGCCATCTACACCGCCTTCCTCTTCGGACAGGCTGAGGGACGCGACCTCTGGCAGAGCCCACTTCTCCCGATTCACATGCTGATCCAGTCGGTGATGGGCGGAAGCGCCTTCCTGCTGGTTCTGGGAGCCTTTGTGAACTTCCACAGCAGCGTCATGGACTTGGTTCAGACGACGTTCCTTGTAAGCGTCGGGTTGGATCTGGCCGTTACCCTGCTGGGCGAGTTCGGCATGCCGCATGCCTCCGAGCAGGCGGCCCGCGCGGCGCACATGATCACCAGGGGTCGCTACGCAAAGTCGTTCTGGGGACTGACCATCGTTCTCGGCCACATCGTGCCGCTGTTCGTGGGCTTCTATCCGGCATGGATCGCCGGCCTGCTGGTCCTCGTCGGCCTGTATGCATTCGAGTACGTCTATGTGACCGCCCCACAGGAGCTTCCCAATAGCTGATCTCCCCCGATCGAAACCAACGCTGATTATGGCAACCAAGGACAACAATTCGCAGGATCACCGGGGAGACGGAGCAAGCTTTGGCCTGCCGAAATTCGCCGAGTCCAAGCGCGCTCCTGAAAAGATTGACATGACCACTGTCATGCACCCTGACGGTCGCATGAGTCAGTATCCTCCCGTTGAAAAATGGGACGACTGGGTGGAGTGGGATGGCAAGCAGTGGCCCCGCAAAGTGGCCCGGCACTATACGCTCGTACCCACGGTCTGCTTCAACTGCGAAAGCGCCTGTGGCCTCCTGGCTTACGTAGACCGGGAGACACTGGACATCAAGAAGTTCGAGGGCAACCCGAAACACCCTGGTTCGCGCGGGCGAAACTGCGCCAAAGGGCCGGCGACCATCAATCAGGTATACGACCCGGAGCGCATTCTCTATCCGCTAAAGCGGGTCGGAGAGCGTGGTGAAGGCAAGTGGAAGCGGATTACGTGGGAAGAGGCGCTTGAAGAGATTGGCGCCAAGATGAATGCGTCCCGCCAGAAGCGGCGCGATGGCATCATGTACCACGTTGGCCGACCGGGTGAGGACGGCTATACGAACCGCTGTATCCAGGCATGGGGAGTTGATGGACACAATTCGCACACGAACATTTGTTCGGCTGGCGCTCGAGCCGGCTACTTTGTCTGGTCGGGTTTTGACCGGCCCAGTCCAGATCATGCCAAGGCCAACACGATCCTGCTGATTTCGAGTCATCTCGAAACGGGGCACTATTTCAACCCCCACGCCCAGCGCATCATGGAGGCCAAGATGAATGGGGCCAAACTCATCACGTTTGATCCCCGACTGTCCAATACCGCTTCGAAATCGGACACCTGGCTTCCTACGTGGCCCGGGTCTGAGCAAAGTGTTCTTCTGGCCATCGCCAACCACCTGATCCAAAATGATCTCTACGACAAGGAGTTCATGCGGCGTTGGGTGAATTGGCGTGAGAGCCTCGACTTCTTCCGCGACAAGCCCTACGACGACGTCGACTTCGACCTGCCGGGCGAAGGCATGTTTGAGCGCGTAAAGGAGCTTTTTTCCAGTGGATCGTTCGATCTGGAAGACGATCGAGCCGAATTTGCAGACTTCGACAGGTTGCTTAAGACGCTCTATGCTGAGTTCACGTTTGAGCGTGCCGCCGAGGAAGCGCAGGTCCCGATCGAGCGCATCCGCGAGGCCGCCGAGCATGTTGCGAATTGCCAGGGTCGTCTCGCCACGCACACGTGGCGCAGCGCTTCCATCGGTAACCTGGGTGGTTGGCAGGTTGCCCGCTGCCTGCTCTTTCTGAATGTTCTTACCGGAAGTGTGGGTACCGAAGGGGGTACATCGGGTAACAGCTGGAATAAATTCGTTCCCAAGCCCTTCGATCAGCCAAAGCCGCTGAACGCGTGGAACGAGCTGCACCTGCCGCACGAATGGCCGCTGGCTTTCTACGAAATGTCCTTCCTGCTGCCGCACTTCCTGGAGGAAGGTCGTGGGGACGTCGATGTCTACTTCACGCGCGTCTATAATCCGCTCTGGATCAACCCGGACGGATTCATGTGGATGCGCGCGCTGCAGGACGAGGAGAAGATCAAATGCCACGTCGCAATGACGCCTACCTGGAACGAGTCGGCCTGGTTTGCCGACTATG
Organism: Rhodothermales bacterium; assembly: GCA_030830105.1. Taxonomy (GTDB): domain Bacteria; phylum Bacteroidota; class Rhodothermia; order Rhodothermales; family UBA10348; genus JAAZVD01. The sequence goes on along the minus strand of JAURNP010000066.1, from coordinate 14,785 downwards.
TGCTTCCGATGGGTCATGCCAATGAGCGACACGATCTCATGAGCCAGGAAACCCATTCAGGCCAGTGGATTGCTTTCCGCCAGCCCGTACAGCGGGTTGCCGCCGAACGCCTCGGACGCAAGGTTGAATTCACGTATGAGACGAATCCGGGAGAGGTGTGGGAAGAGAACGAATTCTGGATCCACCTCTCTGCCGCCATGGACCCTGACGGATCGCTGGGGGTCAAGAAGCACTTCATGAGTCCGTACCGCGAAGGCGAGATTATTACGGTCGATGAGTACTACCAGTGGATTTTCGAGAACTCGGTTCCGGGTCTTCCAGAGGTGGCTGCAGCCGAGGGACTAAAGCCGCTCGAGTACATGCGCAAGTATGCTGCTTTCGAGGTGACGAAGGATAATTATGTCCCGTACGAGAAGCAGATTACATCCGACGGCACGAAGACAGATGACCAAGGTCGCCTGGTAAAGGATGGTTCTGTCGTGGGCGTGATGATCGATGGCGAGGCCAAGACCGGCTTCACCACGCCGAGCCGCAAGATGGAGTTCTACTCCCCGACCATGAAGGACTGGGGCTGGCCCGAAAAGGAATACACCTTGCCGTGGACGCTCAAGAGCCACGTGCACCCGGACAACATCGATCGGGCGAAGGGCGAAATGCTCCTGTTGCCCAATTTCCGGCTACCCACCCTCATCCACACGCGTAGTGCCAATGCCAAATGGCTCTACGAGCTGAGTCACAAGAATCCGGTGTGGATGCATCCCGAGGATGCTCGGCGCCTGGGCGTTGGGACGGGCGACTTGATTCGCGTGACCACGCGCATCGGCTACTTCGTCGATAAGGTCTGGGTCACTGAAGGCATCAAGCCGGGCGTCATTGCCATGAGTCACCACCTGGGACGCTGGCGCCTCAAGGAGGGCGAAGGACTCAATCGCGGCGCGTCCAACCTGGTGGATATTGAGGAGACCGAGAACAGTGGTCGGCTGCGTGTGGTCCACGGAGCTGGCGCCTGGGAGTCCTTTGATCCGGACACGTCCCGCATCTGGTGGGAAGATGTCGGTGTGCACCAGAACCTGACGCATGCTGTGCAGCCAGACCCGGTCTCAGGTCATCATTGCTGGCTTCAGAAGGCCTACAATGTCGAAAGGGCCCGTCCAGAGGATCGCCACGGCGACGTGTGGGTGGACACCGAGCAGTCCATGCAGAACTACCATGAATGGGTAGCCCTGTCACGGTCTGCGGTAGACTATTCTCCCGATGGCTTGCGGCGTCCGCACTGGTTCAAGCGACCTCTCAAGCCCGTCAAAGAGGCCTACAAACTGCCGGACGAGCCTTTCGGGCGATAGGAATTGCTTGTGAAGGAGGATTCGGGCAGGTCATGATGGGGTTTTCCCTACACCGGTCGATCTGTGTTCGAGCGATATTAGGTTGTAATGACAAGTTGATTACTCACCACAAAGTGATTGCTCACCATATAGATCCATGACCCATCATCAGGTACTTATCGTAGGCGGCGGAACAGCCGGTATCACTGTAGCTGCCCAATTGCGACGCAAGAACCGCAAACTCGACGTCGCAATCATCGAACCTTCCGAGGTGCATTACTATCAGCCAGCGTGGACTCTCGTTGGCGCTGGCACCTTCGATCAGCAAGCCACCAAAAAGCGTACCGCCGACTATATTCCCAGCGGCGTCGCATGGATCAAGGATCGGGTGGCAACGATTTCGGGTGCAGACGCAAAAATTACGCTCGAGTCTGGAGGAGAGGTTACGTACGACTACCTCATCGTGGCGCCAGGAATCCAGATCGACTGGCATAAGGTGAAGGGGCTCCCGGAAGCGCTTGGTAAAGGGGGGGTATGCTCGAATTATCTTTACGACCAGGCGCCCTATACCTGGGAAGTACTCAAGAGTCTGAAAGAAGGTGACAAGGCCTTTTTCACCCAGCCCAACACGCCGATCAAGTGTGGCGGTGCGCCGCAAAAGATCATGTGGCTGACAGCGGATTACCTGCGACGCCACGGACTGCAGGGAAAGGTGGACGTAGAAATGATGTCACCCGGTACCATGCTCTTTGGAGTTGAAGTCTTCCGAAACGCCTTGCACAAAGTGCAGGAGCGCTATGGCTCCAAATGGAGTCATTACACGAATTTGGTCGAAATCCGAGGCGAGAAGAACGAGGCTATCTTTGACCTGATCGACAAGGAAACGGGGGAGGTTACGGGCCAGCGCGTGGAGACCTACAACATGATCCATGTCGTGCCTCCACAATCGGCGCCGGACTTCATCAAAGAGAGTGATGTGTCCAATGCCGATGGCTGGGTTGAAGTCGATCACAATACGCTGCAGCACACCCGCTTTCCGAATGTCTTCGCCTTGGGAGATGTGGCGGGTACGCCCAACGCCAAGACCGGTGCTGCCGTTCGCAAGCAGGCGCCTGTCATGGTGGCCAACATGCTGCGCGTAATGAAAGAAAATGAAGTGACCGCCGACAAGCGGTATTATGGTTACACCTCCTGTCCGCTCACGACAGGGTATGGCGAAATGCTGCTGGCCGAGTTCAACTACCAGAATGAGCCCGATCCGTCGCTGCCCATCGACACAACCAAACCGCGCAGGTCGATGTGGATCCTGAAGAAGTACGTGCTACCTCACCTCTACTGGAAAGGCATGCTGCGGGGTCGGGCGTGAGTAATCCCCACATCGTTTAATTGACTACCAACGACTGAATCGTGACGGACACATCTGCATCCAGCTCCGCGAACGAGCCGGTCGGCCCTTTGGCCGACCGGCTCGCTGCGCTCGCCCATCTGTTCGCCGTTCCTGTCCGTGACCAGGCGATCCTGACAACGGCTGGTGTTTCCCTTTCTCAGGAAGCCATTCCTTCCGAGGATGACCTGGCCGCTGACCACTATCGCATCCTTTCCCACGACGTGATGCCTGATGCAGGGGTCTTTTTGGAAGCCGATGGAATGCTGGGCGGGTCGCTCGCACAACATGTGTATGCGTGGATGACGGCGCACGGATTCGCGCCGGATGATAGGACCCGATCGACCGGTCACATGGTGAACGAACTCGGTTTTATGGCGCATTTGTTGCGCACCGGTGCACCGGATGAGGCGGCAGCCTTTTGGCACAGACACGCCGCTGGTTGGATGCCGCTGGTCATGCTCCACTTGCAGCGATCCGAATCGGCTTGGTTCGAAGCCATGGGAAGTGGGCTGGCCAAGGCATTGGATGATATCGTGGCCCTCGCCCCCTCTAAAAAGGATGCCTCGAACCTCATTCCTGCTTCCCTTGCCGGGGCAGATCTCGACTTGAATGAAGGGCGTGTGGGCTTGGCTCGGATTGGTGCGTTTCTGGCCGTTCCTGCTCGATCGGGCCTGGTATTGTCCCGCTCCCGTCTGTCTCAGTTGGGACGCGCTTTCCGCCTGCCAACCGGTTTCGGATCCCGTGCCCGGATCGTCGAAGGGCTATTGCGATCCGGTGCTCAGTATGATGGATGGACAGCCATTTGCGACGCCCTTATCGAAGAATGCGACACAACACGTGCTTCGTGGTCGTCCGCGCCCGATGCCGACCAGTGGAAAAGGCAATGGTTCGAGCGTCTTGCTTTTACTCGTGCCACCCTCGAGCGCATGCGTGATGCCGAGGACGACGAAAATATTGGCGATCACTCATCGGACAGCTGAGCGAGTTCCGCCTCCCGTCCTACCGATTTGAGCGTGTGCACGAACGCGCGCCAGGGACTCAGGAAGAAGGCCTCGGCACCCATGGCATCCCACAGCCCGGAAGCTTGTAGTACGTTGAGTACCTCCTGATGAGCACCGGCAATGCACAGCTGAACCCCCGCTTCTTTCAAGATACCATGGGTATCCTGCAGCAAGGCGAGGGCAGTCGAATCGAGATCGTTGACCGTCGTGGCATCCAGAATTACCGTGCCCGCCTTGCTCGATCGTGCTTTGGTAACGATCTGGTCGCGCACCCTGTCCGCGTTGGCAAATGTAAACGAGGCATCTACTCGAATGACAAGGATCTCATCGAATTGAAGCGCGCTCGGATGATTGGTCACATTCCGGAACGAGCGCGTCCCTGGCAGTAATCCCAAGACGGCAATATTAGGCCGCGAAATGCGGTACATGATGGCGACGACGGACAGACCGATTCCAGTCAGTATGCCCTGGTGAATGCCCAGAATGAGCGTAGCCAGGAAGGTCAGCAAGGCGATGATGCCGTCCGCGGCCTTGGTACGCAGCAGGTAGCGCACTTCGGCTACATCGATGAGTCCGAACGCGGAGACCATGATGATGGAGGCGAAAATCGGGATAGGAAGCCACGCGAACAGCGGCGTCAAAAACATCAATACTCCGGCGATGAGGAGCGCTGCAATGGCATTGGCCAGCGGAGAATTGGCACCAGCACGTTCGTTCACGGCGCTGCGCGAGAAGCTTCCTGAAACAGGAATGCTCTGAAAGAGCGAACCGATCGCATTCATGCTGCCGAGGGTAACCAGTTCCCGGCTCGGTTGAATGCGATATCCATGCCGCGCAGCAAACAGCTTGCCCAGAGAAATCACGCCTACAAACTGGATCAATGACAGCGTGACAGCCGTCGGAAACAGCCCCTTGATTGTCTCAATCGTCCAGACCGGGACCCCCGGAGAAGGTAGCCCCGACGGGATAGCGCCCACGAGCGACACACCACGCGAGTCCAGATTCAAGCTTATCACGGCCAATGCCGACAGGATGACCACAACAAGTGGACCGGGTATGCGGGGAAAACGCTTGCGGATCAGAACCAGCAGAATGATGCCGCTCCCACCAATCAGGAGCGACGGTAGATGCAGTTGGGCAATCTTCTCGCCTGCCTGTATGAGAAGCGTAAAGATGTTCAGGCTACGCTCCAGGTCCACGCCCAGAAGATGCTTGAGTTGGCTCATGCCGATAATCAACGCGGCAGCACTGGTGAAACCTGTTGTCACCGGACGCGACAACAGGTTGACCACAAACCCGAATCGCAACAGCCCCAAGACAATCTGGATGACCCCGACCATCAGGGCTAGTAGAATCGTCAGGGAAAGCGCTTCAGCAGCGGATCCCGGTACCATAGCCGCCACTCCCGCGGCGACGATCAGTGAGTCGATTGCCACAACTCCGACGGCAAGGTGGCGGCTCCTCCCCATGAGGCTGTACACCAGGAGCGGGACAAGGGAGGCGTAGAGTCCATACACCGGAGAGACGCCCGCGAGCAAGGCGTAGGCCATTCCCTGTGGAATCAGAACCACACCCACGGTTATACCGGCAACCAGATCTCCCCCGAGATCCGATCGTTGATAGGATCGCATCCAGTCCGGGATCAAGGTGGCGGTTCGTCCGGAAGATGACATAAACTGCGGGGATGGGTGCCTGCTGATCAGTCGCGGTGACCAGGCGTCATGCAAAGGGTTTAGCCTGGGCTATCAATCTCGCCGACAAGATACGTGTTCATGCGTCGCTGAGCTTCGTGGCAGGCATCGTGGATGCGCATGAAGAAGGCACCTTGTCCGATGCGCTTTGTGAAACCGCTACGTTCGAATGCATCCCGGACGGGCCCTTTGACTCCTGAGAGCAGCAGGGCAATGCCACGATCTGATAGACGTTGGTGAATGTCCATCAGGGCATGGATGGCGGTCGAGTCGGCTCGGTTGACCGGATACAGGTCCAGGATCAATACCTGCGTATCTGGCTCCTTGATCAGCAAAGCGCTCAGACCGTCCTTGATGTGTTCGACATTGCCGAAGAAGAGCGAAGCATCGACCCGAAAAATGGCAATCCCATCCACCGTTTCCACTTCCGGGAAGCGATCTACATTACGATAAGTCTCCTGTCCGGGCATCCGGCCGAGGCGTGCCATATGGGGTCGGGATGCCTGGTAGACGAACGATAGCATCGACATGCTGACACCAATCAGGATGCCCGGCTCGATGCCCAGCACCAGGGTAGCCATGAACGTGATCAGGAGCAACGCCAAGTCGGTGCGGTTCGAATTCCACAGGAAGCGCATCTCCTTGATATCGAGGAGTCCGAGTACGGCCACCATGACAATGGCGGCGAGCAATGCCTTGGGCAAATAGGTGAAAAGCGGCGTCAGGAAGAGCAGGGTCAGTCCGACGATGGCGGCGCTGATCAGGCTAGCAAGCGGCGTTACAGAGCCCGCCTGGTGGTTGACGGCAGTACGCGAAAAGCCCCCTGTCGTGGGGTAGGACTGGAATATGGCGCCGACGAGATTGGCCATACCAAGGGCGGTCAGCTCTTGACTCGGTTCAATTGTGGCGCGATGCTTTGCTGCAAAGGCTTTGGCCACGGCAATGGACTCCATGAAGCCGACCAAGGAGATGGCGAGAGCGATCGGCAGCAGGTCGGCCACGGCGCCAAGGTTCAGGAAAGAAATGCTCGCTGCTGGAAGACCAGCGGGCACATCGCCGACGATGGCAACACCACTGTTGTCCAGAGCCAGCATAGCCGTTACGGCCGTGCCAAGGACAACGGCGATCAGGCCACCGGGAATGCGGCGAGACCACTTTCGAAGTCCCACGATGACGAGGATACCTCCCATTCCGATGGCGAGCGTTGGGATATGGATGGTGCTGAAGCTCGCACCGGCTTCGTACAGGATCTCGAAGACACTGTTGGAGCGCGGAATCGGGATGCCGGTCAGGTTTTTGAGCTGATTCAGACCAATGATCAACGCCGCCGCACTGGTGAAACCGCTCAGGACGGGGTGGGATAGGAAGTCGGTAATAAAGCCGAATCGCAAAAGGCCTAAGGCGAGTTGGATCACACCCACCATGAAGGCCAGAAGGATGGCAAGCGTGATATATTCGTCCGTGCCTTGAGGAGCCAGTGCTGAGACACCGGTGGCTACCAGGAGACTCACCATAGCCACGGGTCCAACGGCCAGTTGACCACTGGTGCCCAAGAAGGCGTAGATCACGATGGGGACGAGCGCGGCGTACAGCCCGTAGATGGGCGGAAGGCCGGCGATCAGGGCGTAAGCGAGACCCTGAGGGATGAGCATGACGCCAACCGTCAGGCCGGCGTTCAGATCTCCGGAGAGGTGAGCGCGATCATAACGAGGTGCCCACTCCAGAGCAGGGATGAATCGCGATAGCATAAGTCTTCAACCAGTGGCCACGGGTCTACGAATGGGACCGGGCCGGATGAGCAGGGCGAAGGGAAATTGACGTGGCGGTGGGCCAGCTGGCCCGCCGCCACGTTCCACCCTGGACAGCCTTCCACATTCCGGCGCCACCAGCGCCTGTGGACAGCTGCCTTTGGTTACGCCTCTACAGGCGCACCGCTGACGATGGTGCTGTTGGGGTTGGCAACCCAACCATCCCATTCGCCATTGACAAAAATCACATCGTGACCCAGGCGGGACAAGAGTGCAGCAGACACGGCTGAACGTCCCCCAGAGACACAGTGGATCATTTTGGTTCCAGCGGGTACTTCATCGCGACTGACCCAGAGACGGGTGTAAGCGATGTTGGCCGAATCCGGAATGTGAGCAGGCTGGTGTTCGCTTGCGTTGCGAACGTCGAGTACGATGGCATCATCGATGGCTTCCAGCATGGCCGGAATTTCTTCGATGGCAATCTCACGGATGCTACCCATTTCTCCACCGTGATCAGCGTAGGCTTCCAGCGTCTCCGGCGTCGCGTAGCCAACAATGTTGTCCAGGCCCACCCGGATGAGGTCGCGAACGGCCTCATCTACATGTTCTTCCTCGATGATGAGGTAGATGGGCATGTCCTCTTCGATGATTGAGCCAGCGGCCGTATTGAACGACTTGTTGAACCCGGCATAGAGCGAACCTGGAAGGTGGCGGGCCATGAAGGCCGAGCGGTCGAGGCGCGTGTCCAGCACAGCGACCTCGGTGTTGCCAGCGAGCGCTTTCAAGTCTTCCTGGAAGAGATGCCTTGGTTTGGGCACCGTTCCCAGTACTTTGGGACCGAGCTTGTTGTCGCGCTTCATGCGCGCGAAGTACATGGGTGGCTCTGGCTGTCCTTCGAGAATGGACTCGATGAACACATCCTCGCCTCGCTTGGCCGCGTCGATGGCGGCGTTGAACTCACGCTCGTAGCCGACCGTGGATGAAGGCACACTGCCGAGCGCCTTGCCGCAGGCGCTGCCCGCACCGTGGGCAGGCCATATCTGCACGAAGTCATCCAGCTCCAAAAACTCCTGGACGGAGTTGTACAACGTACGCGCTGATGGCTCCATGGCACCGGTCACACCGGCGGCCGATTCCAGGAGGTCTGGACGACCAAGGTCGCCAACAAACACGAAATCTCCCGTGCAGTAGCCGATCGGTTTGTCGGCGCCGCCGCCAAGGTCCGTGACCAAGTAGGACAGGTGCTCCGGCGTGTGTCCCGGGTTGTGGATTGCCTTCAGTTTGATGTTGCCAATCTTGAACTCATCCCAATTCTTCAGCAAGGTATGGTTGTAGTCCGAGCCGATGAGCCACTCGTACTTCCAGTCCGCGTCGCCCTCGTCGGAAGCGTACACGTGAATGCCGCGCTCGGCAAATTCGCGCATACCGGTCAGGTAGTCGGCATGGATGTGTGTATCGACGACTGCAATAATCTCGACGCCTTCCTTCTCGGCGAGTTCGAGGTATTGGTCGATATCGCGCTCTGGGTCGACGACGATGGCTTCACCAGTGGCCTGGCAGCCGATTAGGTAGGCATACTGGGCAAGCTTTGGGTCCCAGATCTGTCGGAACAACATGGTAGTGTTACTGGATGGTTGGTTTGATAAAAGTGGGACAAGGACGCGAAGGCCACTGACCGGGAACGAGGACCCGGAGCGCCGTGACGTCTAATGGGGCAGCTTGGGTCTGAGCACGCCGTATGCGTACGTACCGGCGATTGCTGAGAGGATGGCTACGAGCATGATGAGAAAGCCATTGCCCACGAGCGCGAACATTGGCCCCGGGCAGGCGCCCGTCAAGGCCCACCCGAGCCCGAAGAAGGTGCCTCCCAACCAATAGCGCGTGCCGCTTCCCATCACTTTAGGAGGAATATTGATTTCCGAGCCGTCGAAAGCGCGAATCCCTTTTCGTTTGATGATCTGCACGGAAATGGCGGCTACCGCGATGGCACTGCTAATGATGCCATACATGTGGAAGGCCTGGAATCGAAACATCTCCTGGATGCGGTACCAGGAAATCACTTCCGATTTGGTAAAGATGATGCCGAAGTAGATTCCCACCAACAGGTAGGGAAGCAGACGGCCGATCGTGTTTTTCGATTCGGACATAGAGTCACCTACAGAATGATGGGGAGCAAGAAGAAGGTCGCAATGAGACCTCCAGCGAAGAAACCGATTACGGCAATGAGCGAGGGAAGCTGCAGATCAGCAAGTCCCGAAATAGCGTGTCCCGAGGTACATCCCCCGGCGTAGCGGGAGCCAAATCCTACTAAGAAACCGCCAAGGACAATCATGATCAGTCCGCGCACGGATGCCAAGCCTTCCCACGAGAAGATTTCCGAGGGCATCAGGCCGTCAAATTGCGTGACGCCGAGCAGGGCGAGATCGGACTTGGTGGCATCAGAGATGGCAACCGGGTCTGGATTTCCGAGGAACGTCGAGCTGATGAATCCGCCGATGATGATGCCTGCAACCAGCGTGAGATTCCAGGCACCGTTTCTCCAGTTGTAATTGAAGAATTCAACCTTACCCGGGAGTATCGCGCAGACGTGGCGCAGATTTTCGGACAGGCCAAATTGTTTACCCCCGATCAAAAACAAGGCCGGAACGACGATGCCGATGAGGGGCCCGGCCACGTACCAGGGCCAGGGTTGAGATATGAAGTCAATCATAGGTGTTTTTCAGGGTGGTGAGGCGCCTTGTATTAACTTGTCATAACAAGTGTTCCCAATGGTAAGATAGGACACCGGAATAAATGTTACACCCCCTCTGCAGCGCAGGCTGATTCGAGTAGCCAGATACCGAAGCTGAGTACTACCCAAGGACATCAAAAGAGCTATTCAGGCCCTTCTGTACGGATGTCTACCACATTCAGCTGCAAGCTGGTCCGGCCATTCCAGGTATTCTCCTCAATGGAAAATGCCAGGTCGATGGGCTGTTGGGTGGCTTGGGCCTCCGACAATTCAGGCAGGTATTTACCAAGTCCGAAGCCGATTGCATTGCGCACCGGGTGAGACGATCCACGTTCACCCACTGAAAACTTGACGTGGTCCCGCTTCTTTCCGACGCCGGCCACCGGACCCATGATATCGAGATTCCGCGCCACGAATACGGGAGCTGGATTGTCCTGTCCAAATGGTTCGAACTGCTTAAGCACGGCCCAGAAGCGATCGTCCAGTTGAGAGAGCCTCATTTCGGCGTCGACATCTACACTCGGCTCCAGCGTGTCTTCCGATACAACCTCCCTAACAGCCTTATCGAATCGCTCTATGAAGGCCGGGAGGTTTTCAGGCTTCAATGTCAATCCGGCAGCGAAGTCGTGCCCCCCGAATTCGACCAAAAGGTCTGCGCAAGAAGTCAGCGCATTGAAGATATTGATCCCGGCCACCGAACGAGCGCTGCCCTTGATCACTTTTCCCGAGGTTGCCAGCATGATTGCCGGACGATAGTGACGTTCTACCAGCCGACTGGCCACAATACCTATCACGCCAAGGTGCCAATCCGGGTGGTGGAGAATTACGGCGTGGCGCTCCCGACCAGCCAGAAACCGATCAGCTTGAGTAAATGCTTGTTTTTGTGTCTCACGATCGAGTGCTCGACGTTCGTCGTTGAGTCGCTCAAGTTGCCGGGCTCGAGCGGTGGCCTCGATCTGATCATCTGCCAGTAACAGATTGACCGCCCGTGCCGCGTCTCCCAGGCGTCCGGCGGCATTTATGCGAGGTCCGAGCGAAAACACAATCGACCTTGCAGTAGCCTCACTGAGTCTGGCGCCGGCTTGATCTGCCAGCATGCGTAGTCCAAGGCGGGGCCGGTAGCGCAGTTGTTTGAGTCCTTCACGAAGCAGGATGCGATTCTCACCATGTAGCGGGACCATATCGGCGGCCGTTGCTACCGCTACAAGATCCAGATAGTGCAGAACGTCATCCGGGTTTTTACCAAGTGCTTTTTGAATCGCGCGGACAAGTTTGAAGGTTACGCCGCATCCGCATAATTCCTTGAATGGGTACGTGCAGTCCTCGCGCTTTGCATCGAGAACGGCAACCGCATCGGGTAACTCGTCCTGCGGAGTATGGTGATCACAGATAATCAGGTCCATGCCGCGTTCTCGAGCCAAGGCAGCCTCTTCTACGGCAGTGACCCCGCAATCCAGCGCGATGATCAGATCTGTGCCAAGTGCATGAACCGCATCCAAGCCTTGCCGACTCAGACCATACCCGTGCTTGAATCGATCGGGGATAAAAAACTGCACCGTTGCTCCCACGCTGCGCAGATAATGGGTCAGCAAGGTGGTCGAAGTGGTTCCATCCACATCATAATCGCCATAGACCGTGATACGATCGCCATTGGTGATGGCCGGAAGGATGCGATTTATTGCTCGGTCCATGCCTTTATACAGGCTCGGATTATGGAGCGTATCAAGACCGTCGCGGAAGTAGGAACGAGCCTCTTCGAGTGTTTCGATTTCGCGCAAGACCAAGGCACGGGCAAGCGGATGGGGCAGGTCATTCAGGGACCTTTGAAGGCTTTTTACTGCCTCCGAATCCTCCACTGGTTTGATATTCCAACGCTTCATACCCACCCTAATCTTCCTTTCCACGAGACGACACTCGTCAATATACGGCCATTTAAAATGTCTGACGGACTTAGGGCATGCCAATAGTTGCCGATACCGACAAGGAGGACTCTTCACGGGTACAACTCCGATTCTCTTACATGCGGATCAACCGATTCATACCGATACTACACGGGCACACGGCCTTTCTTGGGTTCGTGTGTGCGGCACTTGTGGGCGTCAGCTTCTGGTTCATGTTCTCTTCTCATGACCATCTTCAGGCGTTTTCTGAGATTGATGCAGAGGAGAAAAGTAACCGGATAGTGCGGCAGTTTGAAGATGTCATGTTGTCCTCGGGCTCCGATTCCATAGCGGTCTCAAGCTTCGTTGGGTCTGTGCGTGTGTTGGATCACTTGGCCTATCTGGTGATCAGTGATTCAACCGGGGCCATAATTTCAGCATACAACCCAGTTGGCGCACATCGCGCGGCTTTCCAGTTTCCAGAGATGTTCAACAACACCGGGGCAACGCTCAATACGCATCGTTTTGGGTACGAACTAGCCTCACCAGTCTTCCGGGGCTATCTGTATGTTGGATTTGAGCGGATTCCGATGAACGCGGGATTGAAACGGGATGCTCGATTGCTAAGAATGGCTGGGTGGGCCATGCTTGCCGTGGCCATGTTCCTAATGGCCTCCATCGGTCGCTTCCATGTGCTGGAAGCGAGTATGTCTAAACTTCGCAAGACACGGCGAGAACTGGCTCATCAGAAAGGCACTCTTGAGAGCGAGGTTCATTCGCAGAAGGAGAAGGAGGCAGAGCTTAAACAGAGTGAGGAACGCTACAAGTCCCTTCTGGAGACGACCATGGAGTCGGCCTTTAAGGACCTGGAACGGCAGAAGAAGAGTTTGGAGAAGGAAGTCGAAGAAAAGACGATTACGCAGAAGACCCTCAGAAGAACAACCCGCCGGCTCCGGATGCTGAATGGGATCGAACGAAAGATTGTGGACGAGGAGACACTGGAAGATATTTTGGGTCACGCCGTAAAGGAATTACAGGAGCTGTTGAACGCTGACCGGATTTCGGTCCTTCAGATCAACTACGATGACGGTGTTGTTGTCGTGAAATCAGAATCGGGCAATAGACTGGGGGCGTCTAACGATGACGGACATATCCCTCTCGATTGGCACCGGCCATTCAGGAAGGGGCTCTTTGTTGCCCGCAATTTGAACAAAAATGTCTGAGCGCTTCCCCATCGAGAATCATGTCCTTGACCGCGGGATTCAGAGCTACTGCCGGGTGACTTTGACAGCTGGAGAATCCGTGGCCGGAGCCTTGCATGTAGGCCACACCGACGTGACCCACTTCGACGAGGAATACCTGAAGGTCATTCGCGACGTTGCCGACCTTCTTTCGATCGCCCTTCAGCAGCACGAACATCATTTGGAGCGACAGCGCCATAATGAGGAGTTGATTGCTGAGCGTGACCGCGCTGAGGAAATGGCCCGACTCAAGACCGCCTTCCTGACCAACATGACGCACGAAATCCGGACTCCTCTCTCGGGTATCATCGGATTTGCGCAGGTGCTGGAAGAGGAGCTCGATGATGAGCGACAGGAGTTTGCCATGCATATTCAGTCTGCAGGGAAGCGTCTTATGAGCACGATCAATTCCGTGCTCGACCTCTCCCGCCTGCAGGCGGACAAGGCTGCGTTCTCGATGGAGACTCACAATGCAGGTCAGATTGTCATGGAGTCGTTACGTATGCTCAGGCCGCTGGCGGCGAAGAAAGAGTTGGAATTCCGCGTTGAAGTGCCAGATACCATGCACGTAGTTCTGGATCAGAAGGGTCTTGAAACGGTGGTCAATAATCTGGTGGGAAATGCTATCAAGTTCACTGAAACCGGATTCATCTCTGTCATGCTGGGGCCCGATGCGCAGGATCTGCGATTCACCGTGGAGGACTCCGGCGTCGGAATATCAGAGGACTTCGTTCCCATGCTTTTCGACGAATTCCGACAAGAACACATGGGCGCAGATCGTCCCGCTGAAGGCAGCGGATTGGGGCTTGCCGTCACGTCACGCATTGTAGAGAAAATGAATGGCCGCATCGAAGTAGCCAGCACACCTGGTGAAGGAACGACGTTCGTTGTCGTTTTCGAAGGTGCTATCGCTTCGAAGGCCACGGCATCGCCTGCCGCTCCCTTGCCGCGACCGGCCAAGCAGCGTGAGGCGACGTCTAGCGCTTCCGGACATAGCACGGAAGCCCCCTCCTGATTGAGTCTGTTGATCCGATCAAGCCAGAGGGCGCGCAAACCCTTGGGTTGGCCTGCAATAATGCACTTCCACCTGCTCAGAATAAGCTGGTGTTGACGATCGTCTAGACCAGGACCGGATTAAGTGGTGTATCAATGATGTCGCCGACCTGCGATCCCGGGCACCAGACCTCCCAATCCAGTCGTTGGTGATTATTGGAAGGCTCCTTGAGCCGCATGTCGCGGTCCATATAGATGACGCACATCACTTTACGTGGCTTGGACGTAGTGTTCGGTGCCGCCCTGTGAAAAAGCCATCCTGCATGGAATCCGACCTCTCCCAGACTGAAGGGCTCGGCGATTATCGGCACTGCTGCCTCGGAGAGCGCTGCATGAATGAGCGCCTCGCTTTTGTCGCTGATAGGTTGGTCTCGTCCAATTTCAAGGGTATGACTTCCAGCCGCGTATTCCAGGGCGCCCATTTCCAGGGAAGTCTCCTGCAAAGGAATCCAGGCTGTGATACAGGCTTGCGAGGCCAAGGGCCAGTAATACTGATCGGTATGCCAGGGCGTATATCCTCCGCCAGCCTCTTTGTAGAGAGCTTGGTCGTGATAGAGGCGGACCCCTTCAACTTCCATCAAGGTGCTGGCCACGCTGGCAAGCCGCCTGCTGAAGACCAATGTTTTGACCACATCCGAATGGGTCCAAAGATTGGTCACCTGGAGAAAGGCCTTGCCATACGTATCGCGATTCTCCAGAGCGGTCTTTTCGGTGTTGAGACGCAAGACCTG
>JAURNP010000065.1 GCA_030830105.1 Rhodothermales bacterium | reverse complement strand
GGGAAGTCCTACAACAATGTGATGACGCCGCACAATTTTCTTACAGACGAGCAGGTGGCGGCGGTGTTGACGTACGTCCGATCAAACTTTGGAAATGACGCCGATGCTGTGGTGGCCGAAGAGGTCTACCGCGTACGCGCGGCTGAGGGGGACCGGAGTCTGTACCAGTCGGAGCGGCTCGTGTACCGCGGAATCCCTGAACCGGACAGCACACTGTCAACACAGTGAGTCGCGGCGCGATTCGTTCAGAGGTGCTCGACGGCTCCTGCTTCCAACAGCGATTGAATATCAGCTTCCGAACGGCCCAGGACTTCTCGCAAGACCTGCACCGTGTCGGCCGCGTAGGCCGGAGGAAGTGTGATGTCATCCATGTGCTTCGGGGCTGCCGGTGGCCAAATGGCCGTTTCTCGAACTCCACGGGCTGCTCCATTCGGGCCAGGAAGTTGCAAGTAGTCGGGCGCTTCGTCGAATACCTCATTCATCTTGCGTACGGCACCCGCAGGAATGCCCACTTCAAGGCATCGGGCCAGCAAATCATCGCGATTGTGGTTGCGGATGGCTTCCTGTAGCGTGGTTTTCAGCTCGTCTCGGTGGGCAATCCGGCTCTGATTGATACTGAATCGATCATCCGAAGCAAGTCCGGGTAGTTCCAGGATGTCACATAGCTTCAAGAACTGGCGATTCGTCCCGACAGCCAGTACCAACGAGCGTTTGTCAGCCGTTTGGTACACCGATCCATAGGGAGCGATGTTTGGGTGCTCAGAGCCCAAAGCTTCCGGAATCTTTCCAGCAACCAGCCAGCTCGTGGCCTGATTGGTGAGCGCGCTGAGGGCGGCATCGTAAAGACTGACGGTCACATTGGCGCCTTCTCCGGAGGTGTTCTTGCGCAGAAGGGCCATCAGAAGGGCCTGTTTCAGCTGGTGACCGGCCAGGATATCCATCAGTGGAACCGGCATTTTCGTGGGGCGCCAATTGCCCGACTTTGGGTTTCCATTGATGTAGTAGTAGCCAGCTTCGGCCTGGATGATAGCGTCGTATCCGGGACGGTCAGAATCAGGGCGGTAACCGATGATGGATCCCAAGATGACATCCGGTTTGATTTCCCGGAGGGTCTCGTAGTCAGCCTGGAGCTTGCGTGCTGCTCGGGGGATGTAATTACTGATGACCACATCCGATGCAGCAACCAGATCGTGCATCACCCCGATGCCCGCCTGTGATTTCAAGTTGATGGCGATTGACTCCTTTCCCCAGTTGCAGGAATGGAAGTACGAGGTCCGATCGGAGTCTGCCTCTCCAGGCATGCGCCAAGTCCGCGTGACGTCCCCTCGGGTGGATGGGTTCTCGACCTTGATCACACGCGCCCCAAGCTCCGCGAAAAACTGACCCACACTGGGGCCAGCAAGCACACTGGCCAGCTCCAGGACGGTCATTCCGGCGCAAAGGGAGTGTGTCCAGGGGGCATCCGACCCCGTCGGAACATCGCTCATTCGCCTGGAATCCCCGGTTCTGTCATGTGGCGAATGTCCAGCACGTCGTTCAGAGTGGATTCGTCCATCAGCTCCATCTCGAGAACAACCTGACGAACCGATTTCTTCTCGGCAGCGGACTTCTTGGCTACTTTCGAGGCCATGTCATAACCGATGGCTCGATTGAGCGCTGTGGCAATGGAGGGATTCAGCTCCAGCAATTCGCGGCAGCGCTCGTGATCTGCCTGGATGCCAACGAGACAGCCTGTCCGGAAAGCGTCCATGGCACCGGCAAGAATGTGGATGGACTGAAGCATGGCATGGGCCATGACCGGCATCATCACGTTCAGCTCGAAATTACCGTGCTGTCCGCCCGTCGTTATGGTCACATGGTTACCCATAACACGTGCAGAGACCATCATCATGGCTTCGGATAGCACCGGGTTGACTTTTCCCGGCATGATGGAAGAACCAGGCTGAATGGCAGGCAGTTTGATTTCAGACAGACCAGAGGTTGGACCTGAAGAGAGGTGCCGGATGTCGTTGGCAATCTTCATCAGGGCGACTGCCAGCGTGTTCAGTGAACCGGAAGCATGTACAAATCCGTCTTTGGCAGCCTGAGCGGCAAAATGATTTTCCGCCTCCTGGAATGCGATACCCGTCGTATCAGAAATGTGTTTGATGGCACCTTCAGCAAATCCGGCAGGACAGTTGATTCCTGTTCCCGTGGCGGTCCCACCCAAAGCCAGTTCTCTCAGTTCATCCATCGCGCCGTGAACGCGTGCGATGGATTGCTCGATCTGAGTTGCGTAACCCGAAAACTCCTGGCCAAGACGAACCGGAGTGGCATCCATCAGGTGGGTACGTCCCGACTTGACCACATCGTCGAACTCGTCAGCCTTTTGCCGCAGTGCGTCCCGGAAAGCCTCCAGAGCCGGCATCAAGTCCTCCTTCATGGCTACCACGGCCGAGACGTGCATGGCTGTGGGAATGACATCGTTGGAGGACTGTGACATGTTGACGTGATCATTCGGATGCACAGTCTTGTCACCTTTGCTGCCACCTCCAGCAACCGTAGCCAGGTTCGAGATCACCTCGTTGGTGTTCATGTTTGACGAGGTACCGGATCCCGTCTGGAAGATGTCCAGTACGAACTGATCATCGACTTCGCCCTGACGGACTCGCTCTGCTGCTGCAACAATCAGGTCCGCTTTGTCGGTATCCAGGATGCCAAGGTGCTGATTGGACTTGGCAGCCGCCATCTTGATGGTACCAAGTGCCTGGATGAATCGGCGAGGAAAGCGGATGCCCGAGATAGGAAAGTTATCCAGTGCTCGCTGAGTCTGGGCGGCATACCAGGCGTTGGCAGGTACGCGAACTTCGCCCAATGAATCATTCTCGATTCGAAAATCTTCTGAGTGGAAATCGCTCATGGATCCGCTCCAACGGGTTGAATGCAGCAGGAAATTCAATAGCATAGGAAATATATCGGAGAGGCTGTTCTGGCGCTGTTGAGCTTTGCTGAAATCGGGTTGGTTCGCTGTGTATCTTTCGAATCCATGATCGTGACAAAACCGACGCGGCAGATATTGACGCTCCTGTTACCACCACACACCCTGTATCCCATTCGCTGATTTCAGCGCCATCACCATGGCCCAGCCCCTGATCATCACTGATGCAGCTTCCATGCGGGCATGGACCCGGCATGAACGACAGCAAGGACACTCGGTCGGGTTGGTACCCACCATGGGGGCACTGCATGAAGGTCATTTGACCCTTGCCCGCGAAGCAGCCGTCGATTGCGATCGTGTCATCGTTTCTGTTTTTGTAAACCCGACTCAATTCGGCCCGGGAGAGGATTATGATGCCTATCCGCGTACGCTGGATTCAGACAGTAAGAAGTTGGCTGTCACAGGAGCCGTTGATGTAATCTTTGCCCCCTCTGAAGCAGAGATATATCCGTTGGGAGCCAACCTGACATGGGTGACCGTCGATCAAATCGGCGATCACCTGTGTGGATCGTCCCGTCCGGGTCATTTCAGGGGGGTCACGACCATCGTTGCCCGGCTTTTTGCCATTTGCGAGCCGGACGTAGCCGTGTTTGGATTGAAGGATGCGCAACAGTTTTTCATTCTCAAGCGCATGACTGCTGAAATGGGATTTGCTGTCACATTGAAGGGCGTTCCCACGGTGCGCGAAGGGGACGGACTGGCCATGTCTTCGCGGAATAGGTACCTGTCACCGGAGGAGCGTTCTGCGGCGCCCATTCTATACGCTGCTTTACAAGAAGCACGAGATCAGATCGTGGAGCGAGGAGTGCGAGATTCGGTTACCATCGTTGCCGAGGTCAGGGAGCTTCTTGGCACAGAGCCGCTTTGCCGCATTGATTATGTTCAGCTGGTTGACACGCAGACCTTACAACCGCTGCATAATCTTGCCTCGGGATCCAAGGTGCTCTTGGCATCGGCTGCCTTCTTCGGCTCTGCCCGGCTTATTGACAACGCCATTGTAGACGTACCCTGAATGAAGCTTTGGTCTTCCCGATACGGTAGCTCCCGATACGATAGCTTCAGATACGGTTATGCTCCCGATCCTCGAACGGCTAAGAGACGATGAAGGGAATCGAAAGGGTGAAACCTGGCGTTCCGTGAACGATTACAGCGCCCGATTCCTATCCTGATTCCTCAAACCCAGACGTTGATGACCCTTTCTATGTTCAAAGCCAAGATTCACCGTGCGACGGTGACCCAGGCAGAGCTGTATTACGAGGGTTCGGTCACCGTGGATCAAGGGTTGTTGGATCTTGCCGGTATTCTGCCCTACGAGAAGGTCCACATCGTGAATGTGAACAACGGGGCTCGTCTCGAAACGTACACCATTCCCGCCAAGGCGGGAAGCGGTACGATTTGCCTCAATGGACCAGCCGCACGATTGGCGGCCACCGGAGATGAAGTCATTTTGATCTCCTATGCTCAGATGACGCCGGAAGAGGCGAATGAGCACGAAGCAACGGTCGTTCTGGTAGATGAGAGGAACCGCCCCAAAGAGATCTTGAAGCAGTCGGTCTCCAATCCCGAGATCCACTCGGCATAGCGTTTGTCCGGCTTCGGGGTGCCAGTTCAATGGCTACGCGGACTCGTCCAGTGAGGAACGGTCAGGAGTGGGCGCGTCCCGGCTCGTCGTCTTCGTAAAATCTGGAGTACGCACTGATGATGTCTTTCACCAGTCGGTGGCGCACGACATCATTCTCGTCAAAGTAAACGAACTCGATTCCTGTCACACCCGAAAGGATGTCCTTTGCCTGAGCCAGTCCACTGGAATCGCGAGAGGGTAGGTCTGTTTGCGTCAAGTCTCCCGTGATGATCGCCCGGCTGTTCGCGCCCAGACGTGTCAAAAACATCTTCATCTGAAGCGCCGTGGCATTTTGTGCCTCATCCAGGATGACGAAAGCGGAATTCAGCGTGCGTCCTCGCATGTAGGCCAGCGGGACGATTTCCACGGTGTTGTTCTCCATGTAGGACTTCAGCTTCTCCTTGGGAAGCATGTCCTCAAGTGCATCATAAAGGGGGCGGAGATACGGGTCGACCTTGTCACGTAGGTCGCCAGGGAGGAATCCAAGGCGCTCGCCGGCTTCCACAGCCGGACGACATAGCACAATGCGCTTTACTTGTTTCGACTTCAATGCCGCTACGGCGAGGGCAACAGCTGTATACGTCTTACCCGTACCCGCGGGGCCGATGGCAAAGACAATGTCGTTGGATCGAGCCGATTCAACCAGTCTGATCTGGTTGGGTGTTTTCGCTTTGACACTGCCACCATGAGGAGTGAAGAGGACCGTGTGCCCGGATCCGGTTCTACTGAAAACACCCGGCGCACCTTTTCCGCTGGAAAACAGCGCAAGCACTGTGTCGACGTCGTTCTCGGTCAGATTACCGTTGCGATTGAGCAAGACGATCATCTCGTCCAGGATGCGACTGATTGTGTCCAGGTCGGAGTCTTCACCCTGAAGTACTACCTGGTTGCCGCGGGCAACGATTCGGGTTTCGGGAAACGCAGCTTCGATGCGCTTCAGGTAAATGTCATTGAAGCCGAAAAGGAGGAGGGGTTCGGCCTGTTCAATTTCCAGTCTTCTTTCTTTCAAATCGAGCGTTATTACCTCGTATTTTGCAGCTGATTGCTAAACCCTCTGAATGAGTCATCGAATGAGCAGCCAATCTTTGGAGCCACACATTTCACGCAAATTCGTACTCGAATTTACAAAAATGAGCGGCGCAGGAAATGATTTTATTGTCATAGATAATCGTTTCTACCGCTTTTCGGGGGAAGAGTTATCCACGATGGCGGCTCGTTTCTGTCCGCGGCGTACGGGAGTCGGGTCGGATGGTCTGCTGTCCTTGCAGGTGGCTGATCGGGAGGATGTGCATTACCGCATGGCCTACTACAACGCGGATGGATCGCTGGGTACCATGTGTGGTAATGGGGCCCGCTGTCTGGCGAGATTTGCCCATGAAGCCAACGCCGGTGGGCCTGAATTGGTGTTTTCCTCAGACGCAGGCGTCTATCGTGCTGACATCTTGGAAGATGGTCTCGTACGGCTTTTCGTCCCGCAGCCGACGTCTTTCGAACGTGATATACCGCTGGAGGGAGGTACTCCTGAGGACGTATTGTCCTGTCACTACCTCTGGACGGGAACGGAACACCTGGTAGCATTCGTCGAAGATACCCGCGACCTGAACATCGCCTCCATGGGACCAGCATTACGTGCTGACAGAGCACTGGGAGAGGCAGGAGCAAACGTCAATTTCGTACAATTGCTGGCAAGCGGCGGGGTAGAGGAGGCGGCCCGTCTGCGTGTCCGAACCTTCGAAAAAGGTGTCGAGGCGGAGACGTTGGCTTGCGGCACCGGCTCGATCGCGTCCAGCCTGGTCACCGCTCTTACGGACCGATCCCAGGCCCGGCGATTTGAGGTCGAGATGCCCGGCGGTCTCTTGTCTGTTGGCTTCGAAGGGGCAGCAAGTAATCCGAGCAATTTATATCTGGAAGGGCCTGCAGAAACGATTTACCGAGGAAACCTGGAGCTCTGATACGCCCGATCTCCAATCTTGAGCGCGTGTTTCTGGCATGTCGGCCCATTCAATGGATATCGTGAGCGCATGATGACATGAAGCTCTGCAAAGGTCCACAAAATGATAGAGGGCGCCCGCCGAATGGCGGGCGCCCTCTATGCGAAAAGTCGTTGTCCTTGGCCTACATCCATCTGCCGTGAGGCAAAATTATTCGGACCGGATCAGGAGGTGAGGACCTCGCTTACCTGCCTACTGCAGGAAAAGACGGCGATTATCCTCTATGTCTGCGGACTCGCGCAGAGCAGTGATCCACTGAGCCCGAACCAGATTCTGCTGACTGGACGTAAGCTGCTCCTGCAGATTCGAGTAATCAGAAGGCTGGGGAGCACCCGGATCATGCGCAGTAGTCACCTGGATGACGTAAACCGCATTTTCTCCTTCCACTACGCCGCTGGTCTCACCTTCTTCCATGGCCATCGCAGTACCGACAAAGACAGCATCGCGACCGATGCCTGGTACCGACTGGTTGGCAAAGGAAAGACCTTCTGCCGTACGCTCGGCCGTGGACAGGCGATCGGCCAATCCGTCAAAGCCATCGGCCAGCGCTTCACGCATGAGCGCGGCCTGCACTTCAGCTTTGAGCTGATTGCGCAGGCGTGGTTCGAGCTGAGCACTGACTTCTTCGAATGGCTGGTATCCTTCGGAGATTACGTCGTCCACGTGGGCAACGAAAAAGACGTCGTTCAGCTCGATAACCGGGCTGACATCGCCGGCCGAAGCGCTTGTCAAAAAGTTGAGCAGTGCGCGGCTGTTTCCGACGCCAGGAATAAACTGCTGACCTTCTTCCACTGCAACCGTGAGGACATCCAGTTCGCGGCGACCTGATTCCTCTACGAAGCTGCCTTCTTCAGAGGCAAAATATTGCAGGTCGTCCAAGTTGGACTGTACGCGATTCAGCGTCTGCACACTCGCCCGCAGGGTAAGAGCGAAGTCCGCAATCTGAGCTTCCTCGGTGGCGCGGTCTGTAACCTCAATGAGGTGGTATCCGAACTGAGTCTCGACGGGGCCAACAATGCGACCAATACGTGCATCGAAGGCAGCTTCCTCAAAAGCAGCAACCATGCGGCCAGGGCCAAACCAGCCGAGATCGCCACCGCGCTGGGCCGTGCCATCATCGGAGAATTCGGCAGCCAGTGCGGCAAAATCACCACCGTTGAGCAACTGACGACGAACGTTGCGCGCTTCGCTCATGGCCTCTGCACGGGCCTCATCGTCCCCTTCCGAAGCGCGAAAGAGAATGTGTCGAGCGCGAACGGCTGTCTCTTCTGGAGGACGAACATCGACCACTTTGACGAGGTGTATCTGGCCACCCGTGATGATCGGGCCTACTACTTGCCCGGCTTCGATATTGTCGAAAACCACCTCGGCAATTTCTTCGGAAAGCTCATCTGGACGGAAGTAAGCATCTGCCCATGGGCGCTCTGAGCCGTTGCGCGCCAGGAAGAGAGAATCGTCTTCAGCCGCAGCGAAGGACTCTTTAAGCGACTGCACATCAGAAACGGTGGCAGCTGTATCGGCGGCAGTTGGGGCCTTCGAAGCCGTCACATAGGACAGGTTGTATGCCTTGGCCCGAGCGAATTCCTCGCGATGGTCGTTGTAGAACGATCGGAGATCACCATCGTCATACGAGATCTCATCATCCGGGAGGGAGGAGTGACGCAGCGCAACGTAGCGAGCGTCAACACGCTGGTTGCGCACCAGGTATTCCTCGATAATGTCTGACTCCGTGATGCGGACAGTCGAGTTGATCAGGTTTTCCAGCTTCTGGCGACGACGCTCGCTTCGCAGGTAGTTCTCGATGTTCAGCCAGTCAGCTGTAGCATCCGGATTGGCAATGAAGTTCTGCAGCAGGGCGCGGTCAACGCCACCATTCCCATCGCTGAAGTATGCCTTGATGATCGGGTGCGGATCAGCGCCCTGGATCATCTCCACCAACTCGTCATCAGAAACGTCGAGGCCGAGCCGCTCCATTTCCTGCTCGCGAAGGCGGGATTCCACCAACTGGTTGAAAACGCGATCGCGCGTCTGATCCAGCATCTGCGGTGGCATCGTGTCACCCGATTGGTTCTGGTAGCTCTGTACCTGCTGATCGACAGCAGAGTTGTATTCGTCAACAGAGATCGGATCTCCATTGACGGAGCCGATGTTGTTGCCCGTTTGGCCGATGGTATCGAGACCACCGGAATCCTGGAGTACCCAGATGACACCAAAGGCAAAGACCAGAATCCAGAGAATGGCTCCGGTGCTTTCCCGCATTTTGTTCATTACGCCCATGGACGAACCTCAATCGTTATGGCGAATCGAATAGCAAATTTCAGTCGGCCGGTGTCGTTCGAACACCAAATCGCTCGAATTAAAACTTCCCGGGGTCGGCCGAGGACTACGCGAGTCCCTGCTATGCGCTGAATGGCCGGAAATGGCCAAAAACAGCATTTTCCTTAAGCCAAGAAATATACAGCAAATGGGGTCAATAGTTCGCTTCGTTCTTTGAAGATTAAAACGCGTTGCCCCGAGGTATTCGTCTAACCTTCTGCCTGAAAACAGGACGGGCGCGCGGCCATTGGCCGCGCGCCCGAATCCTCCCTCTACGATTCCCACCAAAGTGTCGTCTCTGGCAGAATCAAACGTGTTTGCACCAAGCGCCCTGCTGTAGACAGCATGGCTCAGGTGCCCTGCATCAGGCAGCCTTGTTGGAAACCATGGCCAGCTGACCGCGCAGCGTCTTAAGCACTTTCGCCAGGATCTGACTGATGCGTGCTTTGGTGCGATCCATGAGACCGGCGATTTCGCGCAGGGTCAGGTTCTCGAAGTAGTACAGCGCCAGGATGGTCTGTTCACGCTCAGGAAGTTCGGCAATGAGTGTATTGATGTAGTCTTTCAGCGATTCGCGATCGATGGCTTCGAAAGCAGCAGCTGTATCTTCGTTCGGGATCGACTCGATCATGGTGTGATCACTTTCGCCATCGATGGGAGCGTGCAGCGACAGGGAGAAGCGGCACTGTGCGTCACGAAGTAATGTGTGGTATTCGACAAGGGTCATGTCCATTTCCGTCGCGACCTGATGATCGCTCGGCTCTTCGCCCAGATCCTGACGAAGGTTGTCCATGATCTTGTGTGCAGAAGCCAGAAGGCGACGACGCTCTCGGGGGAGGGCATCGATGGAGCGGAGGTAGTCGACCAGCGCGCCGTGGATGCGTCCGTAGGCGTATGAAACAAACGGCGTACCGCGTTCGGGATCGAAACCGTCGAGTGCCTGCAGCAGGCCCATCTGGCCTACACTTTCCAGATCCTCGTTTGCCACCCGGCAGACCATTTTTCCGCTTTGAAGCCGGATCACGACCTATGAATAAGGCGGATTCGAGCGCGATAGGGGCGCCTGCTTCCGGCTGATGCGAATACCCCTCACGTCTTGGCTCTCGTCCAAAATGGGCACAAAAAAAGCAGGGCTCCCCGATTGGGGAGCCCAGCTTAAAAAGGGTGTCGGCTGGCTACTTGATCAGTCAAGCAGCGCTATCGCACTCATGCAGGATCAACGTGCACGAATTTGCGATCGTTTTTGCCCCGGGCGAACCGGACCGTACCGTTTGCCTTGGCAAACAGCGTGTCATCGCCGCCACGGCCCACATTCTCACCAGGGTGAAATTTGGTGCCGCGCTGACGGATAACAATGGCTCCGGCCTGAACGAATTCACCACCGAAGGCTTTTACACCGAGCATCTTGGGGTTGGAGTCGCGACCATTCTTGGTGGACCCCATTCCTTTCTTATGTGCCATTCAGGACCTCGCTGGATTAATTATTCTGCGTCAGCAGGAGCTGCTGCTTCTTTCGCTTTGGGTTCGGCTTTCTTTTTGGCAGCAGCTTTTCTCACTTTGCCTACCGAAGTAATCTTGATCTGCGTGTACGGCTGACGGTGGCCATTCTTGACCTTGTAGCGCTTACGACGCTTTTTCTTGAATACCAGAACTTTGTCAGCCAGGACCTGGTCGAGGACCGTTGCCTTGACGGCCATACCTGCAACGGTCGGCGTGCCGACGGAGACGGTTTTGCCATCGTTCACCAACAACACCTTGTCAAAGGTCAGTTTGGCATTGGCTTTGGCCTTCTGGCGCGGGACGTACAGCGTGTCGTTCTTGGACACCTTGTACTGCTTCCCTGCAATTTCTACAATCGCGTACATTGGACTCTCTTCTTTGGGGCGCCGGGCTGGTTACCGACGCGAGAGGATGATTGAACGTGAGCATGGTCAACTTGACCGCCATGCAAATATTCGCTTAGCCCACAAATTTAAGACATCGAAAGGCTCAAGGCAATGCAAGGAATGATGGAGGAATGTCGAATTCCGGGGCAGAATGGCAGCGAAGATGCTGTTTTCAGGCCAGGAAAGTTGATCTGCATCGGGCGCAACTATGCCAAGCATGCAGCTGAACTCGGAAATACCGTCCCGACCGTACCCATGATTTTCCTCAAGCCCGCATCGTCACTGATCCCAAGTGGAGGGCTAATTGAGATCCCTGAAGCTTCGAACGATGTGCATCATGAAGTGGAATTGGTGTGCCTGATCGGTCAAGCCGGCAAGAACATTCCTGAGGACGAAGCGCTCGAGTACGTTGCTGGATACGCCGTGGGACTGGACATGACCGCGCGCGACATACAACAACGCGCCAAGGAAAAAGGACATCCTTGGTCAGTTGCCAAGGGATTCGACACCTTCGCACCTCTGGGTCGATTCGTAGCAGCCTCTTCTATTGAAGATGCACAGGAGTTATCCATCCAGTTGCGCATCAACGGTTCGCTTCGTCAGGATGGCCATACGAGCGACATGATATTCCCCTTGCGTCACCTGATCGCCTACACATCGACCATTTTCACCCTGATGCCTGGTGACCTGTTGTTCACTGGTACGCCGGAAGGCGTTGGGCCAGTCGCCTCGGGGGACAGGTTGGAGGCGCAGGTAGAGGGGTTTCCCGTCTTGACGGTCGATGTGCACTGACGCGATCGCTCAGGCTTGCCGCATTTCTTGAGCCACCATTTCTTCCACGGTACGCCGAGGGCGCACCAGTCGCTGCTCGCCGGCCAGATCAATCCATACTTCGGCGGGCTTTGAGCGCATATTGTAAGTCGTTGTCATGGACATGCCGTAGGCGCCAGCATCCAGCACGCCAATGATGTCACCTTCGCGCAGCTGAGCCACCTCGCGATCCTTGGCAAAGAAGTCGGAGGACTCGCAGATGTTGCCTACGACATCGTAGGTGTTCAAAGGACCCTCGGGATTGGACAGATTCAGAACGTGGTGATACGCGCCGTACATGGCGGGGCGAACCAGGTGATTCATGCCCGAGTCCGTTCCTGCAAACGTGCGCGTGGTCCCTTCCTTCACCGTATTGACGTGGGCCAAGAGTACGCCACACTGAGCGGTGAAGAATCTCCCAGGCTCGAACCAGATGGCTAGACCCTCGGAGGGGTGCCCATCGATGAAGGCTTTGAGAGGCTCCACGATAAGTCGGTCGAACGAGGACATGTCAAGGTCCTGCTCGTCCGGGCGATAGGCGATACCGAGACCGCCGCCAACGTTGATGAATCGAAGGTTTTCGAAGGAAGAGGAAGCATCCAAGATCACGCTGATCGCCTGCCACAGCGTCTTCGTGTCCATAATGCCGCTACCAATGTGTTGATGCAAACCAACGATGGTCAGGTCGTATTTGCGGGCAATGGCGTGGACATCACCAACCTGCTCGACTGGAATGCCGAATTTGCTCTTGTCGCCTGCCGTGATCACGTGCTCATGATGGCCCGCCCCCACCTGTCCGTTCAACCGAACGCAGACGTCGCTGCCTGGATATGCCTGACCGAATGCTTCCAGCCGCGAAAGCTCTCCGACATTGAGCATGACACCGCGTTCCGTCGCATAGTGCATCTCGCCATCGGTCATGTTGTTGGCAGAAAACAGGACCCGATCGACCGGGAAACCAATTTTCAGCGCATAGACCAACTCCGCAGGGGATACGGCATCAATACCCAGTCCTTCGCGCAGCATCGTCTGCATGACAGGCACCGAATGGTTGGCCTTCATGGCGTAGAGCAACTGAAGTGGCAGCCCGCTCAAGTGCTTTTTCAACTTATTGATCTGCCGCACAATGGTCTCTTCGAAATAGACGTATGTGGGCGTGCCCTGAGTCTGGGCGCAGTCAAGCAAAATGCGGTGCTGTTCTATCGTGAGTTCAGTCATTGACTCGGGTTGGCGACGTGGGCTACGAGGATAGTAAGCAGATGAAAAAATAGCGACGGCATCAGTACGATTACGATCCTGGAAAGCTTATCCCGAGCCGATAGCATCTACATGATCACTTCGCCAAACTCCAGCTCTTCAGCGGCCAGCGTGAAGACGGTGGTGGGCAAGCCTTCCGTCTGCTTCTGAAGCTGATCGTAGTAGGTCTCGTACCCGTCATGCGGTTCGGCCATTCCCAGGAAGATCAGATCTGCTGAGCTTGACGATTCGCGGATGATTTCCCAGAAGGAACGATCACCTGCAACGATCACTTCCGTCATTGCATTGGTACGCGCTGCGTGCAGGATATTCTCGAGGTTGGCCCGGGCACCTACACGAGCAGATTCTGAAGGAACTACCATTTTGACGGTTACCGTTGACCCCCGCCATTCAAGACTGGTACTGATCAGCCAGGAAAGGATGACCATCAATGCACCGTTGCCTTTTCGACCGCCCCACCAAACGTCGATGTGTCGCCGATCTCCGAACCCGCGCTGCTCGTTCTGCCGCACAATCAGGGTATTTCGATGGCCGGCATGGAATTGGGAAATCATACGGCAATAGGCCGCATGCGCTTCATCTCGCTCTGTCGCCCCAACGATTACCGTATTAGGAACCAACGTGCCCAACCCGTAGGTGGTCATGAGCTGTACAGCACCCGAGAAAGGGTCATCGGCCTTGACGATGCGCACGAGAGCTTGAACACCCTGTTTATCCAGGTACTCGTACAAGCTGTAGGACATACTTTCGATGCGTCGTGACGTGATCGCGTCACCCGTCAAAACACTGGATATCGTCACCAGCGCGCGGTTATGAGAGAGGCAGGAGGCCAGGTCGATCAGGTGCCAGCGTCGGGTTGGAGCGCCGGAGAGCACAAGCAGGTGTGGTCGCCAGTTTTTGGCATCGGTACGATTGCGCAGGCGAAGCAATCCGGTTCTGGTGAGATTGAACCAGATTCCGTTTCGGACATCTCCCCAGGCCGAACGAAGCTCTTGCCGCTCCAGCCAGAAATAGATGACCAAAACGATGGTAACGGCCGCCCCGGTGGCAGCGGCGTTGATGAGGAACATCACAATTGTACACCCGACGGCTCCGATCAGCGAGAACATCCAGTGGACTCTGAACTTGGGTCGGAAGGACGGATTCCCCAGGAAGCGCTCCAGGCCTGCCGTAATGTTCAGCACACCGTACGTGGTCAGGAAGAACATCGTCAGAATGGGTGCGACAATGTTCAGGTCTCCCAGGATGACCGTGATGACAGCCAGTGCGAACGTGAAAGCTGTTCCAATGCGTGGCTCATCATCGGGTCCTGATCCCTGCCCCAGGAATCGCATCATGGGCGGAAGTACACCGTCGCGGGCGAGAGCCTGCAAGACACGCGGAGCTCCAAGTATTGAGCCCACGGCAGAGGAGAGCGTCGCTCCCCAGACACCCATGATGATCGCATCGCCCCAAAATGAAATTCGACGCATGATCAGCGGGTCGGCAATCAACTCGTCCGCCGTGGCCCGATTGATGAGCAGGAACGGAATAGCCATGTAGATCACGTAGCCGACCACAATGGCTGCCAGCGTTCCATAGGGAATGCTACGACCAGGGTCTTTCAGGTCACCCGACATGTTCACGCCGGCCATGATTCCGGTTACGGCAGGGAAGAAGACAGCAAACACTACCCAGAATCCAGCCGTTTCCTGTGTGGTGGTCAGGGTCGTGATGGGCTCGGCCGGTGATCCTAAAACCAGAGAAAGCAACGATAATCCAATAGCGCCTATGATCACGTATTGCGCCTTGATAGCCGCTCGTGCGGATTTCAGTGCGAGCACCGTGACAGCCGCTGTCGTGACCAGTGCCACCAGTTTTTCGTCCAATGTCGGAAACACATTGACCACACTTTCCGCGAAACCAATGGTGTAGAGGGCCACGGACAATGCCTGAGCCAGGTACAGCGGAATCCCCACAGCGCCGCCCGCTTCAATTCCGAGGGAGCGGGAGATCATGTAGTAGGCGCCTCCGGTCCGAACGCGTTGGTCGGTGGCGATGGAAGCAATGGAAAGCCCCGTCAGGAATGTGATTCCAGTAGACAGGGTGACGATGGCCATGGTGCCGAAAAGTCCCACATTCCCGACGACCCAACCGAATCGCAGGTACATGATGACCCCGAGAATCGTGAGGATTGAAGGAGTAAAGACTCCTCCAAATGTCGTCAGTCCTCCGGAGCCTTCACTGGCGTCGGTGTTGTTTGAAAGCTGAGGATCGTTCGGTGCTGGCACGGGCTGGGTGGGAATCAGAGAAGCAGTTCAGCGAGCACGTAGTCCGCGATCAGGATATTGACGCAAGAGACCACTACCGCCTCTGTGGTGGCACGGCCAACACCGTCTGCGCCACCTGCCGTATTCAACCCTTTCCAGCATGAAATCGAGGTGATCAGGAATCCAAATACCACGGATTTTGCCAGTCCATAGAGAACGTCCACCGGGACGAACCACATCCGCGCGCCGAGGATGAAGGACTCGGTGGAAAGGTATCCCATCAGGTCCCCAGCAAACGCACCCGCAAAGATTGAAATCATAGCGCTTGCCACGTACATACACGGAAACATGACGATTCCTGCCAGAATGCGAGGGATGACCAGATACGCGATGGAGTTGAGTCCCATAGCCTCCAGGGCGTCAACCTGTTCTGTCACTTTCATGGTACCGAGTTCGGCTGCGATACTGGCGCCAATGCGCGAGGCCAGAACGAGGCCCGGAACCAGAGCTGCCATTTCCAAAACGAGGGTTGGCACGACAATGGCTCCGATGGTATCTGCCGAAAGGAACGTGTTCTCCAGCTGATAGGCCGTTTGCAGGGTCAAAACCACCCCGGCAAACACGGAGGCAATAAGAACCACCGGTGTCGAATTGACCCCCAAGTGGACCATCTGCCGGAAGATGATGGGCAAATGCTTGAGACTCTCGCGCGATGCTGAAATACCCTTAGCCATGAACAGCGAGTAGCTGCCCATACCTTGCAGGACGTGACCAAGACGTTGAAAAATCATTCAGCTCAAGATTCGGATGAAGTCATACCGTCGTCGTGCACGCTCCATTCAGCCGCTGCCTGGGTATTCGGTCGGAAAGTCGATCTGACTTTCAAGGCTGTTATCAGCTGAAGCAGGTGTCTGGGGTACGTCGGATTTGCCAAGTTCCATGTTCGCGCGGCCGATTTCAAATGCGAACCGCCATTGTTCGCCCAAGGTTCTTATTGCGACACGACGTGAGGCGTCTGAATCATCGGAGTGGATTTCTGCCAATCGGCCATCAAATCATTATCATTCCGTGGCTGCTTCGGGATCGCCGTGATAAACAAACCAGACAAAGACCCATGCCTGACCTGTCCAATTCGCTCGATGTAACCCTGGTTTCTTGGGACGAACTGCCCATGGAGCAGCTCTCGCCGACGCTGGGACGCAAGCTCATTTCTGGTGACCGCGTCATGCTGGCCCACGTGTATCTGGACAAAGGGAGCGTCGTGCCAAAACATCAGCACGACAACGAGCAGATCACGTATATCCTCAAGGGTGCGCTTCGATTTTGGATAGGCGAGGACGAGGGCAAGGTCGTTGACGTCATGGAAGGACAAGTACTTCACATCCCTTCGAACGTTTGGCACAAAGCACAAGCGCTGGAAGACACGCTGGACGTGGACATTTTCAGTCCGCCAAGGCAAGACTGGCTCGAAAAGACAGACGCTTACCTGCGCGGCTAAGTCGGTATTACGGCGTTTCAATATCCGAGAGTGACCGGATGAAGCTCCGGAATCCACGCGTGTTGTAATTGGCCATCCCTGCGTGCACCGTCGCGACTTTTCCGTCCGGTGAGATGACCCAGGTTGTGGGCAGGGTAGGGCTGCGATACCGTTGCGGCATGACGCCAATCACCCGGTAGGTAGGAAAGGTGTATCCCTTGTTTTCGATGAATCGTCTTGCGACGTCTGGGTCATCGTCCGTAGCAATGGCAACGAACTCGATGCCTTCATCTCCGACTTCATCATAGAGACCTTGGATATACGGCATCTCTGCCAAGCACGGAGCGCACCATGTGGCCCACAGGTTCAGGAAAATGGTGCGGCCGCGAAAGGACTCCATGTGGACGGGTTTGCCATCCAGGGTTTCCAATGCGAGATCATAACTGGCAGGTAGCGCCTCTTCTTCAGCCCAGTTCGTGTCGGCCTGGAATATGCCGGTGGCCAGAACGGCACGTTGCATCCATCCCTGCACCACGGTGCCTTGATCCGTGAAGCGGAGGAAGGCAATGAACAGGATGACAAATCCCCATTCGAGCGCAGTTCGCTTCCAAGATCTTTTCTCGGGTGTCGGTTTCGGGCGATCCGTTGGCGTGTCGGGCATATCAGGTCGGGTTCGGGCGCGATGAAAGGCTCGAGCAAAAGGGTGCGCTCAGGATGATAATCGTCCTCAGACAGATTCGGATATCATTCCCGCAGCTGCTGACGTTTGCCACCAATGCGGGCGGATCTCGAACAGTTGCTCGTACGAGTCGCAGATGAGCTCAGCCTGTTTCTCTTCGAACTCCTCGGTCACCATGGCGACTACCGAGCCGCCCCATCCACCACCAGACAGCCGGGCTCCCAATACTCCGGGCTGTGCATTGGCTGCGGCCACCAAAGCATCCAGCTCGGGAGTGGAATTGTCAAAGAACGCCCGCGAACTATCGTGGGAAGCGGTCAAGCACGCGCCGGCAGCGGCAAGATCACCCGAGTTTATGGCTGACAGAAAGGCTCCTACACGTCGCTGTTCGTGAACCACGTGGCGGGCACGAAGGGCAAGCCGTGTTTCGAGTACCGATGCGTAGGCATCCAGATCGGCCGGGTGCAGCCGCGCAAGATGTCGGATTCCGGGCATAAAGCGTTCCAGGCCCAAGAGCGCATCCCGACACTCACGGTGTCGCTTTTCGTAGGGGGAATCGACAAGGGCGTGGGAAATATGGCTCCGGAAAAGGACAAACCGGACATTTGAGGGGAGAGGAAGAGACATACTCCGGTTGATGGCAGCGTCGAGCACCACCAGGCCATTTTCCCGTGCAAATCCAACTACCGATTGATCCAGTAATCCGCACGGCATGCCGACAAAGCGGTTTTCGGCACGATGTGCGGATTCTACCAGGAGGCCTCGTGAAGGCTGCGCCTCCGGTGCGAACAGCAAGTTCGCCAGGGCGCCGGCCACAGCCATTTCAAGGGCGGCACTACTGGAGAGCCCGATACCAACAGGCAGGGTGGAAGAGATTGCCAACTCCAATCCAAAAGGTTCAGAACTCCACGCGCGAAGACGTGCTTCGTCAATCACCCCTAGCGGATAGCGTGTCCATTCTGCAAGATCAGCCTCAGCGTAGGCCTCCCAGGTCGTTTCGATAACGCCGTCGGAAGACTGGACATCACTGTATAAGCGGATAACCCCATCGTCCCTGAGTCGTGCCGCCAGGGAAATTCCTTGCTCTACCGCTGCTCCTACGACCGTGCCGCCGTTGTAATCGGTATGGTTTCCGATCACTTCTACGCGTCCTGGAGCATAGGCCCGGCTTTGCGGTGCGTTTCCAAATTGCCTGCGGAACAGGTTCGAAACGCGATCAAGTGCATCGTGGCGTGTGGTCATGGACGCAAAATCGGGTACAGCTTACCGATACGCCAGCCGCCTGACCTGGACCTATCACAATCTTTCCATTCCCGAAACAACCCTTCAACGTTTTACACGTATAGGCGGAACTGATCGAATAGAGAGGTTTGACACGGTCTTGTCTAGTTGATGAGATACCAGCCATAGGGAGTTTTCTGACCCGGCCCAACCATGCTGTCTTACAAGACATTCAAAAATTCTGATTCCAACGCCTGGGTGGTTTTCATCCACGGTGCGGGAGGAAGCTCGGCTGTTTGGTTTAAGCAGCTACGAGACTTTCGGGAGCGCTTCAATATTCTCCTGGTGGACTTGAGGGGGCACGGGAAGTCGAGCGATTATCACGGAAACGAGAAGCGGTACACCCTGGCATCCATCAGTCAGGACGTTGTCGATGTTCTTGAACACGAAGGTATCGTTTCAGCCCATTTCGTAGGCGTTTCGCTGGGGACCATCCTCATTCGGCAGATCGTCGAAATGGCTCCAGAGCGGGTTAAATCGGTGATCTATGCCGGCGCCGTGGCTGGTTTTACCTGGTCTGCCCGGTCGTTGATCAGTGTAGGTCAGGCACTGCGTTTCCTCGTACCGTTCCAAACCCTGTATGCAGTGTTTGCCTGGATAATCATGCCCGGGCGCAAGGCTGCGGAATCCCGGCGTGTTTTCCGTCGAGAATCCCGGCGCGTGGAGCCGGATGAATTTCATCGCTGGATCCAGCTTGTACCCGAAGTGCGTCGGCGGCTGAAGCACTGGTCTACATCGGTCTCCGATTGCCGGACCCTTTATTTGATGGGAGGGAGGGACTATCTGTTCTTGCCTCCGGCCAAGCGGCTTTCAGAATTATCCCGCAATGCGTTCTTGCAGGTCATCGAGGGCGTAGGTCACGTGTGCAATATCGAACGGCCTGCCGTCTTCAATGAGATGGCCATCGCGTTCCTGAGCGGAAAGCAGCCAGATCTGCAGGTGTCGCGCGGCTGAAATGATTCCTGAGGGGCGGATTGGCCGAGAAGGCAGGTTGGCCGTTCGTGGAGGCGCCCTCAACGAAAAGCGGTAGTCGCCAGCTCGCGGATTACTTCTCTCGCGTCACCGTAAAGCGGACCAGGTTCGCCAAGGCGTCTCGCGCATCGGTCTCTGGAAGCGTCTCCAATATCTCGAGGGCCTTGTGGGCATGCTTCATCATGGTAGCCTGCGCATATTCGATGCCTCCATGCTCATTCACGAAAGCGCCGACCTCCATTACATCGAGCTTCGATTTGCTCTTTTGACGGACGATGTTCATGATGCGCTTTTTCCTTCTCTTCTCGGCCTTAACGAGGGCATGAATCAATGGCAGGGTCATTTTTTTCTCCTGCAGATCGATTCCCAGGGGCTTACCGACATCTTTGACGCCAAAATCGAACAAGTCGTCTCGGATCTGGAAGGCCATTCCCAACTCCTCACCAAACGAACGCATGGCATCTCGGGTTACCTCATCGACGCCGGCGCTTTGGGCGCCACATGACGTGCAGGCGGAGAGCAGGGAGGCGGTCTTATCGGAAATGATGGAATAGTAAGTGCTCTCGTCGATGTCCAGTTTCCGCGCCTTTTCGATTTGGAGCAACTCCCCTTCACTCATGCGACGAACCGCATCGGAGACAATGTGCAGCAGTTCGTAATCCTTATGGTCCAATGCGAGCAAAAGGCCTCTGCTGAGCAGGAAATCGCCCAGCAATACCGCCACCTTGTTTTTCCACAACGCATTGATGGAAAACATGCCACGGCGACGGTCGGCTTCGTCGACCACGTCATCATGGACGAGTGTTGCAGTGTGGAGTAATTCTACCAGCACAGCGGCACGGTAGGTAGACTCTGTAATGCCCCCGCATGCCCGAGCAGTCAACAGCACCAGAATGGGGCGCAACTGTTTACCCTTCTGCCGAAGGAGATGCTGAACGACCTGGTCCAGCAGAAAGACCCGATTCCGCATGGCAGAGCGGAAATACTCTCTGAAGGTACCCAATTCAGTCTCTACCGGACGACGGATGTCGTCAAGCGTGATGCGCTTGGGAGAGGCAGGCGCTGTGGGAGTTATGACGTCTGAGTCGGACAAGAAGGAGCGTAGTTGGGGCCTGGAAAGACCTCGGTAGGCTGGGCAGCGAGCATGTTACGCCCGTGCCTGCAGCGTGTTGTCCAGTTTACTTGAATTGATAGTCAGTTCGTCGAAGCAGCATCAGAAAGAAGGGAACGCCACACATCGCGGTCACGATGCCCACCGGGAGTTGCTGACCGGGCAAGGCCCATTGAGACAGCGTGTCGGCCAGTACCATGAATAAGCCGCCAGCCACAAACGATCCTGGGAGTACCCAGCGATGACTGATGCCCATAATGCTGCGTACCGAGTGGGGGATGATCAATCCCACGAACCCGATGGCTCCCGATATGGATACCAGGACTCCTGTCACGAGAGCTGAGAGGACGATCAACAGTTTTTTCAGGCTTTCGACCTGAACACCGAGCGAGGATGCTGATTCCTCACCCGAGAGCAGTGCGTCAAGGGGGCGGGCGAGCGCAAAAAGCGTGAGCCCGCCCAGCAGGGTTACCGAAACGGCAATCGGCAACTCGGACCAGGTGACCCCATTGAACGAGCCCATCAACCAGAACAGAACGGCACGGGTTTTATTGGCATCGGGTGAGGCAAGTGTCACAAAAGCTGAGATGGCCGCCATGAAAGCGGCCAGCGCTACGCCAGCCAACAGCAGCCTGGAGACCGATAGACGGCCGCCGGATCGGGCCACCACATAGACCAGGGTGATGGCCGTCAAAGCTCCGAGAAAGGCTGCCACCGGCATATCGATGCGCGCGGCAATGAAAGTGGGGATCAGGCCCATGTAGAACAATGACGCACCGGCGGATGCCCCCCCGGAGATCCCCAGCACATACGGCTCGGCGAGAGGGTTTCGAACCAAGGCTTGCATGGCGACACCAATGATAGAAAGTCCCGCTCCTACCGTGAATGCAGCCAGCGTTCTGGGCAATCGGATCTGAAGAACAATTTCTGCCAATCGGTCCGTCTCCACAGGTAATCCACCCGTAATTCCACTGAATAGCGTTTTCAGAGTGAATACAAACGGCAAACTGACGGAGCCAAATGCCATGCCGACGCCCATGACCGGCAGGATTGCCAGGATCAGCAGGCCGAGGACCATATGGTTGCGAGATCCTCTCACGGGATGGATTGGCTATTTCGTTCGGACTCCAGTTTTTGAGCCGTCAGCGAAGAATCGAAAAGGGCAGGGTGCACGGCCATGGCCATTTGCCAAGCTGCCCGAATGTTTTCGGGCCCAGGAGTCAATATCAGTGATGCGGGCACGTCGACCAGGCGGTCCGATCTAATGGCATCGAGGCTGCGCCACGTGGGGTGATTCGCCAGCAACGATTCTTTAGAACCACTTTCTCCAAACGTACCCAGTATGAAATCCGGATTGTTAAGAAGTACCCATTCGTCGTCCAGAATAGGCGCCGGCGTCTCAAACGAGCGCGTCAGTGGCTCGATTCCTGCCCATTCCATGAGATCCAGCACGTAGCTGCCCTGTCCAAAGGAGTATGACGTGATATGGGAAACCAGGAAAATGCCTGTCGGAAGAACTTCCTGTCCTTCGGTGATAGAGATGAGCTGCAGCCGCATTGCTTCTAAGGAATCGGCCGCCGATTGAGCAGATTCCCGGGTTCCAAGGACGTGTCCCGTTTCCAGGATGGAGTCATGTACATCTGACCACGAATCGGACCCCAAATAGATAATTGGTATATCCAGCGCCTCAAACATCTCGGCGTGGGCTGGATCATTTACCTGGTCTGAAGCCAGAATCAGATCAGGATTAAACCCGACGATGGCCTCCAGATCTAAGGGGAGCGCTGAGATACGAGGAAGGTGGGCAAGGTCCTCAACTTGATAGTCCGCCGTTGTGACAGCGACCAGTCTTTCAAGGCCGCCGGCCGCCCGGACAACGTGCGTAGCGCCGGGGGCAATCGAGACGACTCGCTCGGGAGAGGTTGCAAGCGATACGGAGCGCCCCAGGCCGTCGACCACCGTCAATTCGGTCGCGTCCACCGTTTGCTTCTCGGGCGCCGCACACGCGGTAAACTGCACTGCGACGGCAACGGTCAAGAAAAATAGCAGCAAAAAGCGAAAATTGGGCACAGAGAGACGGGTCAGGTGTGAAGGCGGACGGGAAAGATAGGGCATCCGTCGACTGCCTCGAACCTTCGTCGTAGATTCAGGCATGGATGGATTCGAACACGTACTCGTTATAGCCAACCCGTCAGCTCGGAGCGGCCGCAATCGTACGCTCATGAGTGAGCTGGAAAAGGCGGTCCATACCGTTTTTCCCGGCGCTTCTTTTAGACTGACAGAGCGGCAAGGCCATGCCACCAAGATTGCGGCGGAAGAAGGTCAGTTGGCTGATCTTGTTATAGCCTGCGGTGGAGACGGCACCGTTCATGAAGTCGCAAA
The DNA here is from genome assembly GCA_030830105.1 of Rhodothermales bacterium. Classification (GTDB taxonomy): domain Bacteria; phylum Bacteroidota; class Rhodothermia; order Rhodothermales; family UBA10348; genus JAAZVD01. The sequence continues at coordinate 5,992 of JAURNP010000065.1, read as the reverse complement.
AGGACTGGTCGAGTCGTCTTGTTCGACACCGATGGGGGTGCTTGGAATGGGTTCGGGTAATGATTTTGCCCGGGCGTTGCAGATGCCGACCTCGTGGAAGGGGTCGCTTTCCGTCTTGCGGTCGGGTCGCGTTGTAGATGTCGATACCGGTCGGGTCAATTGGAAAGAGGGGGACGGCGCGCACGCTGGCTTTTTTATCAATGCATTGGGCATCGGCTTCGATGCGCACAGCGCGGTTATTGCACCACGCTACAAGGGGTATCCCTTCGGAACGGGTTATACCCTTGCCATCCTGCAGTCGTTGAGAACCTGGGTTTCTGGCGGAGCCACCATCCGTGAAGATGACCGCAATGGCCGTGTTCTGTTCAGCGGACGTCTCATGTTTGTCACTGTTGGAAACGCCTTCGATTCTGGAGGAGGGTACACCGTTAATCCTGGTGCACTCATTTCAGATGGCGCTTTGGACCCTTGCATCGTTGAGCATGTGTCTACGTTGCGATCCATCTTGCTGCTGCCGAAGATTCGCTCCGGCAAGCACATAGATCTGGATGAGGTGATCTACGAACGTGTGCGCGGACTGCATGTCGATACGGATCGCGGGTTGCCCGTCCATGCCGATGGGGAGATATTATCCTTGCAAGCCCGGGATTTGCAGGTCAGCGTACGACCTGGCAGTCTGCGAGTGGTCATTCCGGCCAACGTGAAAGATCCAATCTGAGATCATTGGGAATTTGAGCAGGGCAGGGGACAGGGAGCTTCTGTCATGCGTATTATGCAGGCATGAACGAACATCAGCAACAACAAATTGTCGATCGCCTCCGCGAGCGGTTCGAACGAGCCAGCGGAGAATCCGCAGCGTCCGCAGCTTCCACGGTGGCTCCCATTGGTATCCGTCCTCACGGCGCCCTGCATTCTTTTGTGGATGCCGGTGCCGCGCGATTCGGCGTGCGTGCGGACCAGCCTGACTGGTATTCCTTCAATGCATGCGACCTGGCGCCGCCGCTCGCACGCATGATTGATCATACGGCTCTCAAGCCCGATACGACGCAGGGCCAAGTTCGTGAGTTGTGTGAGGAAGCGCGCAAATACTGTTTCGCTTCCGTCTGCGTTAATCCGTGCAATGTGCACCTTGCGGCTGACCTGCTCGCCGGATCTCCGGTGGCCGTTTGTACCGTAATAGGTTTTCCGTTTGGGGCCTCAACCACGGAAGTGAAGGCTGCCGAGGCGGACTGCGCCGTACGTGATGGCGCTACGGAAGTCGATATGGTGATGAATGTTGGGTTCATGAAAAGTGGGCTCTACGATCAAGTAGAAGCGGACATTCGTGCCGTCGTTGAATCTGCACGACGTGCCGGGAATCATCGCGGCAAGAGTGGGCGATCCATCGTGGTCAAGGTCATCCTCGAAACAGCATTGCTTACGGACGAAGAGAAGGTCATTGCCTCGGTTCTCTCCAGGAATGCCGGTGCGGACTTTGTTAAGACATCAACCGGATTTGCCAAGGGTGGAGCCACCGCCGCCGATATCGCCTTGATGCGTCGTGCCGTCGGCCCGGAAATGGGTGTCAAAGCATCGGGAGGTGTTCGCACCAAAGAAGACGCAGAGACCATGATCGCCCACGGCGCCACGCGCATTGGGGCCAGCGCGTCCGTCGCAATCTTGAAAGGGGCAAAAACGACTTCCGACTATTGAGATCCGAAACCGGCATGTTGTTCATCTCGAAGAAGAATAATGCACCCATGCGCTTGGCAGCCCTTCTGGCGGTCCTGAGCATGGTATTTATATCCTGCTCTTCGAGTGCGCCCACCGTGACGGATGATATATCCGAAACAGCATCAGGGCCAACCTCTTGGTCTGAAGTCGAATCCGTGGATATGAATGATTATCCGGATGTGCGGCCTGAAACGGAAGTGACCCTCGAGCATGATGTGCCCCAGTCGTTAATGAGCAGCACGGCCGATGACGGCACTGCGGTAGAGCTGGACGGGTTTCGCGTTCAGCTGTTTTCCTCTTCGGAGCGTTCCGAAGCAGCACAGGTGGAGGATGACGTTCAGCGGTGGCTCAATGGCCTATCTGATGGCCAGCGTAACCGCCTGGGTCTGAGCGGGGTCGTCAGCGTCTATTCCTTTTATCGCCCGCCATTTTATCGAATCCGAGTCGGCGATTTCGAGAAGCGTGACGATGCACTTGCCCTGACTGCTGCGCTTCAGCGCCAATGGCCTGGTGCATTGGTTGTGCCCGACCGGGTGACAATCATTCGCTGACAACGACGTGCCTGATCTGTGATCGGTCAGGGAGCAGCCGCGGCTGCCGCACCGATGATGCCAGCTTCGTTTTCCAGCTCAGCTGGGATCAGGTCTGACTTTGTGGACAGGAAATGCCAATATTCAGGCACTTTGGCAGGGCGTGAAATGCCGCCGCCAACGATGATGGTATCCGGAGCAAACAGGAATTCGACGCGGTCGAGGTACTTCTGGAAGCGTTTGGCCCACTTCTTCCAGCTGAGATCCTTCTCTTTTCGGATTCGGTTGGAAGCGTAATCCTCTGCCGAGCCGCCCTTCAGGCGAAGGTGACCCAATTCGGTACTGGGTATCAGCTGCTGATTGTAAAACATGGCCGAGCCGATTCCCGTGCCTACCGTGATGAAGAACACCAGCCCATCGAGCCCGCGTCCGGCTCCGAAACGCATGGAGGCCAGGCCGGCAGCATCTGCATCATTCAACACCGACACGCGACAACCCGTCGATCCCGAGAATAGGTTGTCTACCTGCGTATTGATCCAGTCCTCATGGATGTTGGCCGCCGTCCGAACCAGTCCGTGCTCGACGCGCGACGGAATGGTGCATCCCACATGGCCTGTCCATTGGAAATGTTCGACCAGTTGCCGCATTACGTCAGCAACAGCATCTGGCGTGGCCGGATTAGGAGTGGGAATCCGGAATCGCTCTTGGGTGAGCGTCCCATCAAGGGTGTTGACGGGAGCGGCTTTGATGCCTGTTCCGCCGAAATCGATTCCGAGTACGTCCATGGAGTCAGTTTTTGATCTTGTTGAGCGCTTTTTCGGCCGCTTGACGGCGCTTCAGGTAGGCCTCGCGTGCGATCGCCACATCCTCAAGGAACCACGCAAGCTCATTCATGCGCAATGCCTGCGGTCCATCGACCAGGGCTTTAGCTGGTTTCGGGTGGAAATCCACCAGGATCAGGTTTGCGCCAGATATCACACCTTGCGCCGTTACGTGGAATACATCGGAGAGTCCATCGGGCGATCCTTCCCGTGATCCAACGGAATGGGAGGGGTCGATACAAACCGGCATGCGGGTGAGGCGCTTTACTACCGGGACATGCGCGAAATCAACCATATTGCGGTGAGGATCCCCGCCGCCGCTTTTCATTCCACGTAATGCAAAAACAACGTTAGGATTGCCCTCGCTGGCCAGATATTCGGCCGCATTCAGGGATTCATTCAGTGAGATACCAAAACCGCGTTTGAATAGAACGGGATGTGTCTTCTGTCTCCCGACGTGCTTCAAGAGCTCGAAGTTCTGGGTGTTACGCGTTCCAATCTGAAGCATGACTCCGGTTGGGTGCCCCGTTGCCTCCAGCGCTTCGTTGATCTCGTCGATGTTGCGCTCATGGGTCACCTCCATGGCGATCACCTTGATGCCATATTTCCCCGCGAGTTCAAAGACCCACGGAAGGCAATCGGCTCCGTGACCCTGGAACGAATACGGACTGGTCCGGGGCTTGTACGCTCCCATGCGCGTGCACACCTCCCCATGTTCTTGAAGAGCCTGCATCATGATCTCAACATGCTCGGGAGTATCCACTGCGCAAAGCCCGGCAAAAACGTGCAGGGTGTCCTGATTGAATGTGACGCCGTTGTACGTGAATCCTTCCTGACGATCTTCTTCGCCGTGGCGACCCAAGATGCGATAGGATTCCTGCACGCGGACGGCGCGTTCCACGTAAGGGAGGTTGCGCATGTCTTCCTTCGACAGACGCGCGGTATCTCCCAACAAATACACTTCAGTGAGCACCTGCTCGTGGCCCTGAACGTCGTGCAGGGAGTATTCCACGTTGTCCAGTGAGTCGAGGTGTTTGAGCAGTTGCTGGAATCGGTCTGTGGACCGGTCAACATTTGGTTCTAGAATGAGGATCACAGGGGGTGAGAGATTTGTTTTGGTCTTCCCGGGTGCGAATCATAGCTCTTACGCATGGCCCCAATAGCTAATTTTTGCAGTATTTAACCACTTAGATCATCCTCGTGCAATTTGTATACTCCAGCACGAAAAAAGTGGAATCGAACGTACTCCATCGGTGTAGTATTACATCATTACACCATTTCGACGAACTGAGGAAGCTTAAAACAGCCTTCCCAGGCGTCATTTGGCGGATATTGCCCGGGCCCCCTTACCCAGATACCATGACAGATCGCCACCGTTTTTCTATCGGGAGTTGTTTAGCCGCCCATCTCCCGGCTGCTTTTCTGTTTGCGCTTGCCATGTTGATGGTGGTCCCGGCTTCCGGCCAGGATCGCGTGTACCAATTTACAGGCTCTGCCAACGTCGAAGTCGATGATGTTGCACATCCGAGTAACCCCGTGCTGGTCCGTATTGAACTGCAAGGACCAGCAGCCGGCGTATCTACGGGCGCGACCCAGTGTCCTACCGCGGTATATGCATTTCCTACCTGTGCACCTGATGTGGTGGAAAAGTCCCTGGCCTTGACCTCGGGTACGATCATTGTAGACGGAGTCAGTTACGCGGTGGATATTTCCGGCATGACGCTGCGTAGGCCGGATAACTTCACCATTGCGGGAGAAGAGTCGAGTTTCGAGGGGGCTGATGGAATAACTGCGGGGGGTGATCTGGAGTATCCGGGCTTGGCCATTCACCACTATGACGTATCTGCAAGCCTGACGGACAGTGAGTTTTATCACTATTTCAGAGGAGACGGTGCTGACGACGACGATCTTACGGCGGACACTGGGTTTGCCGCAGAAACGGAGTTTGATTCGGATGACCTTCCTGCTCCGCTGACTTGGGGTACCACCTATTCTTGGCGCGCAGCCACCATGTGGCCCGTTCCGCCGACTGGTTGGGTGCCTCAGGAGATCCACGACAAGCACGAAACGGATCGTCTGGTGGGTGTATCTGCCGTTGAGCAGTTCAAAACGGTTGCCAAAGCCGTTCCGCCGGTCTTGACGTATCCCGTAGGTGGGCTGACGATCTACTCGAATACCCCCAATCTGTCATGGAATGTTGAGGGGCCATTTGCAGAATTATCCTTCACCTTATGGATTATGGTGCAAGGAGGCGGCGCTGCCTGTGAACCCACAGGAACCGTTACTCCTATCGCCGGAATTCAGTTTGACACGTCAAATTGCAGTGTGCCGCTCGTTCCGGGCTCTACCTACGAGTGGACTATTACCGCAGACGACGGCACCAATACCGAAGTGTCTCCAACGGAGACGTTTTCTATCGTAGGAGCCGGCGTTGCCAAAGAGGCAATTCCATCCTATCCGGTGGATGATCTGGAGATTTACACTACCGCTCCAACCTTTCACTGGTACACTGAGTCCGACGCGGCCGGATTGACATTTGACGCTTTTTACAAAGAGCGTGGAGTTGGGCCGGCAGCGACTACATGTGGTGACGTGCAGGCAGGAGGTTCAGCCCTTCCAACGGTGTCCGTCACCCAGGTAGACGTCACGGGTCTTACTCCCGGTGCGACCTACGATTGGTGTGTAGTTACGACAGGGTTAAATGGCCCGGTAGATTCGGGAGTAGCAACTTTTTCGGTGGCCGGTGGCCGGTGGCCGGTGGCCGGTGGCCGGTGGCCGGTGGCCGGTGGCGCTGGTGATGGCATTCCGATCGCTTCGTGGCCGGTCGGGAATCCAACGAGTTACACGCTCAATCAATTGCTGACTTGGTATGTCGAAGGCGCTTCTCTGGGCATCACGGAATACACCGTTGAGGTCTGTGTTGCGCCG
>JAURNP010000064.1 GCA_030830105.1 Rhodothermales bacterium | reverse complement strand
TACACCAATGCCGGTAAGTCGACCCTCATGAACGAATTGGCGGGCGCAGGCGTCCTGGCCGAGAATCGATTGTTTGCGACGCTGGATTCGACGACCCGGACGGTGGAGTTGGTGCCCGGTCGGGACGTACTTCTCTCCGATACTGTTGGGTTCATTCGAAAGCTGCCGCATCGATTGATCGAGAGCTTTAAAAGCACGCTTGATGAGGTGCGCGAGTCCGATATCCTGATGCACGTCATGGATGCCTCGCATCGAGCGTTCCGCGAACATAAGTCGGTCGTCTTGCGCACGCTGGCCGAGCTGGACGTACGGGAAAAACCAACCTTGCTTGTGTTCAACAAGATCGATGCGATTGAGGACCCGGAGCACCTGCTTGCGCTCAAGAACGAATTTCCGGACGCCGCCTTCGTCTCCGGTCTGCGAGGTATCGGTCTGGTGGAGCTACGCGACAGGCTGGTGGGTAAAATCGACGCCGGGTTCGAGGAGATCGAAGCGATCATCCCGGTCTCGGATCAGAAGAGCATCGCCCATATTCGCAAAGTGGCCGAGGTGTTGGAAGAGCACTATACCTGGGGGCGCATCCCTTACGAGGAAGGAACGTTGGGGGTCGTGCGCCTTCGCTACCGAGTGGCACCCCGTTACGCAGATGATTTGGCCGCCTTGACGTTGCGCTATCGCGATTTTGAACTGGTTGAGGAAGACTCTCAGCCTGTTTGAGACGGAATTCGGACGCTGGAAGGATCAGATTCGGGATCCTCAGATGTACGGCTTTGGGGACACCTTTCACGGCATTTGGCCCGCTGAAAGGGCACTTCGGTGTCAAAACCGGGTCAAGACAGTGTCTGAATTGGGTGAATCGTATACTTCTATACATATCTGCAGGAAACGGCATATAAGTTGCACGTTTGAGGTGAGACGTCCGCCGGACGATCCTACTACTCGAACATCATCATGACGGTATCCAATCTCATAAGCGCATCCACGCCTCCGCTTCGGCCAGAGGATTCAGTCGAGTACGGACTCGGACTGATGATGGAATTACGCGTCCGTCATCTACCGGTGGTTTCGGCCGATAACCGACTCGTTGGTCTGCTGTCCGAAGAAATGCTGCTTGATGCCGACTCACCCGCCTCCCAGATCGGAGAGATGCTGGGTGCAGAGCCAATTGCCATCACAACTGGCACGCATGTCTTTGACGTGACAAAAGTGATGATGGACCACGACCTGACGTTGGTACCGTTCCTCGACGAATCAGGTGCTTATCGCGGTATCGTGCGCCGCCATGATCTGTTCGAGCGGTTTGCCCGCATGCTTGCAACGCAGGAGTCCGGTGCCATCATAGCGCTCGAAATCGCTCAACGTGATTTGTCCTTGAGCCAGATCATTTACCTGATCGAGCAGAACGACACCAAGGTGCTGTCGCTCTCGACGGAGGCCCACGATGACATCGTTGGTGTAACGATCAAGCTGAATATCCGCGATGCGACGCGTATCCGGCATATTCTGGAGCATAACGGCTACCGTGTTGTTGCCGCCTTTGGTGAGGAAGAGGACGCCGAGGATCTGCTTGACCGCGTGCAGGAATTCATGCGGTATCTCGAGGTCTGATTACCTCGTTTATGAGGGGCTTTTTTCGTATTTTTCAGGGATGATTCCGCGTCGACGACGCCCCTGAATTCACCTCATCCCGGAGCCTCTTTATTCATGGCTGAATCCCCCGAGCAGAAGCAGTACGGTGCCTCCAATATCCAGGTCCTCGAAGGACTGGAAGCAGTGCGCAAACGCCCCGCCATGTACATCGGCGATGTCGGCGTCCGCGGGCTACATCATCTGGTCTACGAGGTCGTTGACAACTCCATCGATGAGGCGCTTGCCGGTCATTGTGATCGCATCTATGTGACCATCCATGCCGACGGCTCCGTTTCCGTTCGGGACAATGGACGCGGTATCCCGGTCGACATGCACCCCAAAGAGAAACGCTCAGCGCTTGAGGTGGTCATGACCACCCTGCACGCTGGTGGCAAGTTCGACAAGGACACCTACAAGGTTTCCGGTGGACTTCACGGGGTTGGTGTTTCCTGTGTGAACGCCCTCTCTACCAAACTGGAGGCGACGGTCTGGAAAAATGACGCGGTGTGGCAGCAGACGTACGGGATTGGGATCCCCGAGGCGCCGGTTGAGAAGATTCGGCCGATGACCAACGACGAAGCCAATGGAACGCTGGTCCGATTCTGGCCAGACGATACCATCTTCCAGACTACGGAATTCCGATTCGATACCTTGGCCGACCGTTTGCGTGAGATGGCCTACCTGAACCGTCTGGTGACCATCACCATCACAGACGAGCGTGAATCCGAGAAGCTGGAAGAGGAATACCATTTCGAAGGGGGAATCGTTGAGTTTGTCGACTACCTCGACGAATCGCGTACGCCCATTCACGAGGAGACCATCTATATCGCCGACGAGGAAACGGACGTCCCCGTCGAGATGGCCATGCGCTACAATAATGGCTACACGGAAAATGTCCTCTCCTTCGTAAACAACATCAACACGCACGAAGGCGGTACCCATGTTTCGGGTTTCCGCCGTGCGCTCACGCGAACGCTTAAGAACCACGCGGAAAAGAATGGCCTCCTCAAGAACGTGAAGTTGGATCTCTCGGGGGATGACTTCCGCGAGGGCATCACGGTCGTGTTGTCTGTCAAGGTGGCCGAGCCGCAGTTCGAAGGGCAGACCAAGACGAAGCTCGGTAACTCGGAAGTGCAGGGTGCAGTAGAGTCCCTGGTCTCTGAGAAGTTGTCTGAGTGGCTGGAAGACCACCCGAAAGAGACCAAGCGTATCGTTGACAAAGTGATTCTCGCCGCGCAGGCGCGTCACGCTGCCCGCCGCGCTCGCGAGCTGGTGCAACGCAAGAATGCGTTCTCCAGCGGCGGTCTTCCAGGCAAACTGGCTGACTGTTCATCCCGCAAAGCGGAAGAATGTGAGATTTACCTGGTGGAGGGCGACTCGGCCGGTGGAAGCGCAAAGCAGGCCCGTGATCGTCATTTCCAGGCCATTCTGCCATTGCGAGGAAAGATTCTCAATGTAGAGAAAGCAAGGCTGGACAAGATTCTGGCCAATGAGGAGATCAAGAACATCGTCACCGCTCTGGGCACTGGACTCGGTGTGGGCGATTATGACTTTGAACCGGATAAGCTGCGCTACCACAAGATTATCGTCATGACGGATGCCGATGTGGATGGCGCCCACATCCGCACATTACTCCTGACGTTCCTGTATCGTCAGATGTATACGCTCGTCGAGGGTGGATACGTTTATGTGGCCCAGCCACCGCTCTACAAGGCCAAGAAAGGCAAGCAAGAGCGTTATTGCTGGAATGATGACGAGCTGAAAAAGGCCATTTCTGATCTGGGCGGCGACGACGGAAAAAAAGTCACTATCCAGCGCTACAAGGGTCTGGGCGAGATGAACCCCGACCAGCTGTGGGATACCACGATGAACCCTGACACGCGAATGCTGCAGCAAGTGACCATCGAGGATGCCGCAGCCGTGGATCGCATCTTCAGTACGCTCATGGGCGATGCCGTTGAACCGCGTCGTAAGTTCATTGAGCGCAACGCCAAGTACGCTACGATCGATGTGTGATGGGCTAAAACCCGGCGCGCCTTTTCTTTGTTTATCGGCGCCCGGACCTATAGTCCGGACCAACCTACCCTGACCAGCCATGACTGACTCCGCCACACCCCGGCTCAGCATCGTGATTCCCGTGCTGGATGAGGAGGGATCGATTCCCGACCTGGTGGATCGTATCCGAAGTGTGTGTGATGGGTCCGGGTTCTCCTTCGAGGTCTTGTTTGTAGACGATGGATCGACAGACGAAACCTGGGATGTCATCCGAGCAATGCATGAGCGCGACGCGCGTGTCGCCGGAATTCGTTTCCGACGCAATTACGGAAAGTCAGCGGCACTGGCCGTCGGGTTCGAACGCGCGCGTGGTCGGTACGTAGTTACCATGGATGGGGACCTTCAGGATGATCCTGCCGAAATTCCGGGATTGATCGCGCTTCTGGAAACGGGATACGATCTGGTCAGTGGCTGGAAGAAGAAACGCCAGGACCCGCTGTCAAAGACCGTCCCCAGCCGGTTTTTCAATTTCGTGACCCGTCGTATCGCCGGTATTCCGCTGCATGATTTCAACTGCGGATTGAAAGCCTATCGATCAGAGGTGGTCAAGACCGTCAAGGTTTATGGAGAGCTGCATCGGTACATCCCTCTGCTGGCCAAGTGGGAGGGATTCGACCGAATCACGGAAAAGGAAGTACAGCATTACCCGCGACGGTATGGCGCGACCAAATTCGGATTTGAGCGACTCCTGAGGGGATTCCTCGACCTGCTCAGCGTGACTTTTTTGACCCGATTCGCATCGCGTCCGATGCACTTCTTCGGCACGTTTGGCACGTTGGCCTTCATGGGCGGATTTATTATCAGCCTATGGATTTCAATCGACAAGCTCTTTTTTGGTCATCCGATTGGAGATCGGCCACTGTTGCTGTTCGGGGTCGCACTGATCTTGGTCGGGGTACAGATGTTTACCACCGGCTTGATCGGTCAAATGATTGTCGAGCCGCGCATGCAGCAGACCGATACGTTTCAGCTACTAGAGATTCTTGCGCCGGGCTCGGAGCGTGAGGGAGGTACCGGCTCCATGCAGCAGGAGGCGACCCAGGATGCGTGAGTCGTCACCGACCACGGGAATCATCGGTCCCTATCCGCCGTTCCGAGGCGGGATTGCGCAGTTTACGCAGCGATTCCACAAGGCCCTTCAGGAAGCTGATCACGTAACGACAGGCATCTCGTTTCAGCGTCAGTACCCGGGATTTTTTTTCCCGGGAGCGTCCCAGATCGATGCCGCCTCCAACCCCATGTTTGACGCGCCCCGAGTCGTGGACTCGGTAGGGCCGTGGACCTGGAGAGATGCTGCGAATCGTCTGATCAAAGCGGATGTAGATCGCGCCGTCTTCATGCACTGGATGCCATTCTTTGCCCCGGCGTATGCGTCAATCGCCGCTCGTCTGAACAAAGGTGGTATCCCATGCTCTGCCATCGTCCACAACGCACTCCCACACGAAAAGCAGCCATTTGCCTCGGCTCTCACACGACGCTTCATGCGTCATTGCGATCACATTGTGGCTCTTTCAGAGACCGTTCGGCGGGATTTGATAGCCATGGGTGTTGAATCCGACATGGAAGTGCGCCCTCATCCGACTTACGATCAATTCGGTTCATGTGTGGAACGCTCTTCAGCGCGTCAAGCACTCGGGCTGGACCCGGATGCGGTAATTCTATTGTTTTTTGGGCTGGTTCGACCGTACAAGGGCATCGATACATTGATCGAGGCCATGGGCCGAACGACATCCCAGCCTCATCTCATTGTAGCCGGGGAGTGGTACCAGGATCGCAACGAAGCAGAGGGCACGATTGACGCGCTCGGGCTTGGTGAATGCGTTCGTTTGGATGATGAATACATTGATAATGATCGCGTAGCGCTGTATTTCTCGGCCGCCGACGCCGTTGTGCAGCCCTATCGTTCCGCAACACAGAGCGGTGTCGTGCAGACCGCGTTTCACTTTGGACGACCGGTAATTGTCACCGGCGTCGGCGGCCTGCCCGAAGTGGTACGACACGAGCAGGACGCGTTGGTAGTAGCGCCCGAGGATCCGGATGCGCTGGCCCGGGCCATCGATCGCATGATGGATGACGGCTTTCGAGCGCAGTTGACGGAAGGGGCCGCCCAGGCCAGGAACCGTTTCACCTGGGATCATTTCATTCAGCCCTTCCTAACCCGCTAGCCGCCTCCATGGATTACGATCCGGTAAAAGACCGATTTGGTACCCTCGTGGCAGGGAGTCGCTGGCGCACGCGGCAGTTTTTCCGTCTACTCCACCTGTTCTTCCTGCGCGCATGGCATGTGCGTCGCGCGTTGCGACAGGCGCTGGGTCCGGCTGATTCCGAGGCGCGGGTCTTGGACGCGGGCACCGGGTTCGGGCAATTCGCCTGGTGGATCGTGAAGCGCTGGAAGCGGGTGCGCATTCATGCGGTTGACATCAAGCCGGACTATATCGAACGCGCTGAGCATTTCCTGAAGCAGGAGGGCCTGGCCGACCGTGTGACGTTCGCAATCGACGATTTGACAGCGCTCGAAGCGGAGGGACCATTTGACCTGATCCTGTCAGTGGACGTAATGGAGCATATCCTCGAAGACGTGCAGGTGTTTACACACTTTCACCGAGTGTTGCGACCAGGCGGCTTCGTCATTATCAATACGCCCTCGGATCAAGGTGGCTCGGATGCTCACGGCGAGGAGGGTGAGAGTTTCATTGGCGAGCATGTTCGTGATGGATACGGTCGCGAGGAGATGCAGACCAAGCTGGCCCAGGCGGGTCTCGAAGCCGACGTCATCGACTACACGTATGGGCCCTTTGGAAGTCTTGCTTGGCGACTTACCATCAAATGGCCCATGATCTGGCTGAATACGTCATTTCTTGCTGTATTCCTGCTGCCTCTCTGGTATGGCCTGGTCCTGCTTCCTTCTCTGGTCTTGAACGCCCTCGACGTTTCATCCAAAAACCGCACAGGCACGGGGCTTATCGTGGTGGCGCATCGGCCCTAGGTTGCGTATTTTCGACGGGCACTTCTTACGGGGTCCAACCCACCGGAACGCCCTTCTGCAGAGCCACCGCTCGATTCTCCCCATCAACGCTCGGGACCCGTGCAAACGAAGTACGTATTTGTGACTGGCGGCGTTACGTCGTCACTAGGTAAAGGCATCGTCTGTGCCTCACTCGGCCGCCTTCTTGAAAATCGCGGCCTGAGGGTCACGATCCAAAAATTCGACCCGTACATCAATGTCGATCCCGGCACGATGAACCCGTACGAGCACGGGGAAGTGTACGTGACCGATGACGGCGCGGAGACCGACCTGGACCTGGGTCACTACGAGCGATTCTTGGGTGTGGCTACCAGTCAGGCCAACAATGTGACCACGGGTCGCGTCTATCTGGAAGTCATCAAAAAAGAGCGCAGCGGCGCCTATCTAGGAAAGACCGTTCAGGTTGTCCCTCACATCATCGACGAGATCAAGCACTGGATGCAGAAGCTCGGCGAGACGGGCGATTATGATGTGGTGATCACGGAAATTGGTGGAACCGTTGGTGATATCGAGGGCCAGCCTTATCTCGAAGCCATCCGACAGTTTCGCTACGAGATGGGTTCGCGCAACACGCTCAACATTCATCTCACGCTGCTCCCATATCTCGAAGCGGCGGGTGAGGTGAAGTCCAAACCTAGTCAGCACTCGGTCAAGACACTGCTTTCATTTGGGCTCCAGCCGGATGTACTGGTCTGCCGAACAGATCGCCCTCTCACAGACGACGTACGTCGCAAGCTGGCCCTGTTTTGCAACGTGGACCAACGTGCCGTCATTGCTTCTCAAGATGCTGAGTCCATCTACGAAGTCCCGCTGCTCATGAAAGAGCAAGGTCTGGACACGATTGCGGTCGAGCGCCTGCACATGGAAGAAGACTTCAAGGACAAAGTGCTCGACGCGCCGGACATGGACGGATGGGTCCGCTTCCTGCGCCAACTGAAAGAGCCCGAAGGAAAGGTCCGCATCGCGCTGGTTGGCAAGTATGTCGAGCACCAGGATGCCTACAAGTCTATTTCTGAGAGCTTCATTCTTGCTGGTGCCGCCAATGGAGTCCAGGTCGAGCTCGTCCAGATCCTATCCGACGGATTGACTACCGACAACATCGAGGATCGGCTGGCCACTGTGAACGGGGTACTGGTTGCTCCAGGATTCGGCGACCGCGGGGTCGAAGGAAAGATCGAAGCAGTACGGTTCGCGCGTGAGAACGATATCCCCTTTTTCGGTATCTGTCTGGGCATGCAGTGCGCCGTGATCGAGTACGCGCGCAATGTCTGTGATTGGTTGAGCGCCAACTCCACTGAATTTGATCCGGATACAGAGTGTCCAGTGATTGACTTGATGGAGGAGCAAAAGAAGATTTCCGAGAAGGGGGGAACGATGCGCTTGGGAGCCTACACCTGTAAGCTCTCGGAAGGATCACGGGCCTCCGAGATCTACGGCGGCAAGTCAAAAGTGAAAGAGCGCCATCGTCACCGTTACGAGCTGAATAACGTACTGCGCTACAAACTAGCTGAGCATGGTATGCATTTCACGGGCGTGAACCCCAAGCGGGATCTCGTGGAAATCGTGGAGTTGCCCGAGCACCGCTGGTTTGTGGGCGTGCAATTCCATCCGGAATACCGTTCTACCGTCGGTAATCCGCATCCGCTTTTCGCTTCCTTCGTGCGCTCTTGTGTAGCCTACGCCGAGGAGAAGGACAACATCCTTACACCTAAAGGCCCGCGCCGCGAGAAGAAGATCCATCTCGCGTCCGCCAAGATGTAGTCACTCGGATGTAGTCTACCTCGCATCCTCGGTTGATGAGGATAGCTCGGTGCTCCAGATTCGTGATCATGTCGCCCGGATTACGCTCAATGGTGATGCGCCAGTTTTGGTTCACTGCTCCGGTGCGGAATAGGAATCCTGCGAATACAAGCACGACCTTTAGCAGGACGAGCGTGAAGGATGCAGACCGGCGAGATGGGTTTGAAGACAGGGAGATCTCACGAGTGGGGTGACGGTGAGCGAAAAAGTTAGGGGTACGGGTAGATCAATCAAGCCCCGCTGTCTTTGCCCTGCTGGCAAGGTGGATGGCTGCGGAAAGAATCGCCCTTCTGAGGCAACAGGAAGGGATTGACCCAAAGCCAAATACAAGGGAAACAACCACTTAGGAACTTTTGTTCATCCAAAGTCACGGTTATCCACAATTCTCCCCACCTTCTCCACATATTCCCCACCATTCTCCACACCCCTTCAAAAGCGGTCAAAAACGCCAATTATGTCCCTGGTTGGATAGCCGTTTTTGCTTGACATTCGACCCGAAAACCGTACCTTCCGAGGAAAGTGGGGAAAAGTGGGGAGTTTTCCCATCACTGAATTCCCCGCAATTCCTGAACCCATGTCGCTGGGCAGGCACCAGAGTGGTGCACGCACGTCGGCATTGATAACGGTACTACTACCCCGGGTGCACGTTTCAATTCTCACTCATGGCACGTTTCAAGGGACAGGCAGCGTATTCCGTCGACGCGAAAGGACGGGTTGCTATTCCGGCAAAGATGCGCAACGCATTGACGCCGGAAGCCCAGGGGACGTTTACCCTGACGAAGGGCTTCGAGAAGTGCATCTATGCATATCCGCAGGATGGATGGAAGGTCAAGGAAGATGAGTATTCCCAGCTGAACGTCAACAACCGCAAGGCACGACATCTGATCAGGATGATCCTGATGTGGGCCGAAGAGGTTTCGCTTGACGGGCAGGGGCGCATCTCGCTTCCGAGGTCCCTTTCGGACTACGCGGGTATCGGGGAACGGGCTCTCATAATCGGGGCCATGGATCGTATAGAAATATGGGATCCGGAAGCCTTCGAAGAATACCTGCAGGAGCAGACGATGGATCAGGAATCCCTGGCCGAAGAAGTCATGGGGTCCTGACCAGGTCGGCCAAGCAATAAACGGAAACAATGTGAATGCGCGTGATGATTCGGGGCAGCTGTTGAAACATGCTTCGGGCTATCACGCGCCTGTTCTTTGGAATAATGTCATCCATTACCTCGTAACCGATTCGATCGGCACGTATGTAGATGGAACGCTGGGCGGCGGAGGGCACACGGAGGCCTTGCTTCAGGCGTTGGGTCCCGAAGGTCGCGTATTCGCGATCGATAGGGACGATGATGCGCT
>JAURNP010000063.1 GCA_030830105.1 Rhodothermales bacterium | reverse complement strand
TTATTGGAAGGATTGTCTGCGCTGGCCAAGGTCCATCCGATTGTGGGCGAAGCCCGAGGGGTCGGACTGTTTGTCGGGGTCGAACTCGTACGAGATCGATTCACCCTCGAACCGGCTGCTGAGGAAGCATCTTATGTCGCCAACCGCATGCGAGAAGAAGGCATCCTGATCTCCACCGACGGTCCTCTGCACAACGTCCTCAAGATCAAGCCTCCCATGGTTTTTGACGCCGAAGATGCCGATCGACTTGTGCATACAATAGATCGCATTCTGGCCGAAGATTTCGTCCGTGCTCGCGTAGCTGGTTAAGAGCAAGGGCGAGTTGTTGTCAGTCCAAAAAGAGGAGATGGCCTGAAGAAGGGTGGCAACCGCTTCGAACCCCTATATTCGCCCCGTTGAAGCCGCACTTTTGACACTATTGCCTTCCGAGCTGCCATGCAATTCACTGGTCTGGACTACGTCGTATTCGCCATCTATGCTGTGGCTATTGTTGCCTTGGGACTCTGGGTATCCCGACGAAAAGAAGGACAGGAACGAACCTCGACAGACTACTTCCTGGCGGGAAAAAGCCTTCCCTTCTGGGCCATTGGCGCCTCGCTGATTGCCTCAAACATCTCGGCAGAGCAATTCATCGGTATGTCGGGGTCCGGCTTCCGAGTGGGACTCGCCATTGCTACCTATGAATGGATGGCAGCCGTCACACTGCTGGTCATCGCGTGGCTTTTCCTCCCCATCTACCTCGAGAAGGGCATTTTCACAATGCCCCAATTCCTCGAGAAGCGCTATGACAGCCGGGTACGAACCCTTTTGGCGGTGTTCTGGCTGCTGGTCTACGTGTTCGTCAATCTGACCAGCGTCCTCTACCTGGGCGCATTGGCCCTGAACGGCATCATGGGGATTTCGCTGACCACGGGCATTATCGGCCTTTCGCTCTTCGCCATGATCTACAGTGTGTACGGGGGTCTTCAGGCCGTGGCCTGGACCGACGTGGTGCAAGTGATTGTCCTGATCGGTGGCGGCCTTCTCACGACCTGGCTGGCTCTCGACGCCTACGGCGGGGATGCAGGTGTAATTGCCGGATTTTCCCAGCTGGTAACCGATGTCGGTGACCGTTTCAACATGATCCTGTTCGAAGGCGAGCTCATGTACACGGACGATGCTGGCTTGACGCAGGATGCATACGACCTGCTGCCGGGTCTGGGTGTCCTTCTCGGCGGCATGTGGGTCGCAAACTTGTTCTACTGGGGCTGTAATCAGTACATCATTCAGCGCGCCCTGGCCGCCAAAAGTCTGAAGGAAGCCCGTCGCGGTCTGGTTTTCGCCGGCTACCTCAAGCTGCTCCTCCCATTGATTGTCGTTATTCCGGGGATCGTGGCATACGCCCTCGACGCGCCTATCGACAAGGCCGACCAAGCCTATCCCTGGCTGCTGGGAGAGTACCTCGGCCCTGGGGTCCGCGGACTCGCTGTTGCTGCACTGGCAGCCGCCATCGTCTCCTCTCTGGCCTCGATGATGAACTCGACGTCTACCATCTTCACGATGGATATTTACAAGACGATCCTGAACAAAGACGCTGCCGAGCATCGCCTCGTGCAGGTCGGTCGGACGGTCAGCGTCGTGGCTATCGTGATCGCTGCCGCAGCGGCCTACCCGCTACTGGGCCAGATCGATCAGGCCTTCCAGTACATCCAGGAATACACGGGCTTCATCAGCCCGGGCGTCCTGGCCGTCTTCATGATGGGGCTCTTCTACAAGAAAGCTTCGGCCAACGCAGCCCTTTGGACGGCTATCCTTTCCATCCCGCTGTCCACGGCCATGAAATTCCTCACACCCGATCTGCCATTCATCTCCCGGATGGGATGGGTCTTTGTGATCTCGGTTGTGCTCATCGTCATCCTGTCCTGGCTTGAAGGCAAAGGCAAGGACAGCGAGAAGGCTATTTCCCTGGCAGGTATCCGTTTGGGAGGAGATCCGGTTTTCACCCTGGCCTCGTTTGGCATCCTCGGCATCACGGCGGCGCTGTACGCCATGTTCTGGTAGGCTAGGCGATGGAGGGTCACGCTGGGAGAACGACCGCCCTGCATTCGGCCACTCACTTCATTGCACGAAGACTGCCTGCACATGTCTGGATGACCCAGCAGTGACCATCAGGAAGTAGATACCGGCCGGCAAGCGATCGGAAGCAACCGCTATCGTGATCTCGTCGCCAGAGGCTGCCAGTTGATCTGCGACGGTCATCACCTCACGCCCGTCAACGGCAAAGAGCTTGGCCACAACACGCCCCGAGTGCGGCGTGGAGATGCGTACCGACCGACGGCCCGCTGCCGGGTTGGGCCATAGATCCACCTCGAGCGATGCCGGCATGACCGGATCTTCGGTTGCCGTACCTCCACCGAAACCGATCTGCCAGACCTGGGCATTGGATCCGTACTCCAGTACGTACAGGAATCCATCCACCAGCACGGCATCGATAGGGTTAGTGAATCCTGTAGCAATCCGATCTACGGCGGCCACAGGTCCACTCGGCCCGTCGGCAAGCGTGATGTGCAACAGGTCCTCTCCTTCGCCCGCGTAAGGTGACAGAAGATCCGATTCCGGCCCGGTCCAGCTGAGGACCAGGGCGTCACCCGTGAGCGGGTGAGGCAAGGCGTTGTCCACGTCAAAGACCAGGCCCAGCGGGGAGCGGTGCGACGTCAGCGTGGCCAACGGCTGGCCGGTGTCATCAGCATCCAGAATGGCACCGGTAAGTGGATCCCGGTACAAATTCGCATGGGGACCCAGATTGCGTACCGGGTCGACGAATACAACACCAGCAGGCGGCGCGGGGTACGTTGGGTCGTTGTAGAAGTGACCATTCTGCACCGCGTACGAAGACGGATTCAAAAGCAGGTCTGCTGCTGGATCGTAGCTGCTGAACTGCATCGGGGTGTCGGTCAGACCCATACGCCATGGAAATCCATAGTGGCGCCCTTCTTCGAGCAGATTGATTTCCTCCTCATCGTCCCGGTCCCCAGAATTCTCCGTCCCGAATAATCGTCCTTGACCGTCGAATGCCAGGGAAAAGGAATTTCGCGTTCCATCGGCAAACAGAATTCCTTGCTGGATGAGCCAATCCAGATCGTCTTCCAATACCAGAGCTGAGCCATCGGCCGGAATGCGGAGAATAGCCGACGTCAAGGGTACTTCCCGGCTACCTGGAAACTGGCCGTTGTTTTCTTGCAGCTCTCCATGATCGGTACGCGATCCGCTGTTTATGTACAGCCACTGCCCGTCCGGTGAGAGGACAATCGCATTCATATTATGATCAAATGGGGTGGCCGACCTGGGGTACGGGACGGTGGTGGCAACCGTCTGCCAATCGTGAGTCCCTTGTCCATCCGGTACGCCACGCCGAACGATTCCGATGTTGTACCCGGGTTGCGAGCCAGCATCGTTTCCGACCAGGTAGATGGTCCCGTCCGAGGCAATATCCATTCCCATCAGAGGAGCTGGTACTCCGTGATCGTCACTTCGGTAACGGATGGTCAGCCGATGATTGGCTGGATCCGGGCTGACCGAGACCAGATCTCCACTCAGGCCGGCCAGCCAAAGCTGCTCAGAAATCGGATCGTAGTCGATCCGTACCGCATTGATCTGAGACGCCGTGGCCGAAACGCTCATGCTATCCAGCAACAGGGTTGGTTGAGAGGACGCACGGGTTGAAAACAGGGCTAGAACAAACAGCGCAAAAATGCGGAACATGGATTTGGGAATTGGGGCTGAACAGCGTTGACGTCGAACCTACCCCCGACAACTTCCATCTTCAAGACCGCTTCGGCACACCATCAGCTATATTCTCGTATTCCCCATAGAAGATCATCATCCTCATGCCTCGATTCTTTCCTCTCGCAACAATCGTAATCGTCCTCGTGGGTTGCGCCGCTGAACCGAATCAGTCATCGCGGTGGAGCGATTCCGGTAGCATAACCACGCCGGATTCAGCTTTTGGAGTCGTCTTCTTCGATGATTTCGACGCCGGTGAAATTGATCGCGAGAAGTGGAATGTGGTTGGCCCGAACCTGTGGGTGAACAACGAGCAGCAGATTTACATCGACACGACATGGACCGTGGTGGTCAAGGACAGCGCGGACGGAGCGGATAACGGAGTGCTCGCCTTGAGTGCCCGCTGGGCGGAAGGCACCTCATCACCGCGGGGCCGAACGGCTGATTTTATTTCCGGCCGCATCAACTCGCGGGACAAATTCGATTTCATGTACGGCCGGGCCGAGGCGCGATTGCGCATGCCGGATGCCGTCGGGATATGGCCAGCTTTCTGGCTGCTCGGTTACGGCCGCTGGCCCGGATCGGGCGAAATCGACATCATGGAATACGTGGGCGAGAAGGACTGGACCGCGGTGGCCGTCCATGGTCCCGGCTACTCTGGTGACCAGGCGCCGGTCGACAACTTTTACTTCCCAGAAGGCGAAGATGCCACGGACTGGCACGTCTATGCCGTGGACTGGACCCACGAGGAGATGACGTTTTACGTCGACGACCGCCTGATGTATCGCATCGGAAGGCCCCTCGTAACGTTTTTCGGAGACTGGCGCTTCGACAACCGGAAGTACCTGATCCTGAATACCGCCATCGGCGGGGCCTACTCGTTCAAGATCAACGGCGTCACCGAGCCGTACTACGGTCTGCCCGCCGGCACGGTGGAGAAGATCCAGCAAGGTGGGCTGGCCATGGAAGTGGATTGGGTCCGCGTGACGCGCGACCCGGCTCGTCACGCTGTACGGTGACCATACTGCGACGTTGCCAACCGATCTACGGACTGATCTACTCGTAGGGCCAGATCTTCAACTCGGGCCCAGATCTTCAACTCGCCGACTGGCTATCCCGGTACCGACGAACTTTTCGCGAGAGCCATATAGCTGTAACCCCGGCCAGAGACCCCGAGATAGCGACGAGACCCCACAGGTTACCGGGGCCGTTTTCTCGAAATACAAACCCGAGAAGAAGCAAACCTACCCATTGCAGGCCAACGAATACCAGCGCACCCAGACGCGCCTGGCTCTTGGGAACAGGCTGCCATCCCAGATAGAACCCCTGAAGAACGACGAGACTCATGAACGTCCAGAAATGGCCTACCACTGGCAGGTACATGAAAGCACTGACAAACACGGCGGCCAAGCCACAGGTTACCATCCACTGTCGGTCATCCATGATCTCTTTCGTTGGGTTAGTTGGGGCGCCGGCGTAACGGAGCTTGGAGCTCAGTCGTCCGAGAAAGCCGAATCAAACGCCACATTCGAGGGCTCGAAATCAATGCTTTTCACGAACTCGCAGGCTTCTGCCGCTCCATGCTCGCGATCCATTCCGATGTCCTCCCATTCTACTGAAAGCGGGCCGTTATAGCCTATACGGTTGAGTGCGCGGATGATTTCTTCGAAATCAATACTGCCACGGCCCAGCGAGCGGAAATCCCAATGACGACGCTGATCGCCAAATTCAGTGTGACCCCCAAATACTCCCGCTTCGGTTGCTTTCTCGGACCACCAGACATCCTTCATATGAGCATGGAAGATGCGATCTCCAAACTTCAGGATGAAGGCCACATAATCGACACCTTGGTACCCGAAGTGACTTGGGTCAAAGTTGAAGCCGAACGATGGACGATGACCGATCGCTTCGAGCGTTCGCTCGGCAGACGCAATGTCGAAGGCGATCTCAGCCGGGTGAACCTCCAGAGCAAAGCGCACACCCACCTCATCAAATACATCCATGATCGGATTCCAACGCGTTGCGAAATCAGTAAAGCCTGCGTTGATCATGGATGGGGGAATCGGGGGAAATCCGTAGAGCAGGTGCCAGATCGACGATCCAGTGAAACCGTTTACCACGGAAATGCCCAATTTGGCCGCTGCCCGTGCCGTGTCCATCATTTCCTTGGCGGCACGCTGTCGAACACCTTCCGGTTGGCCATCGCCCCAGACATGGTTTGGCAAAATGGCTTTGTGGCGATCGTCAATGAGGTCGCAGATAGCCTGGCCCACCAAGTGCGTCGAAATGGACCATACTTTCAGACCGTATTTGGCCAGCAAGTCGTGACGGCCCTGGCAATAATCCTCTTCATTAAGGGCGCGCTGTACATCGAAATGATCGCCCCAACAGGCCAATTCCAGCCCGTCATATCCCCACGATGCGGCCTTCTCAGCCAGAGTTTCCAAGGGAAGATCAGCCCATTGGCCGGTAAATAGGGTAACAGGACGGGACATGACAGACGAGGAGTAGGTGGTAAGTGCTGTGCGGCTTTATCCGCGGAAGGCAGAATACAAGCGGAAGGCAGAATACAAATTGTGCAGGAATCGGGCGATGGCAGGTCAGGCCGGGGGCGAGTAGGACGCATCGACCCAAGCGCGCTTGGTACTGCTTTCAATCGCCGTATGGATGAAGTGCACTCCGCGCGCGCCGTCCTGAACCGTGGGGTAGTCCGGATTTTCGGGCAGCTCTCCGGCATCGACAGCGCGGATGGCGCGGCCCGCTTCACGGTAGATGTTTGCAAATGCCTCAATAAAGCCTTCCGGATGGCCCGATGGCAGTCGCATGCTCGACTGAATCGAATCGGCCAAATAACCATTGCCGTTTTTGAAAATGCGCTCGGGTCCATCCTGGGAACGAACCCACAACCAGGTAGGAAACTCCTGCTTCCATTCCAGGCCAGCCTCGGATCCGTAGACCCGAATGGTCAGGTCGTTTTCTTCCCCGTGAGAAATCTGCGAGCAGTGCAGGATGCCGCGGGCACCACCCTTGTAGTGGATGAGTACGGAAGCATCATCTTCGAGGGCGCGGCCATCCACGACCGTTCCCAAATCTGCAAACATCTCTTCCATTTCCAGCCCGGTGATGTATTGGACCAGATTCTCGCAGTGCGTTCCGATATCACCCAGTGCGGACGAAGCGCCGGCCTTCTGGGGGTCGGATCGCCAACTGGCCTGTTTTTGCCCCGTGGCCTCCAGCAGCGTGGAGAGCCAGCCTTGCGGATACTCCACCACGATTTTCCGGATAGCCCCCAGCTCCCCTGACTGGACCAGGTGACGTGCCTGTTTGACCATGGGGTAGCCCGTGTAATTGTGCGTAAGGGCGAACACCCGGCCGGTATGCACAACCGTCTCGCAAAGATCTTCAGCCTCCTCAACCGTCATGGTCATGGGCTTGTCGCAAACCACATGAAAGCCAGCTTCAAGGGCAGCCTTGGCAACAGGATGGTGCAGAAAGTTGGGGGTGACGATGCTGACGAAATCAATCCGCTCGTCTGTGCGCGCCGCTTCTCGCTCTAGCATCTCCTGCCAGGACCCATAGACCCGGTCCGAATCCAGGTACAACTCTTCGCCCGCCTGTCGGGACTTCTCTTCGGAACTGGAAAATGCGCCCGCAACAAGTTCCATTTCGCCATCGAGCTCAGCAGCCATGCGATGGACCGCTCCGATGAAGGCGCCGGGGCCTCCCCCGACCATGGCATAACGTAGTTTTCGGTTATTCGAGTCCATGATTTCGACAGTTGAAGAATTAGTGATTCAGGTTTGTTAACCTTGGCGTAAAGGGATGGGGGCACCCCTTTCCTACCTTTGCCGGGTATCTCTGGAATGCACAGATCCCCAATCCAATGACTGGACCCATTTCTGGCCGCAGCACCCCCCTCATTCTCGTCGTCGACGATGAGGAAGACATCCTGGAACTGGTCAAGTATAACCTGAAAAAGGAAGGATTCGATGTCCATTGTGCAGAGAATGGTTTGCAGGCTTTGGAAATGGCCAAGGGATCCATCCCCGATGTAATTGTAATGGACATCATGATGCCGGAGATAGACGGAATCGAGGCCTCAAAGAGGCTACGCGAACATTCCAAACTGAGGGCTATTCCGATCCTGATGTTGACCGCTCGCAGCGACGAATCCGATCAGGTGCAAGGTCTCGACGCTGGTGCAGACATCTATCTGACCAAACCGATCTCCATCCCCGTTCTGTCCAGCCAGATCAAAGCGCTCCTGCGGGGCGCACAGCGCTATGAGATGCCGGTAGACGTTCTTCGCATCGCTGATCTGGAAATTGATAGGGACCGCTTCGAGGTTCGCAAGCTTGGCGTCGATAATGCCATCCGCCTCGCCCGAAAAGAATTCGAGCTGCTCTTCTTTTTCGCCTCGCGTCCCGGTCGGGTGTTTTCACGGCAGGACCTGCTGGACCAGGTTTGGGGCCATGATGTCTATGTGGTAGACCGGACCGTGGATGTTCACGTGCGCAAGATCCGCGAGAAAATCGGCGAGTACTATATTGAAACCGTGAAAGGCGTTGGCTACCGATTCACGGACCAACTCGCCTGAGCCGGCGCCCTTGGTGGTCGCCGTCAGTTTACCACCTGCCCCACTCCACCCTCTGCTTGACTCCACCCCGATCGCATGTCCGATTCCACTCAGAACGCGGATATCGGTAAGATCCTCGATACATCAACCTCTCCGCTTGGTCACCGACTGGCCCTGAAAATTGGGCTGTCGGCGGCGGGCGGCATGGCGGTGGTGTGCGTCTTTCTGACCGTTTTCTGGCCAGTATGGACCCTCTGGGTTTCCGTGGTTGCGGTATTGGGAAGTGGATTGGGGGCCTACATCGCAACATTCCACCATGCATCCTCGCGGTTGGAACTGGCTCGGGCCATCCTGAAAAACATCCGGAAGCACGACTTCGAGACCCTTGATCTTGCCCAGGTCGAGCGCGGCGATGAGCTCAATGATATCATCCGTCAGGTTTATCGGACCGGCCGCGTTCTTGAGCGGGAGTTTTCGGAGCTGAAGAAAATGGAATCTTACCGGAAGGATTTCCTCGGCAATATTTCCCACGAGCTCAAGACGCCCATCTTCTCCATTCGTGGTTTCGCCGAAACGCTCAAGGATGGCGCCCTTGACGATCCATCGGTGAACCAGTCCTTCGTAGAGAAGATCATTCGCAATGCGGATCGGCTCAGCGCACTTGCCACGGACCTCGCCGAGATTGCACGACTGGAAACGGGCAGTCTGGAGATAGAGCAGTCGGCCTTCAGCATGAAGCGACTGGTCGACGATGTGGTAGAATCGGTCGAACCCCAGGCCCGGGAGAAGTCCATCAGCATCAAAACTTCCTTCGACAAAGAGCTCCCGCCGGTATACGGTGACCCCAACCAAATCCGACAGGTGGTAGTGAACCTTGTCGACAACGCGATCAAGTATTCGAATCAAGGAGGCAAAGTAGCTGTCCGACTGCGAAGCCGACGCAAACGAGAAGTCGTCGAATTCAGCGTTCGGGACCAAGGTGTCGGGGTGTCAAAGGAAGATCTCGCTCGCCTGACTGAACGCTTCTTTCGCGTTGACAAGAGCCGATCCCGCTCGGCAGGTGGCACCGGATTGGGACTTTCAATCGTCAAACACATCCTGGCAGCCCATGATCAGGAGCTCTCGGTCTCCAGTACACTTGGCAAGGGCTCTACCTTTACCTTCTTGCTGAATGTGGCCTTGGTAGACGAAGCCCATACGATCGACTGATCGCCACTGAGCGTGGCGAAGAAACGCGAGACCCACCGCTCGCATCCAGCACCCAGATACCATGAGAAAAGCCTATCAGCTCTCCCGTCCCCAGAAACTGTTCGTCATCTGTACAGCCATCTTCCTGACGGCACTCGTGATTGCCGAAGCCACGGCGAGCAAGTTCTTCACGGCGTTCAACCTGCCTTTCTCGATCACCATACTCGGGATGGAGTTCAACGAGGTGGTAATGACGGCAGGCGTGCTGGCTTTCCCCATCACATTCATCATCACCGACCTTTTGAACGAGTACTTCGGTAAGCCGGGAATCCGGTTCGTGACCTTCATTGGGATGGTGATGATCATATTCGAATTCGGCCTCTTGCAGCTGGCCATGGCTGTCCCGACCTCAGACATCTCCCCCGTCCCGGCAGAGGCCTTCAACACAGTGTTCGGCGCAACAGGCCGCATCATCATCGGCAGTCTCACAGCGTACGTAATTGGGCAGCTGGTCGATATTTCCCTTTTCCACTGGCTTCGCGGCCTGACAAAAGGAAAGCATCTGTGGCTCCGCGCCACCGGATCCACATTCGGGTCCCAGTTCATCGATACGTTTGTTGTCCTTACGGTCGCGTTCTGGGGACAGCTGGCCTGGGCCGAGATCATCGCAATCACGTTGTTCAACTACTCCTACAAGTTCATCATTGCCGTGGTGATCACGCCGGTGATCTATGGAGCCCACTGGGTCATGGACCGCTATCTGGGAGAAGAACTGGCTGAAGAGCTCATTCATGCTGCTGAAGAGGGTGAGGTTGTGCGTCCTATCTGATTGTGCAACCTGTGTGGTTGTGCCTCCTATGTGATTGTGCAGCCGCCGTCGAAGGTGCGCCCAAAGGTCAGAAAGAATGGCCTGCTTGAGACCTGTTTCCGAGGGAAGTGATTGTTAGTTTGGAGCGCCGCCGTTTCGTGGCTGTTATTCCGGTGCAGAGTCCTCCTGGTTGGGAATGGTCCGAGCACCGGGTGCGTCCAATCCCGGACACTCATCGTCCTTTTGTCTCCGCCCTCCGACCACATGGCTATCGCCCCAAAGGCACTCCTGCGACCTGCCACTCTGATGCTGGCTCTCGGCCTCCTGCTTACAACGCAGGCTTTTGCTCAGCCGGTCACGCAGCCATTTACTTTCAACATCTCCGGTCACGACCTGCCCGCGATCCATCATGGATCCGCAAACTGGGGTGACATTGACGCCGATGGGGACCTGGATCTCCTGCTGTCGGGCTCCTTTGGCGATGATGTAAGAACCGGCCTGTACGTCAACCAGGGCCACAACGGAGAACTGCATCGTTTCGATGCATTGACCGGGCCCTTTCACCAGGTGCTCTATTCCTCTTCCTCGTTCGCGGATGTAGACGGCGATGGAGACCTCGATGTGCTCGTGACGGGTTCTACTTCGCGGGAATGGCCTTACACAGCCTCAACGCGTCTCTACCGCTTGCAATCACTTGGGCCAGTCGAATACCTCGAGGAACACGGTATTCCGGACTTGCATTCCGCTGCCATGGAATGGGGTGATCTGGACCTGGACGGTGATCTGGACCTTGTTATGGTTGGGGTGACGTCTGGCGACGTACCTACCACTGTGGTAGCCTACAACAACGGCGACGGCACCTTTGAATCACATACAGATTTACTCGACGGAATCGGATACGGTGACGTGGCGGTCGGTGACATCGATGGGGACCTTGACCCCGATATCGTGCTGTCCGGCGCATCCGATAATGGATTCGTAACGCGGGTGATGCGCAACGATAATGGAGTCTTTGCCAGCGTAGCTGCGAACTTTCCTCCCTACGCTTTTTCCTCCGTCGACTTCGGAGATTATGACTTGGATGGCGATCTCGACCTCGTTGTGTCTGGTGGTCGGGTATCGGAGCTCATCTTTGAGGGCAGCCTGGAGATCTGGGAGAACACCGGGGGCTCATTCTCGCCATCGGGTCATGCATTGACCGGTATTCTGGCTGGTGATGTGACGTGGGGCGACTACGATCACGATGGCGATCTGGATTTGCTGGTTTATGGGGCTGAGGCTGCAATCGGTCGACGCAGCGCACGCATTTTCCGCAATGATGCCGAAGCTGGATTCGTGGCTGCTACACTCTTGGTTGGCGGCGTATTCGCCGATGCAGAATTCGGCGATTTCGATGGGGACGGCGATCTGGATCTGATCTCCACGGGTCGCTCAAGTCTCGGCCCATCGATGACTAATATTTACGAGAATTACCGGCAGGTCATCCCGGAGCTGCCAGGCGCTCCTTCTGCTTTGATCTCGAGTATTTCCGATCGCGCGGCTACCCTGACCTGGCAAGCCCCCGCGGAATCGGATGGGGTGATGTTGACTACGTACAACGTACGTGTTGGAACGCAGCCTGGTGCCTCTGATGTGGTGTCGGCCATGGCTGATCCGGTGAGCGGGCAACGCTTTACTCCAAGTCCCGGTAATGCTTCGGTGGCAGAGGCCTTCATGCTCACCGAACTGGAAGATGGCACCTACTTCTGGAGTGTCCAGGCTGTGAACAACGCATTTCTTGCCTCTGAATTCGCAGCCGAGGGATCCTTCACGATACAGGGAAGCCTGTCCGTAGATGTCGACGCCGAAGACACGCTGCCGCGCAGGTTCGCAGTCTATGGAAACTATCCGAATCCTTTCACCTCACAGACGACGGTTCGCTACGACCTGCCTGAGGCCGCCGCCGTCCAGTTCCGTGTCTACAGCTTGCTTGGCCAGGAAGTCCATACAGCCACGCTTGGGACGCAGCCTGCCGGTGAGCATCAGGTAGAGTGGGACGGACGCTCCAATGGCAGCTCTCAAATGGGATCGGGCATCTACTTCTATGAAATTCGGGCGGGTGGCTCCTCAGCCTCCGGAACAATGACGTTGGTACGCTGATCCATGACCGAATCGGGACTGAAGAATGCGGCCAAGCCGACCGCGATGAGACGTTGGCTAGCCATTTTTGCCTGTTTCCTGCTGGTGCTTCCGGTAGCTGCACAGCGGCAGATTGCCGGCGTAGTCGGTATGCCACCGGTCCGCTTCGGAGCTCTAGCCGCAGGTGATTTCGATGGGGATGGTGACGATGATGTATTCCTGACAGGCGAGCTTGAAAATGGCAATTTGCACTCCGCCCTTTACCGGTTCGTGGAGCGCCGTGTCACACCGATCCCCAATGCCTCCCCTAAGATTGACGCGGTTTACCAGCGAGTCGATTTCCCCAAGCGAGATCTCAAAAGCGGATCCGTCGTCTGGCGAGATATGAACAACGACGGAGCGCTGGACATCCTCGTGACCGGCCTGGCAATTGAGGAGGCAACGACGACGACCGTGATTTACCGCCCAGCTACGGATATCTATATCAACGGCGGCGGTACGTTTTTCATCAATGGGTCCTCTGGACTACCAGGTGTGCACCGCAGTAGGGCCGATGCCGCCGACTTCAATGGTGATGGACTGGTGGACGTCGTCCTCGGAGGCGAGTCGGACGACGGACTCGTCATGGGAGTCTGGCTTGGCAATGGAGGCGGCGAATTCATCCCCGGACCGACGTCATTCGAACCGCTGGCGCTTACCTCACTTGACATCTCGGACATGGACGACGACGGTGACATGGACTTCATTGTTGGCGGTTTCACAGAATCGGGCCGGCCCACGGTACGCCTTTTCCGCAACGATGGTAATGCGCAGTTCACCCGGACCGAAGAAGGCTTCCCGGAACTCTATTTCGCCAGCACGGCCTTTGGTGACATTGATTTTGACAATGATTCGGATATCATCGTAGCCGGCGGTCAGCTCGCACCTACCATCCTGCGCGGTGAGACGTATGTCTTCCGTAACAATGGAACCCAGTTCGACGGCTCCCGCTCGTCACTTACCGGACTGTTCGGTGGTGGCTCATTTTTCCGTGACATGGACGGCGATCGAGATCTGGACTTCGTCACATGGGGCCAGTCAGACCTCAGCAATCCGGAATCTCAGCGGCTACAGGTATTCGAGAACATCGACCTCAGCTTCTTGCAGATCGCCAATTTGCGTGGTGTCTTGTTCGGTAGCCTGGACTGGTTCGACTCAGACGGAAATGGACGGCTGGATGTCTTGATCACCGGCGAGCAGGAAGGCTCCCTGGTCAGCACGCTCTACGAATTCTAAGCAGTCCTGAGCTGCCCGCTTTCTTTGGGCAGCCTGCCCCCTGGTGGTTCGGCCCGGCGGTGATTCAGCCTGCTGCCGTCTCTCCCACGGGTACCTTCGTAAGCCAACCGTAGGGATCGATGCCGCGGTGCACGACATCGAAGTACGCGGTCTGCATCCGCTCGGTTATTTCGCCACGGCTTCCCTTGCCGATCACATGATGATCGATGGAGCGGACAGGCGTCACTTCAGCGGCCGTTCCCGTAAAGAAGACTTCGTCCGCGATATAAAGAGCTTCACGGGGAATGAGTCCTTCGCGCACCTCCAGGCCCATGTCATTGGCCATTTGCACAATGCTGCTGCGGGTGATGCCGGGGAGAATAGAGGTCGCGACAGGAGCCGTGTAGAGCACGCCATCTTTGACCACGAAGATGTTCTCGCCCGATCCCTCCGCTACATGTCCGTCAACGCTCAGCATGATGCCTTCCGTAAAACCACTCAGAACGGCATCCATCTTGACCAGACCGGCATTCAGATAGTTGCCACCGGCCTTCGCCATCGAAGGGAAGGTATTCGGCGCCATGCGATTCCAAGAGGCGACGTGTACGTCAACACCCTGCTCCAGGGCCTCGGGTCCGAGATAGGCTCCCCATTCCCAGACAGCAATCATCGTGTGTACTGGATTGTTGTACGGGTTGACACCCATGGGGCCCATGGCACGGTACGAAAGCGGGCGAATGTAGCATGCCTCGAGACCAGATCGGACAATCGTATCGATTACAGCCTGCTCCAGCTCTTCCCGGGTGTATCCGAGATCCATACGGTATATGCGCGCCGAATCAATCTGGCGCTGCATGTGCTCTGGATGACGGAAGATGGCCGATCCTTTATCCGTCTTGTAGCACCGGATACCTTCAAAAACCGACGAGCCATAGTGCAGGGCATGGGTCAAAACGTGGACATTAGCATCGTCGAACGGAACGAACTCGCCGTTCATCCAGATATCAGCCTTGGTCATGTTTGCACGGATTTGGGTGGGGAAAGAACGGTAGGCCCGGCACGCCGGACAGCTCAAGGAACGGGACCCTTGGGCTGTTTTCAGGATACTGAACGCGGCGCGGAAAAGTTCATTTCCGCGCCGCGTCAGATAGTGAATCCTGTATGGTTTCGTCCCTACTTCTACTGGGAACGCTTACCCGGATAGGTGTAACCAATCAACTCGGTGATGTTGGGCTCGAGTGTCCACTCATAGGAGAACTGATTGACCGAACCAAAGAAGCCGAACCCGCCGTCCACATTCGAAAAGGTACCTGGTTGTACCAGTACCTCGCGATCGAAGACGCCATCCGGCGGACGCCAGGAATCAGAAGTCATTGTCAGACGCATACCGACGGACATAAGGAATGGCTGAGCGTCATCCGAGACGCCCAATTCTTTGGTGACTTCTTCCTTGTCTGCAGTCAACCTGACAAGGACTTCCCACTTGTCGCCCTGCACAAGTTGGCCATAGAGATCTCCTACATTGCCGTAAGGAATCACGGCATCCAGGAAGGGCTGACCGGGAGAGGCGTTCAGGAACCGGTACCAGACTTCAACCCTGAATGGCGGGAAGTCCACGTTGTCCCAGCGAATCTTCTGGAAAACGGCTGCAACTGAAATGGTCGGCTCATCCAGTTCAACGCCATCCACAACCGGAATGGTCGTAGTAGCTTCGGCGCGCTTTCCATCTTCGCGCGCAACCGTCAGATTGTAGGTCCAGCCCGGAATCGGGCGGAAGTTCGAGACGAATATGTGGCCCGTTGACCCATCGTCGAAGGTGATCAACGAATCGCGCCAAACAATTGACCGCCCGGTTTCCACTTCCGTTGTTGTGACTGTGGCATCGATCTCACCAGCCTCAAGCGCCGCGAAGTCGGTGCGCAACGGAATCACCCGCAGGTACTGCTCATCCGTAGCCGTATCCAGATAACCGAACAGCGTGAAGTAGCGATCCTCTTCGACAAACGGATTGACGGTATCCTCGCAACCTGTCCACAGCATGGCAGCCGCCATCATGGCGACAAGCAGCGGAAGCGTTTTGATTCGTGATCGCATGGATCGACCAGGTTGGGCGTTTGGGTCTGCGGCGTGCATAGTAGGTCTATTCGTGCTGTCCATCATCGGTACTCCAGTTTCAGACCCAACGTTGGAATCAGCGGCAGCTGATCCACACGACGCAGCGTGAAGAGATCGAGGTAGAACAGGTTACGACGATCGTAGGCGTTCAGGATCCCTGTCTGCACAGTCAGGAATGTGGTCGGACCGACACGGAATTCGCGGTCCAGCGAAACATCCAGACGATGATAGGTCGGGAGGCGCCCTGTGTACGGTCGTCCATACAGCACGCGCTCCTCGCCCGGGACTTCGGTAACGGCAACAAGAGAATCGAGCAATACGAAACGATCGAATCCAAGCGATTCATTGAACGGCAGACCCGAACCGAATTGCCAGCGTGCAGAAAGGTTGAACCCTTTCAGATTGACATTGGCCATCACGTTGAGCTGATCTTTCCGATCATGCGGTGGGGCATACGCCACCGCGTCATCTCCGGTTAGGAGCTGCAGCGCACGCGCGGTGGTTTCGTATTCCACTTCGGAGCGGCCCCAGCTTACCGTCGCCTGGAATCGATCGCTACTCCCCACTTCCATGCGCAGATCAAACCCCCGAGCAGTCCCGTCGGCGATCTGCACATTGGTAGTAAAACGCGGGAATGCCGTCCATTCCGAAACGTTCAGATTGGTCAGGTCCTTGTAAAAGCCTTCCGCCGAAAAACGCACCCAATTGGCCGGCTCGATGCGGTAGCCGGCAATGACATGCCGCGCCTCAGGAATGGTCCCAAACGGTGAAGCTGTCCACGCCGTAAAAATATCGCCAGCGTCGCGACGGTCATTCAGACCCGTAATTTCCTGATGGTAGATTCCGCCGGCCGCCGAAAGACGATGGATGCCGGTATTCCAGACGATGCGCAGACGCGGCTCGATGAAGGTCTCTCCCTTCGAGGGAAAGGACTGCAAACGAACGCCTGGCTGGATATTGAGACCATCCGTTGGTTTGAATTCAGGCTCGAGATACGCACCGACTTCGGTGATGAACTCCTTCTTCAGCTGCACATTCTGGAACAGGCCGCCCAGATTGGCATCAAGCTGCGATGAACTGAGGAAGATCCCCCAGTTGAAATTATTGGGCCCAACATAGTGGGTCACATTGGCCTGAAATGAGAATACGCTAGCCTCGGTCGAGCGCTCAGGATCGCCAGGAGGGCCAAACTCATTCTTCAGCGAAGAATAGCTCGATACGATTTCCGCGAACACAGGCAGCGTGGCAGGCAGGAACAGGAATCTCGTTCCAAAGGCCATGTTTTCCCAGTTCACTTCGTCCTGCGTGATACCGTCGGCACCTTCATTCAGGGGGTTGATCCCCAGTCGCCCCGAATCCGTAGTGCGGATGCCCGAGAAGGACAGTTGCGCATTGGATCCGAGGTTTGCGTGGATCTTGGCGAACGCGTCGTCAAACTTGAACGGAAGCGGCTCATCAATGAGCTTGGCAGCGCCCTGCTCGATCACGGAGCGACGATACGATCCCAGGAAAGAGACCTTTCCGGGCACGATGGGCCCCTCGAGACGGATCGAGCTGACGAATGGTGCAATCGTGGCAGCTCCTACGGCGCGCCTCTTGTTGCCGGTTCGCGCGGTAATGTCGATGACGGAGGAGAGACGGCCTCCGAACTTGCCGCCGTACCCACCGGCGTAGACATCGGCCGTGTTGATAATATCCGACGGGAAGGCCGAAAAGAAACCCACCACATGGAATGGCTGGAATATCTGCATCCCATCCAGAAGGACCAGGTTCTGTGTGGGCTCGCCACCGCGAATGAAGAGCTGGCCACCTCGGTCACCCTGGGAGACCACGCCCGGAAGCGCCGTCAGATAGTTGACAAGGTCGGCCGATATATCCGGCGCCGGAACCAGTGAAATGTCAGCAGGCCGAACGGTTTGCAAGCCGGCCGTCACGTTGGCTGCACCGGCTGTTTCTCGTGCTCCCTCGACCACCACTTCGCCCAGCTCTGTCTCCTCCACGGCCATCTCGATAGAGAGCGTCTGGATCTCGCCAGCGACGACGGTGATACTACGCTCAAATTCCTGGAAGCCAATGAAAGAGGCTTTGAGCTGATAGTCACCGGCCGGGACCCGCGAGACGGCGTAGAATCCGTCTGTATCCGAAGCGGCACCATAGAGGTCGCCAGCGGCATTGGTCAGGATGACATTGACGCCCGGAAGGGGCTGTCCATCGGCTTCATCCGTGATGAATCCGCGGATCGTTCCGTTCTGAGCGGCGGCCGGCAGGGTCCAGAGCAGAAGAAGGAGAAAAATGCGGACCGAAACGGGCACTCGGATGTGGCTGCGCAAGAGTACAGGGGGTGTAGATCACGAAAGCCGAAAAGGTACGGCCTGACGTGTACAGAAAGTAGGTGGAATGAGGGTAATTCCTTGAACCTCAGCCATTAGGGCGGGATCTCGAACAGAAAGTAGACGCCCTTTCAGGCCCATTCATTCCACTCATTGCGCGTCAATCCATCCCATGGTTGCAACGCTTTGGTCATCGAGTAGCCAGGAATACGAATAGCGCCCTATCGAAGCAAAGAATCCAAGTCCGTCAAGCAGGTTGGAGGATTCAACATCGGCCCATTCCGGACTTGGCAGGTCGAAGCTCAATTCAATGCGCTGCAGCTGCACGCCGGGCTCATCAATATCGCGGCCGAGGGCATTCATCACCACGAATCGATCCGACCAATACGTGACATCAAAATTCAGTTGGGTCACGGGCGTTTCCACGATTTGGCCATAGGATACCGGAATGGTTACCGGGTTGCCCAGGTCCATATCGATCATCGTATACGAAACCGTGATACCTTGTGGTGCCCCGTTCATATCCCGCAGGTATACCGTTTGAGCCAATGAGCTTTCGTCCCCGACTGCGGAATCGATCAACAGACCCGGAGCCGCGGGCACTGTTGTAATCGCTTCAGCAAGAATCTGATCTTCACGTGTCACCGCCAATCGATAGGTGGCCCCGGCTTCGGGCCTGAAATCCGAGACGTACAGCGATACCGGATTGCCTACTTCATCGGTCCCGGTGGAATCCCGCCACTCCTGGAAAGTACCCGAACCCACCACGATGCTTCGCACCCGCACGCCATCCAAACCGTCATCCTCTGAAAGAATGGTGGAGCGAAGTGCCTCCACCCGGACAATCTGCTGATTGGATCGCATGTCCAGAATGCCGTACAGAGCAACGGTGTCTTCCCTTTCTGCCGAAATCGGCTCCACCGTATTCTCACACCCGACTTGAAGCAGGGTGGTTGTCAGCAGCGCTATAATCAGGAATGAGCGTTTCATCGCATGTCCACCCGCACACCAAGAGAGGGAATGAGCGGTAGCTGATCTACACGGTTACCAGTGAAGATGTTGTACTCGAAAATGTTTGCACGATCGTAGGCATTGATGACGCCAGCCTGAAGCGTGAGATCCGCCCGCGAGAATGGCATCTTGTGCTCGACGGAGATATCCAGACGATGATAGGTCGGCATGCGACCTCCGTATGGCTGAGAACGGGAGACCAACGTGCTACCCTCGTCCGTCAGGAAGTCCACCGATGAGAAATCGTCAACATCCAGTCCGGTGTAATAGCCATTGACCTGCGTAAATGGCAGTCCAGACCCAAATTGCCAGCGCGCGCCTACCGACCAGGCACCCGTTGTCACACGAAGGGTAGCGCCCACCTGGTGACGACGGTCGTGGGGTGGGTTGAACTCCAAACGGGGCAGTTCCACGGAACGTCCCGTGCCGGCCAGGAAAATGGCCCGCGACAGCTGCGGGGGCCGGACGTAATTCACTTTGGCGCGGCCATAGGTTGCCGAGAAATACACGTTTCTCGAAACGATTTCAGCTTTGAGATCCAGGCCTTCGGCGCGCCCGTTGACCTGAGAGAACTCAGCCACCACCCCGACCTCATCGGCAAAAGCAGGAAAGGACAGGTCGGTAAGCTCCTTGCGATACCCTTCTACCGAGAGTTCCAGCCAACGAATTGGACGTGTCTGCCAACCGGCGATGTAATGCACGGCGCGCGGCACGGGCGTGCCGCGCGGAGAAGCGGTCCATACCGTGAACACGTCGGATACATCTTGCTCGTTGTTCAGGCCCACAATCTGTTGGTGGTACCGACCCCAGGCAAAACTGAGTCTGTTGCGGCTGCCAGCACCTGAGGGCAGCCATTGAAGCCGCAAACGAGGAGCGATGGTACGACGTAGACCACGCGAGAATGCCTCGATACGGACACCCGGCTCAATCTGGATATACTCGTTCGGAACGACCCGACCTTCGAAGAAGGCACCACCGCTGCTTACTCCGGTATTGATATCGCTGCGACCCCGACCAAAGCTGAAGTCGAAGAAATTGGTGTTGCCGAAGATGCCAAAATTGATCTGGTTGGCTCCCAGCAAATAAGTGAATCCGATGTTGAGCGAAAATTCCGACACATCTGCGTTCCGAACATCGTCTGCCGTCTGACGATAGCGGCTTTCCAAGGAGGAGTAGTAGACGGAGAATTCAGACATCACCGCCGCCTCTTCCGGGATGTAGAGGTAGCGTGCCCCATAGGCCTCATTCTTCCAGGTTGACCGCCGGATATCGACTGATGGATCGGAAGGGTCCCCGGATCGCAGGTTTCCGGTATCAGAAGTCCTTAGGGCTGTCAGCATCACACTGGAGGTCTGATTCAGATATGCGTGGAACTTGGCAAATCGATCTCCGAAACGAAAAGGCAGTTCTTCCCCTAGTACCTCCGGTGCGATCCGGTCAATGATGGACTCACGGGCTGACAGAATGAGGGAAGCTTCATCTTTCAGGATCGGTACTTCCACTCGAAGACCGCTCACAAAGGGAGCGATAGAAGCCGAGCCGGTTACACGATCCTTGCTGCCGTTGCGCGTCTTGATATCGATTACCGACGAGATGCGTCCGCCGTATCGAGCATTGAAGCCACCGGCATACACATCGGTGGTCGCAATGATGTCGGCGGGAAAGGCGCTGTAGAATCCAACCACATGAAACGGCTGAAAGATGCGCATGCCGTCGAGCAGGACCAGGTTCTGCGTTGGCGTACCCCCCCGCACGAACAGCTGTCCACCTCGGTCTCCCGTAGACACAATCCCCGGAAGCGTGAGCAGATACCCCGCCAGATCGTACGTCACGTCCGACATGGGAACTCTGGCCAGATCACTTGGGCGGATGGTTTCAAGACCAGCCGCATAACGCTCCTGGTTCACCCGCTGAGACTCAACCACCAACTCTTCCAGCATGGTTTGGGTAGGCTCCAGAATAAATTCGAGCAGCCCGTCCAACGGAACGGAAAGCGTGTCCCGGATAATCTCGTAGCCAACAAAAGAGGCCTCCAACACATACTGGCCCGGAAGAACATCGCCGAAGACGAATACGCCGGCCCCATCCGTAATCTGTCCGGCCATCCTCTCGCCGCCCTGGATGAGCAGAACGGTCGCCCCAGGCAAGCCCTGACGCGTTTCTGCATCCAGCACCCTGCCCTGCAGCCCCTGTGCGTGCACCACCATGGAAGGCAGCCATGCCGACAGGACCAAGAGGGGAATCCAGAAACGTATGGACAGCCGAATACTCAAGACGGGGTGGGTGGTGAGAGGAGAGACACCCTGTACGCCGATGCCGCGCTCAAGATCGCCTCTACCTGGGTAGGTGGATAGCACGTCAATTTGAGGGACTTGAGAACCGGAGTCCGCCCCATGGGTAAATTCCGAACCCAGAGCCGCCGTTGTGCGGCCTTCTTCGCTCAATCGAATGGGAGCCTGTGTCCATGAAAAAGCGCGCCCGCTTCTACTTGCTGCTGGTCATCGGATTGTTTCTGGTTTTCGTGTTTGTCGATTCACTCGGGACATTCGATTCCCGACCCTATTACGAAGTGCCTCACGGTAGCCACACACACTACGTTCCAAAGGACTGTGATCCACAGCTGACCCCGGGCGATGCACCTACTCGAGAGCCAGGTCCGGGTGAGATGATTACCTGCGACGGACAGATCGTCCCGGCCCAGGCTCCGTAGTCTGAGTCAGCGATCTTCTCGGGGGTCGTCCGCGATCTGCTCGATCGCATCACTCGTCAGTCGCATGGTATCCCATCCGGTCATCGAAGTGGCACCCAGCTTTTCGTAGAACGTGATGGCCGGCTCGTTCCAATCGAGCACACTCCATTCCAGGCGCTGGCATCCGCGATCGCGGGCAATACTGGCTAGACGCTTGAAAAGCGCGAATCCAATGCCCTGGCCTCGATACGCCGGCTCAACGAACAGATCCTCCAAATACAGTCCGAAGTTGGTCAGGAAAGTCGAATAGTTGTGAAAGTAGAGGGCAAATCCGATGCACTTCCCGGTGCCCTCCTCATGCGCAACCAACGCCTCGATTCGAGGCGAAGCATCTTCAGCCAACTGGGCCGCCAGCATTGCCTCATCCGGCCGGGATTCATGTGCCAGGCGTTCGTAGGCGGCAAGACTGTTGATGAGGCGCACCATGTCGGGCGCATCAGCCGGTTCAGCGGGCTGTATCGAGAAAGACATGCAGCAGTACGGTAATGACGGGGTTGAAGCTGGGCACACCAGGTGCGTTCAGTCAGTGCGCACGGACAACAACTACCTGTTCGTCCACATGGCTGCCCTGACGGACACGCAGAAGATATCGCCCGGAAGATAAATCGGGGATTCTAAGACGTGAATCCGAGGCATGGACCTGCACGCGCTTCCACACCCGGCGTCCGATAAGATCGAATACCTCAATCGTCATTTCTGCATTGCGGAGGTCGCCTCGCGGCCCTTTTATAGCCACCAGGACGTCGCCTTCGGCGGGATGAGGGGCTACCTGCACATGAAACAGTGGTACCGCAAGGGCCTCGGTATCCGTACCGGTCCCCATCAACGTCTCTCCACGCAGGACCCATCGCTCGGGATCCACGTGGACGGCCAGCACTGACGAAGGAATGGACACATCAAACACCTCTGCCCGCTCGTCAATGTCGAGCCACACCTGATACGTCACATCGGCCGTCTCGAACCAGACGGGCAAAAGAATCTGGAATGCGTCTACGTTGGAGTGAAGCCGATCCTGTATCTGGTTCAATGATACGCGCACCAATCCTGGCGCATCCTCCGGACTTTCTTCCCACGCGAGCTGCCACCTTGGCTCTCCGGTGCCGGTATATACCCACTGATCGAAGAATCCCGTCCAGTTCACTCCGGTAACGGAAGTCACGACGTCCCGGAATTGGTCGGTGACAGCCGTGCTGTATTTGACATCCGCACGAGCGGCCCATGCACGCAGGATCTGTCTGAACGTGGCATCTCCCACCCTGGATCGGATCATGCGCAGAACCATCCATCCCTTGGCGTAAACACGGGCGTGGGTGAACATATCCATGGCGTTGGTGGTGTCCGAGAGCACCAGCGTCCCGCGCGCCTCAAGCGCGCGGCTGTAATAGAGGTCGAAAAGGATCTCGCGAACCGGCTCAAAAGCCGGATCTGCTTCAAACGTTAGCATCTCCCCAAGGGTAGCAAATCCCTCATTCAGCCACAGATGACGCCAGGAAGCAGGCGTGAGGGAATCACCATACCACTGGTGAGCCAGCTCATGGGCTATCAATTCGATGCCGATGTTGCCCATGCTGCTCACAGTCTGGTGCTCCATCCCACCTCGGAAGGTGACATGAGCATTGCCGTATTTCTCATTGGCGAAGGGATAGGGCCCGAACCACCTTTCCTGGATGGCCATGGCCTCTGCCGTCAGTCGCCATCCGCTGGCGTCATTGACACCCTCGACGGCCGGGATATCGCGGTACGCATACTGTTCGATCGGAAACGTCGCTGGTCCAAATTGCGCTTCCAGGTCAGATGGTCTGACATAGAAATCCACGACGCGATCGTAGTCCCCGGCAGCGATGGATACCAGGTACGTTGCGATGGGATAACGATGCCTCCATTCGAAAGTCGTGGTTCCATCGCCGTTCTCCGTCTCGACATCCAACATCCCGTTGGAAGCGGCCGTCATACCCGTGGGAACGGTGAGTGTGACCCATACAGAGTCCGCCTTGTCGGCGGGATGATCTTCGGTGGGCCACCATTGCATCGATCCATATGGTTCGGACAGGGTCCAGATGTAGGGATCTCCTCCAGAGCGGACACCAGATTGATACCCGCCGCGTGATGCGTTCCAGGCCGGATCTCCCTGGTAGGTGACTGACACGTCGAAAAACGTCCCTTGACCAAGAGCACCATTCGGAACGATCAGCAGCCTGTCTGCTTCAGGGCCCACACCATGTTGCCAGGTCAAGGCCTGGCCATCAGAGGTCGTAACCGACAACACCTCCATGGACCGAGCCAGGTCGAGCTCCAGCGTATCCAACTCAGTGAGCGCCCTACCCACAACACGGACGCTTCCTCGAAGCTCTGGCGCCCGGTCCTTATCCAAATCCAAGTCGAGATGGTACCACGTGACGTCAAAAGCATCCTGGCGCCGTCTCGGAGAATGTTTTCCGATTCCAGATTCGCCCAGTCCACGTAGTACATGCCGACGGGGATGAGGAATACCTCTAGCATGATCTGGTGAGAGCTGCCATGCAGAGATGTGCCTTGAGTCAGTCGGATTTGGATTGGCATTCGCATTCGGATGGAATACCCGTTCGACGCGCGAGGGCGCCAGCGCATCAGCTTGCATGGCCCGGGGAGCCTCTCGTTGTTGGGCTTGCGCTGGGATCACGACCAGCAGCATGCATACTGCCGTCATTGCAAGCACCTTGTAGAGGGCTGAGAAGCCCACACGGAGTCCGGGCAATGAATACCTGGGTGGACCGATGTGACGGGAGAACGCCATGCGACTAGGATGGGATGGATGATTCCCGCGACCTGGATTGGCACTCACCGCCGAGGGCAGGGTTCCATTATCGGGTCTAGGGGATCCAAAGGCTATTAGAAACGATGTCCTGTGAATCTCGGAAATCCTTTTGCCCTTGAGAACTCTTGCTCTCCCAGTTTCCTCACCCGGTTTCCCCCACCTGGTTTCCCTGTCCGGTTGTCGCAGGCCAGCAACGCCCCAATTTTCAGGATTCGTCACGAAGGATTTCGTGAAACTCAGTCGTACCATCCTTGAGCATCCGTCGTACATACGGGTGGCAAAGTTGGCAGTTGACGCCAAACTCCCGGACCTTCTGCAGCGCTTCGAACGAGTCCACCTCCGCCTTTTCGGCCTCCTTGCGTAGGTCCGAGAACAGGACGCGGCTGCAAATGCATCGATCGATGCAAAGGGATTGTCGAGATGGTAGCGGCACCGGCTTTATCGCAGCGTGATGGCAGAAATGGAGACGCCTGCGCCAAATGAGTGCAGGAGAACTCCTTCACGATTCATGACCTGCACGGTTCCTGAGGCAGCATAGTCTGGGAACGGGCCTGCACTCGCTTGCGGAAAGCGCCCGAGGTAGAGCTGATCCCTGCCAGCATCATAGGCGATACCGGAGAGCCCAACGAGCGTGGGATGCCCGGCGAGCTCGAGCGTCTGTGATACCGATCGACCTTCTAGATCGATTATCAGCACCATTTCCGTGGCCGAGAGCGTCACGAACAACTCGTCGGTCTGCTCCGAGTAAAATCCGGTCTCGGTGCCGTTGGTCGATCCTGCTTGAGCGGGAAGGACAATGCGTGATACAACCTCGAAATCGTTATCCATGAACAGGACTTGACCGGGCGTCTGCTCCAGTATCTGGGTGAAATCGGCCGAATAGACCGTTTTTCCTGTGCAAACGACGACCAAGAAGGTCGCAGTGTACACGTCGCGTGGCCCATCGCACCCAGTCTCCACCGAGCGAACTTCACCCGTTGCCTCAGAGACAATACTGAGAGTGGATCCGCTACCCAGGCTTCCATTGTTGGCAACTACCAGCTGGTCCGACCAGGACGCGACCCCTTCCGGAACGAATCCAACCGTACTCGCCGACAGTTTCGTCCCCTGAGCATTGAAGGCGATCAAT
Source organism: Rhodothermales bacterium (assembly GCA_030830105.1). GTDB lineage: Bacteria > Bacteroidota > Rhodothermia > Rhodothermales > UBA10348 > JAAZVD01. The sequence goes on along the minus strand of JAURNP010000063.1, from coordinate 11,914 downwards.
TGCCCGGGTTCGCCGAAGGTGGAAGTGCTCACCCAGAGGACATCATCAATCGATACCGCATCTCGTGGATTGCTGATGTCCGTGTACTGTCCGGTAGTCTCCAGGGAGGATGGATCCAGGATGTCGATGCGCCCCTGACCAAATGTGTTTATGAGCGTCACCAGTCCTCGGTCATCGTCCAACAGGCCTTGAACGAATCCAGCACGGGAGGAAGACTCTGTCGTCGCCTGGGTGGACGGGTCGTAGAACGTCAGCGTCCCGTTCTGGTCGGAAAAATTGCCGCCATTGGCCACGATGATGGAAGTAGCCAATGTCGCTCCGGAGCCCTCATCTCCTCCCAGCATGTCGCAGCCGGACAGCCAGAGAGAGACAACAAGAATGATAAGGGTCGAAGAAAGGCGGGTATTCATAATGATATTTCTTTGGTATGGTTGGTGAACAAGGATCATTGTCCCAGTCGGAGCGCCGCCCGCCAAGCTCGCCCAGGCATGGGCATCCAAGGCGATGATTCATAGGCAGCGTTGAGCAAATTGCTTGCGCTCACTTGGAAGCTCAGAGGTATGCCAGCGCGGATATGGTGCCAGATGAGTCCGGCATCCAGGACGTGATGGGGCGGCAGCCAAGTGGATTCGTCTGTTGCGGTGTAGCGTCGTCCTGTCAATCGCCAGGAAGCAAAAAGGCCACTGCGGCCGCGACGGTATTCGGCCTCCGAAGAAGCCGACCAGGGCGCGGAAAAACGGATTTGGTGACCATAGGAGGCCGCAGCTGGATTGGAGCGATCTACCTGGTGAAGGCGCGAAGCAGAGAGAGTCAGGGTCCACGGTTGACCCATGCGCCAACGCAGGAATGCCTCCAGTCCGCGACCCGAGACGCGGGCTACATTGTCAGGCGTCCAGATTCGGCGCTGCGTACCGGCAAAAGCGGGCCGCCACACGATGCGATTCGAAATACGACTGGTAAAGACAACCACGCGGGCTTGGAGATCTCTCGAATCCGGGCGGTAACTGAGCTGCCATTCCACCTGATACCCATGCTCTGGCTGCAGATTCACGTTACCTCCGGGTTGCCAATAGCGCTCGTTGAGTGTTGGAAGCCTGAAAACGCGAGCGAGGGCAAGGCGCGTCTCCCAACCTGAATTGTTGCGCGCTCCCGCCCACAATCCAGGCGCCAACGCCGTGTCATGCGCGCTTTCACCTTCGAGGCCCTCAGCGGATCGCGTGTTTCTCAATCGCGTATCGAGGAAGGCGCCCGTCATCCAGCCATTGCGCACGTAGTCCAACGATGTGCGCAGCGTCCCTTCGCTGACATCTCTTCGATCACGGGTCGTGACACGGCTTCGCACAAAGGATGGCTCGACGGCCAGCACCCAGCGAAGAGCCAGCACGCGGGAGAGTCCTCCTCGAAGCGCGACTTCATGCACTTGCACTTGCGTCGCCTCAAGATCTGAGGCCACATAGCGGAAGTCGGTCCGGGTCGTGGAAAGGGTTGCGTTCGCAGGCATCGATCCGAGCCTCGATGACACGTTGAGCGCGAGGAGCAAGAGATCATCTTCCTGGGAGGCACCTGTTCCACCGGCGTTTGACAAGACCGGGAGGGAACGCTCCACGCTGGTGCCCAGGGTCAGAAACCGTATATGAACAGGGGGGCGGGTCAGGCTGTTGCCTGCGCGCACCGGACCCGCGCCGACCAACGCATCGGATCGCAGTTCATGGTGGGCGCTTACAAAGAATGCGCTTTGCAGCCGATCGGCCCCCTCTCGACGCACTTCCGCGCTCTCGATCAGAATCGGGTGTCGGTACGGGAAATCGCCATCGAATGTCGTCCTGGTGACAGCAGCGGCTACTTTTGCTCCACTATTGGACACGCTGCCCTGTAGAAGAAGGTGGCGCAAACCGAAAGAACCACTCTCGAAGGAGGCTGCCGATGGCAGGGACCGGGGTGACTCAAGTGAGATCACGCCTCCGGGCGTGAAGCCGGCCGAGGTACCAGAGGACACCGAAGCGGCCTGAATCAGCGCTGCAGGCAGGACCGACAGGTCGAACGAGCCGGTAGCAGGATCAACCAGTCGGACACCATCCAACTGAATATGAGTCGACGCAACTCCGAGGCCGCGAAACGAGGCCATCGCTGCACCCGTGGGACCACTTTGTCGGATGGATAATCCCGGGACGTGATCCAGCAAACGAACCACATCATGGGAAGCCTGTGCGGCAAGGGAAGCGCGCTGCAAGCGCAGTCGGCCCCGGAACAGAGACGCACCGTCGGACGACTCCTCGATCGTGATCTCGCCGAGTAATACCTCTTTCGGCTCGACTCTCGCCGAGAGGGTATCCGCGACCTGAGCGCGAGCACCCAAGGGTGCGAGCGCAAGCACGCAAGCGACGAAAAGAATGGAGACGAGTGTCTCCTGAAAATGATGGGGCACGAAAAAGGGCCTGTTCCTCAACGAGGTACAGGCCCGAACAACGGCGATGCTCGACCCCGGCGACCGGAATATGCGGAGGCCTGGTGCGAAGAAATCGACGCATCGGTGCTGGCACCTCTATTCCCGGAGGTCGTGGACACCATTCATCGGACCGGTCTCCTGGCTTGTGACAGTCTGGCCGCTTCCTTTCTTGGTCAACCTTCCCGATCCCGCCCATTCAGGCCGGAGCATCAGTGGTCGTTCCAATCAACAAGGCGCAGCGCATCACTTACAGTTGCGGGCACAGCTCCGGATTCCCGATTTCCGCGAAACGGTATCGGACCGGATTCCCTGCAATCAGAGAAATTATCTCTCCTGATTGCGTCCGTCGAATGATTTACAAAGAGCTGCTCAAAAGTTACCACATGGGTCCTCACCGCGTCAAGAACTTCGTGTACATCCGCATCGTTTGTTGCACTCTCGTCCCTTTCCCATTGGCCCTTGCTGCCCGTGCGTCTGTCTACTCGACTCTTGCTCTTGCCGGCTCTTGTTTGCCTGCTCCTCCTTCCTTGCTCTGCCCTGGGGCGTCAGGCCGCAGACACGATGCTGGTTGATCTGTCTGAAGCACTCGATCGCTCCCTCGAGGTCAGCCCTGAAGTGGACGCTGCCGAGGCAAAGCGGGCCTTTTCGGACGCGCGACTGTCCCTTGCGCGTACGTCGCGCTTTCTGACAGACTTCTCCGCCACATCGGCCCATTCCTTTGCACCGGCCCTGGATAACCCGAACAACACAGCTGCGAACCGACTGTACCTCGACCCGGATGTGCGAAATGACTGGGACGACCTCTCTCCGTTCAACCGGATTGAATTCGAGGCTATTCAGCCCTTGTGGACATGGGGGGAGCTCGGATCTTCCATTGAGGCAGCACGGGCCGGGCTCGATCTGGACGCAGCAGGTGTCCGGGTTACGGAAGACGAGGTGCTTGCCCGCACGGCAGAATTGTATTACAGCCTTCAGTTGGCCGACGCCCTGGGTCGACTGACCCGGGAGTCTGGTGATATTGTCGAACAGGCAAAAAATGAAATCGACCGGTTGCTCGAAGAAGGAGCCTCGGATGTGGATTATGCAGACCTCTTCCAGGTTGAGATCACCGAACAGGAGTTCTTGCAGCGTGTGGTTGAAGTGGAAGAAAGTCGAAAGCTGGCCCGCGCTGCGTTGTCACGGCAACTCTTCCTGGCCGATGGGCAAAGTGTCGAGACCCGCAATCAGGTACTTGACCCGATTGCTATCGATATGAAATCACTCGAAGTCTGGCAAAGCATTGCGATTTCGGATCGACCGGAAGTGAGACAGGCGGATGCCGGCGTTTTGGCTAGATCCGCGCTGGTCGAAGTGGCCCAGTCGGACTACTTCCCGAAACTCTTCCTGGGGCTTACGGGCAAATGGGCATATGCTGCAGGCCGCGAGCGCCAGCGCAATCCCTACGTGAGCGACCCTTTCCTTTCCCGTGGAGTTCGGGCTGGCCTGGTCGTGCAGCAGAACCTGAATTTCTCCCAGACCCGGGCTAAAGTGCGGCAAGCGCAAGCGCAGCGTGCCGAAGTCCGTTCTCAGGAGGAAGCCCTCCGGCAGTTGATCCTGTTCGAGGTGGAAGAAGCCTACCGGAAAGTCCTGATAGCCCAATCAGCTGTGTCCGCACGCGAGGAGGCCCTTCTCATTTCGAAGCGCTGGCTTCGCGATGAGCAGATCAACTTTGATCTGGATCTCGGTGATACCGAAAACCTGGTTCGCGCGGTGAGGGACAACCTCAGCCTACGAGCTCAGCGAGAGCAGACGGTCTTCAACCTGAATGTGGCCATCATCCGACTCCTGCGAAAAACCGGACAACTCCAGGTGGCCATGCAGGATGGCACACTCCTTGGACTCTAGGTTAGTAGAATCCTTTTGATAACCGATTTTGGGCTGAAATCGCCCGATCCCACCGATACCATGTCCACCCGACTGAACACTTTCCTCTTGCTGCTGACGATTCTAGTCACCAGCATCTCCGCAGAGACAGCAGCTGCGCGTCAAGCCGGCGAAGACCAGGCAATCCGGGTCATGCTCGAACAGCGCGAAGCCGATATCAAACAGCTCCTGGGCAATGACGAGGAACTTAGTGATGCGCAGATGGACGCCTTGCGTGCAGCCGTCAATGACATGTTCGATTTCGACTCCATGGGGCGCGAGGCGTTGGGCCGTCACTGGAACGAGATAACAGCCGATCAACAGCAGGAGTTCGTGGAAGTGTTCGCTGAAATCGTGCGCTATCAAAGCCTGGCGGACGTTGATATCTACCGCGCGAACGTGACCTACGAGGAAATCACTGTCTCCGGAGATGATGCGCAGGTCATCACAACAACCGTGTACAAGGAAGTACCCACCGTGGTCGAGTATGCGCTGCGTCGCTCGGGAGAAGATTGGCTGGCCACGGATGTCGTACTTGACGAGGTCAGCACGGTCGAGGGCTACAGCCGCTCGTTTCAGTCCTATGTACGCAAGTGGGGGTTTGACGCACTCATGGAGAATCTGAACAAGCGACTTGAACGGAATCAATCAGAGTCCTGATCGAGAGCCCCCGGACAGAGGGCAACGATAGAGGTGGCATCGCCAGAATCGAGCCTGGAAGTGGAATAAGGCCTGTTTCGAACAATACCCTGCTGGCCGCGTTCGCATCCGATCGAAGATCGATTGTCACGCTTGTAACAAAGGGTTCGTCACGTGGAAGGCTACGTACTCCACACCTACGGAACGGAAAAGTATCTGCGCCACGCCGTTGCTTCCGTACTGACGCTTCGTCGGTACGATGTGCATCGACCGGTTGCGCTGTACGCGGACCCCTCGCAGATTGCCCGTCTGCGGGAAGTAGAGCTGGATCATCTCTTTGCGGTTCTCGAGGAATTACCCAAAGATCACCAGTCCATCGTCGGATTCAAGCACAACCTGGACAGATTCCGGCCCTTCGATCGTAACCTCTATGTGGACTCGGACATCGTCTGGTGCCGAGATCCCGATCCGCTTTGGACGCGTTTGGCTACCTACGAATTCACAGCCACAGGACTGCATAAAGCAGATTTCTGGTTTGGTGGACCAAAGGGCCTGGGCATTCTTGCGGATCGATTGCTCGATCGTCGAAGACGCACGATGCGGCGATTCGGCCTTACCTATCTGCCCCGGGTTCAAGCCGGCATGATTTATACGTCAGGAGAGCGTGCCGTCGGTGAAGTGATGACGGCGGCCCGGGATTTCCTTTCCCGTCGTCCGGAGACCCATTTCCGCAGTCGACTCGACGAGGGACGCTCAGAGGAAAGCTGCGAGTGGAGCCTGGCCATGGCCATGAGCTATCTGGACCTACCGATATTCGACTGGTTCCAGGGTCAGGACAGCCCCCAGCTGGACTTTATTGAAGGGTTCGTCGAGCACGATCACGACTTCGAAACGGTTCGATGCCGCCATTACGCGGATGACTTCGTGCACGGCCTTCGGGGCCTTCCTATGCACGGCCTTCGAGATGGATTGGTTCGACTCTTTGCCCGCTTCCCCGGGCGGGGTGATTACATGTGGGTTACGCCGTATGCCCTCCACTTTGGCTGGATGCACCATAAGCAGCCCTTCTTCGACCTGGCCGATCGGCTGTGGGAGAGTGCGATGAAGGGAGCGAGTGCCGGTGGAGATGGCGAGCAAGCCGGTTTTTCTGTTTCGGTTTCGGCGCGCTGAGCGAGTCTCTCTCATGGTCGGAGCGGCGCTTCAGGCGACTCGGACTTCAGGCGATTTAAAGTTTCAGGCAGCCAGCAATAAGTGCCAGGCGAACCGAACGTGCTCCCAGTTGAGCAGCGACCAGCCAAGGGCCACCAGCGTACCCAGAACCAGCGGATGAAGTACCCACGCCAGGAAGGCTGCTACTGGCGATACACTGGTTATTTTGTACAGATCGTACGTCGTTCGTATAGTAGCCCAGAACGCCGTGGTCATCCAACCGACAGCCAGCGCAATAATGGACCACAGCGGAATGCTGGGCGTGGCATGAAGGGTCATGGCCAGCGGAAGGAGGACCAGTACTTGCCAGCGGGGCCAGGAAGCGAGCATGAGCGCTTGACTCGGTAACAGGCGGGCCCTTCTTCCTGTCAATGCCATCCATCCTCCCATCCAGACCGACGTCGAAATAAGGGTCATGCTGCCAATAAGCACAGTCAGGACGAAGGGAACGTTCAGAATGGCGGTTACCGAAGCGCGGGTTGGCTCCTGCAGCATACGATACCAATGAATGGTCAGGGGAAGATCCTGCAGCCCTGTGATGATGAACGATCCGATCAACCCAATGGATAATCCGGTGACGGTAAGAATTGCCGTACTGGTCAGCGGCAATACTTCCCGAGCCTCGCGTACGGCATTTCTGAAGAAGCCGTGGGCAAAGAAATAGCGCGGAATCATGCTGCGGAATCGTGGACTTCCCGCGTACATGAGCGCCGTCAAGCTGATCATGAGCCAGCCGAGAACGGGGAACCAAGGACGCCCCTCCTCGCTATCCTGACCTTCCGGAAAGGCAAAAGTATCCTGAATGCCACGCAAAATGCCACGCACGACCTGAAGGGAAGGGCGCGGGTCCGACTCGCTCGTGTAAAGACCGTAGGAGCGACCCCACGGATCGGGCAATTCGGCACCTCCCTTCACTTGGTCGCGCCAGCGGTGAACGAAAACGTACGGCAGGCGGGAGGCGCGTAATGTCTTGAGCGCCCTTTCCATGTAGCGCGCCTGCGCCTCCTTGCTGCCGGAAACAGACCAACCACCTTGGACATCGTCGTTGACTGAGGAGCCGACGCCTGCCAATCCCATCGGTGTTCCATCGGGTACCTCATGGCGAAGAACGTCTCCCAGCCTATCCACATCCCCGAACGGCCTTAATTGATCGATCAATACGAAGTCCACCCGGTCGGCGCAGCGGTCTCCTTCCAAAAAGAGAGTCGTGTAGTAGGCTTGCCGACCTGCGGCTCTGACTCTTTCAGCCAGCGTACCGATGGCTTCACACGCCTGAAGGGATCGGGTATCTGAGAGAAGTGCGATACCGATGGGGCCGGCAGATTGATGCCCCTGTCCAGCGCTCAGCACCAGCGTCAGTAATGAATCAGCCTCTGAGAGGGCCCTGCGCAGCGAGTGAGATGGCAGCTGCATGAAGGGCAAATCGATGTACAGCGTCAATCCCAGGGTATCAGCCAGAGTGAAGAAATCCCGGTCAAAGACCGGTGGCATGCGGACAGCTGTGAAGCCAACCTCTGAGATTTCAACGAGGACACTGGCGGCATCGCCGAAATCACCTGTTGCGATCCAATCCACACCGATGACCGGTGTGCTCCCGGTATTTCCGGAGACGGCACGTACCGATGAGGTCTGTGCATGTACTGCACTCTTCCCTCCCGCAAGGAGAAGAAGGACGAGGAACAGCAGGCGAAAGGGTCTTTGCACGGGTGTGCGCATCGAGGGTGGTAGAGAATGAAGGTCCTTCGTGGCGCCGACTCGAAGACGATACGAATGCGAGACGAGGATGCCACACGGACGCTACGACAACATCACCTGGGCGATGGAAAATAAGAGTTGCTGGGCGGGACAAAAAAAGGCGCGGGCCCCCTTTCGAGGGCCCGCGCGCTCCATACCGAACCATTCACACCTGAAACTCCTACAGCCCACGAGTATCAGAAAGGAACCGACCTTGCTCAGGGGTCGGTCACAGCACAAGGCTGAACGTGAACGATTCGATCTCTATCGAGGCACTCAGCCACCCGCCACCTTCGGAGGTGCGGCGATGACATCGTCCCCGAAATGGAATGTCCATCAGTCCATCATCTTGCGAAGGAAGGCGGGGACGTCGCTGTCGGCATCACCCTCTTCGTCTTTGTTCGAGATATCGTCTGCGGTCAGTAGACGCACGCGCGTCGGTACCTCTTTGGCCTCCTCGGCTCGGCCTCCATCGCCGTCGCCCACACTCAGGGAGGCACCACGACGCTCAAAAGCCGGCTTGTCCAACGTTTTGAGTCCTTCCTCCCCTTTGTAAGGGATAGGGTTCTGCGTGTACGTCCGAACGTCAAGCTCGACCTGACGTTTGCGCGGAGGCATGTTGGCTGCGGACTTTTCGAAGCCGGTAGCAATCACAGTAATACGGAGTTCGTCGCCCATCTGCTCATCAATCACCGTACCGAAGATGACTTCGACGTCATCGCCCGCCTCTTCTTGGATAATAGCCGTAGCCTGTGTGGCCTCACGAATACCGAGGCTCGGACCAGCGGTGATATTTACCAGGACGTTGCGTGCACCGTTGATGGTCAGGCCATCAAGCAATGGGCTTGAGAGGGCCTCGCGCGCTGCGCGCTCGGCCCGGTTCTCGCCGGACGCCATGGCCGCGCCCATCAAGGCCGTTCCTCCGCTGCGCATTGTCGTCTTGACGTCAGCGAAGTCCAGGTTGATCAGGCCATGGACCGTGATCAGGTCGGAAATGCCACGCGTAGCGTTATAGAGCACGTCGTCGGCCTTTCCGAATGCCTCCAGCATGGACGTGTCTTCTCCCGCTATGTCGAGCAATCGCTCATTCGGGATAATGATTAGCGTGTCTACATTCTGCTTAAGCAGCTCGATTCCTGCCTCGGCTGACTTGGATCGTCTCGGGCCCTCGCAGACGAATGGCTTTGTCACAATAGCCACGGACAGAATGCCAAGATCCTTGCAAATGGCAGCCACAATGGGGGCACCGCCCGTTCCGGTACCACCACCCATACCCGCGGTGATGAATACCATATCGAACCCGCGAATCGCCTCTTCCAGTTCGTGACGGCTTTCCTCAACTGCTTCGGCACCAACGCCGGGACGTGCCCCAGCTCCCAGTCCCTTCGTCAGGCCGCGTCCAGCCTGGATTTTGAACGGAGCCTGGTTGGCGTCCAAAGCCTGGGAATCGGTGTTGATGGCATAGAAGTCCACCCCCGTAATTCCCTTGCTGATCATGTTATTTACGGCGTTTCCGCCACCGCCACCCACGCCTACAACGCAGATTTTGGCCTCTTCATTTGCGGCGTCGTCAAACGCGAAATGACTACTGAATAAATTGTTATCCATGGATTCCTCCGAAGAACTTATTGGCTGTAAAATGGCCGGATCGATTGAGCGATCGGTCCGACATGGTGCTCGGGTTAGAGTTCATTGAACCACCCCATCATGGCGTTTTTAATCTTCCGGACCACATTGTCTCCCCCGGTCGAGGGATTCGTTGCGTCCAGATGATTCGTCCTGAATGGTGTGTTTCCAATCATTTCCGGGCGGAGTCCGTAGAGCACGAGCCCCACACCGGTTGCGTATTTGGGATCAGATACTTCCTGGACCAACCCGGCAGTGAGACCCATGGGCCTCCCGATCCTGGCATCTATTCCCAAAATTTCGGTGGCCAGTTCGGCCGTTCCTGTAGTCATCGAGCCTCCCCCGGTGAGCACCGCTCCAGCGGAGAGATGGCGGGCGAAACCACTGCGTTTGATTTCGATAGCTGCAATCTCGAGGATCTCTTCGAGCCGCGGCTGAATGATCTGGGCCAGCGTCGAGCGCCCAACCCGCTTTTCGTTGCGGCCGCCTACACCCGGAATTGCGATTTCCTCTTCCGGCGCCATTTCTACGATCGCCGTTCCAAACTCACATTTGAGCGCTTCGGCCTGATCACGCATCACGCCCAGGCCTTTTCGGATATCATCCGTGACCTTGTTGCCCGCTACGGCCACTACAGCCGTGTGGCGAATCGTGTTATCCTCGAATACAGCGATATCCGTCGTACCGCCGCCTATATCGATCAGCGCCACACCTACTTCCTTCTCATCCTGATGAAGGACGGCGAACGAAGAACCCAACGGTTCCAGGACGATGTCGGCTACTTCATACCCGGCTTTTTCTACGCAGCGATAAATATTCTTGGCCGCGGAGACAAGGCCTGTGATGATGTGCACATTGGCTTCAAGACGCACACCGCTCATACCGACTGGATCGGCCACGCCGTCCTGACCGTCAACGATGAACTCCTGAGGGATGACGTGCAAGATCTCGCGGTCGGCCGGCATGGCCACATGGGTTGTGTCCTCGAGCAGTCGCTGGACATCTGCTTCTGTGATTTCGCCTTCGCGACCAGAAATGGTGATGACACCGCGCGACTGGAAGCTCTGAACATGATCGCCAGCGATACCCACAATCACGTTGCGCACCGTCACGCCGGCCATACGCTCGGCCTCTTCGATGGACTCGCGTACCGCTGCCACCGTCTTGTCGATGTTGACCACGACTCCACGATTGAGCCCCTCGGATTCGGCTACACCGACCCCTAGGACCTGAACGCGATTCAGCTCATCTGATGTCGCGACAACGGCACATACCTTGGTTGTACCTATATCCAGTCCGACGACAATTTTGTCACTCATTGTTGTTGTTGGTTAAGTCGTTGGCATACCCTGGTCGAGGGCGTTCCTCTACGACGACTTGGCTGTCAAAACGGAGGTCTACACGGTCGTAAATCTTGTTGGCGTACTGAAGGACCTGCTGATCCCAAAATCCGAGCAATACTTCAAACTTGGCGGCATATCCAAACTCGCCAAGCAATGCGGGTATGCTCCCATGCGGTGGGGCCGGCGTGAGATGGACGGTCCATCCGTCTGCTCCCCAAACGAATTCCGAGAAGAGCGCATCCATGCGGCGGCCAGCGTTGTCGAGATCACGGATCAACTCCCGGGTTGGCCCATGGGCCAGCGGCTGCATCGGGTGCCAATTCTGTGGCACAGCGTATAGCAGGGGAACGTCATAGCGGGCGCGCCCCGTCACCGGCAGTCGCCAGCCTTCAGCATCAACCCAGTAGTCAACATGACCATCGGTGCTCATCAGCATGGCCACGGGAGTTCGCTCTTCGATTGAAATATCCAGAATACCCGAGGGTAGCCGTGCCACATCCGCTTGCCGAATCCAAGGGTGACGCACCACGCGGTCCTCGAGTATCACAGCATTGATATCGAACATCACCAGACCCGTATCGACACGCAGCAGATCCAGCACCTCTTCATCCTGCACGTTTACATGGCCACTGATCCGTACTTCCTGCAAGGTGACTTGCTGCACCCACTGCCAGGCCGTCCACCCGCCAGCAGCCAAGACCAGGACCAGCAGCGTGGCCAGTATCCATGAGCCGATATGTCGCTTATGCTCAGTCACGATTTCTCGCCTGCCTCCATGGCGATCATTTTTTGAGCGATGGCACGATTCTGACGCCAGATGTCACCAGCGCCCAGGGTCAGGATGACATCACCGGGACGGCTCAGTCCGACCACCGTGTCGACCAGGTCCTCTTTCTCGGGGACGTATGTGACGGCAGGGTGGCCGGCCGATCGGGCCGCATCGGCAATCAATTCACCGGTCACCCCAGGCTCAGGTGCCTCACGCGCCGGGTAGATGTCCATACATACGAGGACA
>JAURNP010000062.1 GCA_030830105.1 Rhodothermales bacterium | reverse complement strand
TATCGAATTTCTCGGTGTATTTATATCGCTTCCAGAATTGGCCGCCACACCTGAATTAAATTGGGCGTGGAATAGTGATAGCGACATATTTGACGGTGATCTTCCTGGACTTACTCGACTGGTTAATTCCACCCACAGTAAGATAGTTATCGATAGAGATATGAAAACCAGAACATTGACCTCCATTATAGATGATACCCGCGTTTTGTATCAGCCCCTCAGCAATGATGAACGGCTTGAGATTTCCTGCTCTTTTTGCGAACTACCATCCCTAAAGCCGATTTCAGGAGAACTCCTAAGTCTGGGATTTTTGTCGGAAGAATATTCTTTGGACATATCTAGTGAAGCTAATACTACCTCTTTCAACATTCAGGCTTCGAAAATAAGTGACCTTCTTTTCGTCGAAACACCAGATATTCTTCATTATTATGACGAATTCGGTGACAGAATCTCCGCTGTGGTTACCACACTGGTAGAAAATAAACCGTCATCTGAAAGAGGTGTCGGTCGGTACGATCTATTTCCAAATCCGATGAAAAACGATCTGACGATTTCTTGTGAAGATATGGCAGACTCCTTCACTCAGGTATCTGTCTTCGACTCGCTGGGAAGACAAGTCGGAAATGTCGAAATGACGCAGCCTAGTTGCTACTTCAACCTCAATGGAAACACTTCACTTCGTCTCAGTGCCGGGCATTACTTTGTACAATTATCAAACAGTAATCGAACTTTGGCGACGCGAATCGTTACCAAGTTGAGATAAACATGTCATAAGAATCGAAACATTTTAAGTCAGGATTGTACCCCCTCTGTTCAATTTCGACTTCGTTTTGCCGAAAGGAGATCACATTATAGCTTTGCCATGGAAGGTGCGTCTCTCTGGATCGGGAGCTCGTGGCCGTCCCTGCACAAACATGATGTATTGAGCCGTAGGCTGTCTTTTCTACCGAGATTAGACTTCGATGAAGATGGCCGTGAAGAACCATACTGCACCCGTTAAGAGATAATTTGGAAACCAATTGGTGATAGTCGGCAACAAATCCTGGTGCTTGTTTACAGGAATAGTCGTAAAGTGGATGATGCAGGCATACCACGATTTTAGATACACTACTCTCCGATAGAAGCCTTTTCATACGCTCCACCAGTGATTTAGAGTCAATCGTCCCTCCCGTTGTTTTGCGTGGGTCGGTTGAATCAACTCCCAGAAAAGCAATGCCCCCGAGTACGCATTGTTCTCTAACAAAGTCTCCTAAATATTGGTCAAAACGTGCTTGGCTATAAAGGAGCCTATTGATTGGCTCCCAATACGGCGGTATATCGTGATTACCCTGAACAGCGAGTAGAGGCGGTTTCAGAGATTTCAAGAAGCTACGAGCTAACTTCCATTCTCGGTCGCGGCTTCGTTGAGTATGGTCTCCAGAAACCACAATCAAATCTAAATCGAACCGACTAAGATCTTCGAAGAGAGCTACTACTAGACCACGGTTTTGAATTTGTCCAAAATGGAGATCTGATATATGAGCAATTTTTAACCCCTGTCGGACATCATCCATTTATTTTTCCGGGAGAAGATTCGCCGAAGCTAAAGCAACATCGTGACCGGATCCTCAAGGTATCCGCGGACGGTCTTGAGGAATTCTGCCCCCGCTACACCGTCAACGACACGATGGTCGCAGGAGAGCGTGACTTTCATCCGCTTGCCAGGTACAACCACGCCGTCCGTTACGACGGGCACTTCTTGGATCGAACCGATGGCCAGGATGCATGCGTTCGGTGGATTGATGATGGCCGTGAATTCGTCGATCCCGAACATTCCCAGGTTGGACGTCGAAAACGTTGATCCCGACCAGTCCTCGGGTTGCAGTTCGCGATTTCGAGCTCTCGTGGCCAGCTCGCGGGTTTCAGAGGCCAGTTCAGTGAGTCCCTTACGGTCAGCATGGCGGATTACGGGTGTGATCAGCCCCTCATCAACGGACACGGCAATGGACATGTGTACGTCCTTGTGTAGCCTGATTTCTCCCTCTGCCTCCATCCAGGAAGCATTCACCCATGGGTGCTGACGCAGCGCCAATGCACAAGCTTTCGTTACCAGATCGTTGAAAGAGACCTTGCTCAGATCGCGAGCCTCGGCTTTCTCATTGAGCTTGGCACGGAATGAAACAGCTTCCTTCATATCGATATCCGCGGTCAAGTAGAAGTGCGGATTCGTGAACTTACTCTCCGCCAAGCGACGCGCAATGGTCTTGCGCATCTGCGAGATGCGGACTGCTTCGTACGAACCACCGGGCACGGCAGCTGGCGCAGAAGGTTCGACCTGCGGACGAGGTGATTCGACTGGAGCCTCAGCTACAGGCTGCACAGCGACCTGTGCCGCGCCACCCATCGCGGCTTCCACGTCGCGCTTAATAATGCGACCTTCCGGACCTGAGCCAGCAATTGCGGCTAGATTCATACCTTGCTCGCTGGCCATTTTCCGAGCCAAGGGCGATACTTTCACGCGTCCGCCGGGAGCGGCCGGTGCGGGTGCTGGAGCGGCCGGCGCGGGGGCCGGAGCCGGTACTGGAGCAGCTTCCTCTGCAGCAGGAGGAGCACTGTTGCCTCCACCACCATACTTGGCCAGAATGTCCGAAATGTCTTCTCCCTCCTGCCCGAGAATGGCAATCAGGCCTCCTATCGGCACAGCGTCACCTTCGTCGATCACGCGCTTGAGCAGCACGCCATCATCATAGACTTCGAGGTCCATCGTCGCCTTATCGGTTTCAACCTGGGCAACGACATCACCGGCGGAAATAGAGGTGCCTTCTTCAACGAGCCACGCCGCGAGGACACCTTCTTCCATGGTGTCACTCATCTTCGGCATTTCAACTGCAATAGCCATCGTGTTCTACGTGTCTTGTATGGGCTTGGGTCTGGAGCAGTGCTTCAAGCGTCGACGGACTGTCGGGCGGATCAGAAGCACTTTGGGAGAGCGCCGGCCGTTTTGGAGCCGACCCTACACGGTCTTACTTGGCGTACATCACACTCAAGCAAGCCTGGTAGGCGTCCTCTTCCTGCGGCATGTAATATTCAATCAAGTTCTTGGCATACGGCGCGGGTACATCTTTGGCCGTGATTCGCTTGATGGGGGCATCAAGGAAATCAAACGCCCGATCCTGGATCTGGAACGTGATCTCGGAAGAGATGCTCGCATAAGGATTGCTCTCATCGATGATCACACATCGGTTGGTCTTTTTGATGGACTCAACAATGGTGTCGATATCGAGCGGACGAATCGTGCGAGGGTCAATGACCTCGGCGCTGTAGCCGTCGTTCTCGAGACGCTCAGCGACACGCATGGCAATGTGGTAGCTCTTGGAGTGGGCCACGATGGTCACATCCGTGCCCTCCTTCGCAATACGGGCCTTACCGATCGGGATGAGGTAGTCTTCCGCATCGGATACTTCGCCTTTCATCCCGAACATTACTTCCGACTCGAGGAAGATGACCGGGTTGTTATCGCGGATGGCCGACTTGAGCAGGCCTTTCGCATCGTCCGGGTTGGACGGAGCGATCACCTTCAGGCCCGGAATCGTTGAGTAGATACTTTCGGTCGACGTGTTGTGCGTGGCGGCCAGCTGGCCAGCCGCGCCGTTTGCACCGCGGAAAACAATCGGCACATCGAACTGACCACCGGACATGTAGCGGATCTTGGCCGCGTTGTTGATGATCTGGTCGATGGCGACGAACGAGAAGTTGAACGTCATGAACTCGATGATCGGGCGCAGACCGTTCATGGCCGCACCGACGCCGAGGCCACAAAATCCGTTCTCGGAAATCGGAGTGTCGATCACGCGCTTGGGACCGAATTGCTCGAGCATGCCTTCACTGACCTTGTAGGCGCCGTTGTATTCGGCAACCTCCTCGCCCATCAAGAATACGCGGTCATCTCGCTCCATCTCCTCGGTCATTGCCGCGCGAAGAGCTTCTCTGTACTGTAGAACTGCCATTGTTAGAACTGGAATAAGGTTGGGATTCGCTGGACATGGAGCGCGTGTACGCTCCGATCAAGGGACCTAGGACAGGAAGGGGTATTCCCGCGAGTCATAGACGTCGTCGTAGATGGCGTCGAGGTCGGGAGCCGGGCTGTTCTCAGCAAACTCGACCGATGCCATTACTTCTTCCTTGACGTCATCATCGATGGCGTCCAGCGTCTTTTCATCCGTGATCTTGTTCTCGAGCAGGTACGCTTTCAGACGAATGATTGGATCTTCGTTCTTCTTGGAGTCCAGCTCTTCTTTCGTGCGATATTTCTGCGGATCGGACATGGAGTGGCCGCGGTAGCGGTACGTACGGATCTCCATCATCGTTGGCTTGAATTCACGAGCGCTGGCGATGGCGTCCTGCATGGCCTTGACCACTGAGAAGACGTCCATACCGTCGGCAACAGATCCGCGCACATCGTAGGATGCTGCCCAGTGCGAGAACTCAACCTGGCCAAATGCACGGTGCACCGCGGTACCCATGGCGTATTGGTTGTTCTCTACCACCAGAATGGCCGGCAGATCATAGATGGACATCAGGTTGGCCGCTTCGTGTATCGCGCCCTGACCGGCAGCACCGTCGCCATAGAATGCGATTGCGACTCCGTCGTCCTCTTTGTATTTGTGGCCGAATGCGATGCCGACGCCGACCGGGACGTGGGCACCTACAATACCGTGGCCGCCAAACATGCGATTCTCCTTATCGAAGAAGTGCATCGAGCCGCCCTTTCCTTTCGAGCAGCCGCCGACTTTACCGAACATCTCCGCCATGCCTTCATTGGCGCTCATCCCGAGTGCGAGGGCGTGACCGTGATCTCGATAAGCCGTGATCAGCGAGTCCTTCCCAATCTCCATAGCCGTTGCCGTACCGGTGGAGATGGCTTCCTGACCAATGTAGAGGTGAAGGAATCCGGCGATCTTTTGCTTGCCGTACATCTGCGCCGCGCGCTCTTCGAAACGACGCTGAAGCAGCATGTTGCGGTACATTCCAATTACCTGATCTTCGCTGAGACCAAGCTTCTTGTGCGTGTACTTGCCAGCTGGGTAGGTATCGAACTCCTGTGAAAACGACAGCGAGTCGGGTACCACGTTCTGATCTGGTGCACCTTTCTTCGCGACTGGCTTCTTTTTCGAAGCTGTCTTTCGTGTCGACGTTCTCTTCGTCTGCTTTGCCATGGGGCACGTGTGTAATTCAGGTGGAAAAATCCAATAGCCACCGATGATACGACATGAAGGAGGCAAAGTCGTGATGGTTAACCTAAATTTGACTGAACTTGTTATTACAGGTAATTACAAGTAAACACTTGGAAGCGCTTTTCCGCAGGTTCACGGCGAATCAGCTTGGGAAAGGCTCTGGCATTTACATGATGTAGCCTTCTACTGCAGCCTCTTCTTGGCTCTCTCGCTTCCCCGCGCGATCTGCGTACCGTCTGACTGAGGCAAAAGGGGCAAAAGGGGCAAACCGTGCGATGAGCGGAGGTCGACATTTCAGTGGCGCAGGTGTAGTTTGTGCGCGTGCAGCACCCCATCATTGGGGAGATCTTCTAGCTTCACGCCACGCTACTGTAACAACTTCCGCATGCAGCCAACCGACAGTAAGAATCCGGGGCCTCTCGGGACGCCTCCTGACTCGGGTGACATGGTCACAACGACGGCAGAGGGTGCCAAGGGATCCATCAGCCTTGATGCGCTGATGGCCGGAGACGAAAAGGCATTCGAACAACTGGTGGTCCAGGAATCTCCCCGCTTGTTCAGAGTCATCGTCCGCATCGTGGGCGACGACGATGAAGCGGCGAGTATTCTGCAGGAGACATTCCTCCAGGCGTATCAACGTATCAACACCTTTCGACGCGAGTCGAAGCTGACGACGTGGTTATATGCCATCGGAATCAATCTTGCCCGGGCGTCGCTGCGTAAGTCGCGTCGTCTGAGTTCGCTGGAGGACCAGGAAGTCGAGCGCATGCAACCCGACTTCAATCGGGGAATGTTTGTTGAAACTCCGGCGGTTTGGGACCCCTCTCGTGTAACGGAACTCTCCGATCGCCGACAACTAGTTCGTAGGGGGATCGAGCAACTTCCGGAGGATTACCGCACCGTCGTGGTTCTTCGCGACATTGAAGAGTATTCGACCGATGAGGTCGCCAAGATGCTGGGAATCAGCTCCGGCGCCGTCCGCGTTCGTCTACACCGGGCTCGCGGCGCCCTCCGAAAACTGCTCGACCCGCACATGAGACGCATGCCAAAGGCGTGAGACCCGCCGACGTGATTCCGAGAGTCGGATCACTGTTACAGACAGTAGATTATCCCCATCATACCCAGATGAAATTTATTACCGCACTCAAAACGGCTTTGGGCGTTGCCCCCGGCTGCGAGAAGGTGAACGAATTTCTCGCCGAGTTCGTCGAGGGCGCGCTGGATGAAAAGATGCACGCCCAATTCGAGGAGCACATGAACATGTGCAAGTGCTGCGATCACTACCTCGATCAGTACAGGCAGACGATCGATATGACCAAAGAGGTTGATGAGGTAGCCATTCCGACCGAACTGGCTGAACATACCCTAGCATTTCTCCGTAAGAGCAACGCCTTCTCCCAGGATCAGGGATCTGCGACCTCCTGATCACTCTTTTTCCTCCAGTATCTGTCAGGATGGAATCGGCGCTGACGCTCGTAATCGTCCCAACGTATAACGAAGCCGACAATATCGGCCACGTCGTCAGTCAGGTCCTGCGCCTTCCCCCTCGTTTCCACATTCTCGTCGTCGATGATTCCAGCCCCGATGGAACGGGCGATCTGGTTGAGAGGCTCCAACGCACCCATGGAGATCGGCTTCACCTCCTGCGCCGCGAGGGAAAGCTTGGACTGGGAACGGCCTACATCGCTGGATTCCGCTTTGCGCTAGAGAACGATTATCAGCGTATTTGCGAAATGGATGCTGACCTGTCCCACAACCCGGCCGACTTGCCACGACTGGTTGAGCCGATAGATGGGGACGTCGCCGATGTGGTAATTGGATCCCGCTACGTTGATGGTGTCCGCATCATGAACTGGCCACTGTCCCGGCTCATTCTTTCCTACAGCGCCGGTATCTATACAAGAGCCATTACGCGGCTGAACGTGCAGGACGTAACGGCTGGCTTCAAGTGCTTCCGCCGGGATGTTCTCGAGGCCATCGATCTGGATCGCGTCCGTTCGAATGGCTACTCCTTCCAGATCGAGATGAACTTCATTGCCTGGAAGAAAGGATTTCGCTTGCACGAAGTCCCCATCGTCTTCACCGAACGTACCGAAGGTCGCTCAAAGATGAGCAAAGCCATCGTTCGCGAGGCTACGTGGAAGGTCTGGGAGCTGCGTCTGCGATCAATGTTCGGGCGTTTGTAGGCTCTCTGGAGGCCGCAAAGACCCTGTGCTGTGTGGGGGAATCCACGATTTGTAGCCCCTGCACCCGATTTTCACTCGCTCCTTCGCGCTTCAGGGGCGATTTTCCGACTCCCACTATTCTCAGTACGCAATCTGCGAGTCGAAGCCCGATGTACGATCACCTAACGACCCCGACCGGTGGCGAAAGCGTCACCATGAACAACGGGACCCTGAACGTTCCGGATAACCCAATCATCCCGTTCATCGAGGGCGATGGCATCGGCCCGGATATCTGGCGAGCTGCCCAAAATGTGTTCGACAACGCGGTGGCCAAGGCCTACGGTGGCGCGCGTCGCATTGAGTGGTTTGAAGTCTACGCTGGCGAAAAAGCGTACGATAAGTTCGGTGAGTGGCTGCCAGAAGACACGCTTCAGGCCATTCGCAACCACCTTGTTTCCATCAAGGGTCCCCTCACGACTCCTGTCGGCGGTGGTATCCGCTCGCTCAACGTAGCCCTGCGACAGAAACTGGACTTGTTCGCGTGTGTCCGCCCGGTGCGCTACTTCAGCGGTGTGCCCTCACCGGTAAAGACGCCGGAAAATGTGGACATGATCATCTTCCGCGAAAACTCGGAAGACATCTACGCCGGCATCGAATTCGAGGCAGGAACGGAAGATGCTGCCAAGTTTTCCGAGGCCCTCAAGACGGCGTTTGGCGAGCGGTTTTCCAAAGTGCGCTTTCCTGAGACGTCCGGATACGGCATCAAGCCAATCTCGAAAGAAGGAACGCGGCGGATTGTCCGTGCTGCTATCAAATATGCTATCGAACAAGGCAAAGACTCCGTGACGTTGGTCCACAAGGGCAACATCATGAAGTTTACGGAAGGTGCCTTCCGCGACTGGGGATACGAAGTAGCCCGCGAAGAATTTGGCGCAGAAGTCATGGGCGAAGGTCCATGGTGCAAGCTGCCCAACGGCATCGTCGTCAAGGACGTGATTGCCGATGCCTTCCTGCAGCAGATCCTCACGCGTCCAGGCGAATACGGCGTCATCGCCACCATGAACTTGAACGGAGACTACATCTCGGACGCCTTGGCAGCACAGGTTGGTGGCATCGGGATTGCACCCGGCGCCAACATCAACTACGACACAGGCCTGTCCATCTTCGAAGCCACACACGGCACCGCGCCGAAGTACACCGGCCAGGACAAGGTGAATCCGGGCTCGGTCATTCTATCCGGTGAAATGATGTTCCGTTTCATGGGATGGGACGAGGCGGCCGACCTGATCGTGTCTTCACTGGAGAAAACGATCAGTCAGAAACGCGTCACGTACGACTTCGAACGCCTCATGGACGGCGCAACGCTGCTCAAATGCTCCGAGTTCGGCGAAGCCATGGTCGGAAACATGGGTTGACGGGCCTCGTGGTTCTTTCGGACCTGAAACGAAAGAGTCCAGAAGCCCAAACGGTTCCAAAACGTAAAAAGGGTGCCTTACCGCGTGGTGAGGCACCCTTTTTTCATGGGAAGCGAGGCGCAATCAAACGGTGGTTGCGAAAGCTCTACAGCGAGAAGTTCTTCCGCTTGGCCGCGATTTCCTCGAACAGGTTGTCGAAGTGTTCGACGTGATGTCCCCACTCAAGGTGCTCCGAGATTCCGCGCAGGGTGGAGACGGGTAGCGGCCGATCCTCCCCTTTCAGAATGCGTGCCATCATTTCGAAAAGCTCATCTTCTGTGTCATACAGAATCGGTGCATGCAGCAATGGGCTGTGCAGTGAATCGGGAATCAGCTCAGGATACGATAGCCGTCTGGGCAGCAGCGGATGGCACCCACAGTAGATGGCTTCCAGCATCGAGATGCCAAAGAATTCGTGCTTGGATGTCGAGACAACCAGATCGGCACGGTGCAGAAGCCTGCTGTATTCGCGGAAATCCTCGGCGTAGCCGTAATGGATAATGCGTTCTGCGTAACGCTCAAACGCGCGCTCAAATTCCTTAGGCTGTTCCTCGAAATGCTCGCCAGCCAGAATCAGGCGGAACGTGTGGCCGGAATCATCCAGACGATTCATCACCCGGAAAAATGCCTCCGGATCCTTGTCATACTCCCAGCGCTGATTCCAGAGAACAATCGGCGGTTTCTGCCCCGGACCCCAATCATGCCCTTCGTAGGCAGAAGCATACTTGTCATGGCCCCGCAGGTCCAATCCGAGATGCAGCACCGAGCTTTTGTCCCGGATGTGCGCCGCCGTCTTCAGATGGGTGTAGTCGGGAAAGAGGCGCAGCAGTCTCGGTAGAGCCTCTACAAACTGATCGTAGTGGAACTGCGAATTGAACAGCACATGATCCGCAGCCAAACACGACAGGTAGTTGATGTAGCCGTACGTATGATCTCGCTCCTTGCCCTCGGGAAGTGGGTACGTGAGCTGATTCTCGTGCATGTACATCACGACCGGCACGCCTTCGAGCTCGAAGCGGGTCAAAGCCAGGAATGCCGGAAGATTGACCATGCTCGAGGCAAAGATCACGTCGGGCTTTTCCTTGTCGTGATACATCCGCTCTGCCTTGCGGGCCATGGTGACCGCCCCGCCGTGCATGCGCCATTTCCAGAAGCGGGCGCTCATCGTGATCGTATCGATCTCGTGGCGGCTGTGGCTGGACAGTCCGTCCAGGAATGTGCGGTGGGAGCCCCCGTACCAGGGCTCGAGTGCTAGAATGCGCATGCGATCGCTGTATGGTGCCCTGCAATGAACAAGGTTGGTCGTGCCTGGCGGGCTCGATCAGGACAGGTTGTCCTTCTCAAGACAGGTTGTCCTGCTCAAGAAAGGCGTTCCCGCAATTCGGCTTCTTCCTCATCCCGTGCCGGACGGACGATGGACACCCCGCGAACTTGTAGAAAGTCCCGCAAGGTAGCATCGAGTACCTCCTCGGCAGTCACCAACTCCTCATCGCCTGGCTCCAGAGTAATGCTCCGCGTGGCCATGTCGATCTTCACCGTACTTGTGTTGGTGTTCTTGATCAGCATTCCTTTTCGCTTGCGGTCACTCATGGTGATGGGAGGCTCGTGCCGGGTGGTATTGGAAGCTCATCCGGGATGTGCGCTGCGCGTTCAGGAAGCGACGAGTGCGGATGGCTTGTCAGGTACAGAATGAATGGGTCTCGTCTTTAGGCGCGACCCGTCGGATTATACAAAAGTGTCGTTGCATTCCCGATGCGGGTGTGTCAGTAGTGAGGTCTTCCATCATCATTTCACGTGATGCCTGGTCTTCTGACTCGCAGGACTGACAGGAACGAAAGGAGTGGTGAGCATGCATGGGTTGGTTGGGGGCCGGAATGATGGCAGGGCTGGACGTGTTGCTTCCTCGCAGATGCGCGCACTGCAAGCGCCACCTCAACGTGTCGGGTCCTCTTTGTCTAGCGTGTTTCCGTCTTCTCGAGATGTGCCGCATTCCAAACTCGGAGCTTCCCGGATTCACACCGGCTGGACGTCCCATCCGAGGTATTTCGTATTACCGACGTGGTTCGCCGCTGCGAGCTGTGCACCGGATCGCCAAATTCGGTCAATCCGAGTCGTGCGCCCACTGGCTGGGCCAGTATGCTGCCCGCCGATTGGTCACAATGAACCTCCAAAAGGATTTGCTCATTCAGGGCGTGCCCTCCCACCCTGCCAGTCTGCGTGACCGCGGGCTGGATATTGTTGGATCCCTGGCGCTGGCTTTGGCTCACCGCGTTGGGGGGACGCGTGTCAAACTGGTCTGCCGAGCAAGGCTGGGGATTCCTCAGAATCATCTGGACCGGGATGGAAGCATCGCCAACGTGGGTACGGCCTTTAGGGTTGGACCCGACACCGCTACCCTCGAGCAATCGCGCATCATCCTGATTGATGATGTGGTAACAACCGGGGCCACCCTGGACGCCTGTGCGCAGGTTCTGGAAGCATGCGGACACACCGTCTCGCTGGTAGCGCTGGCGTTCAGGAGAGAAATGTTTGCACTCCCTGGTGAGGGGCAGTCGGAGCGACGGACAAGCGATCAGCGGTAGTCGCCAATGTCGATCCGGAATTGGCAGGCAGCGGCTTCATCTGGTTCATTCGTGGCCACAATTACCAGGCGTCCCCTGGAAACGGCATCGTCAATAATGCCTCGAACGACGGACACCCCGTCGAGGTCAAGCGTCGCCGTAGGCTCGTCGAGCAACAGGACCGGCGGGTCCGACAACAAGGCACACGCAAGACGAACTCGTTGGATCATGCCAGAGGAAAAGGTGCTCACGGGATCGTTGGCACGCCCGATCATCTGGACCTGCGTGAGCACCTCGTCGATTCGAGGACTCTTCCTACCCAGTCCACGAACCGAGGCCAAGAACTGCAGGTTCTCCCTGGGCGAAAATCCGTCGTAAACATTCAAATAGGGCGCGACCATCCCACAATGCATGGGACGCACTTCATCGTCTACCGACTTTCCATCGACCAACAACTCCACATTCCCTTTCGTGGCATGCATCAGACCCGCGAGAATGCGGACCAAGGTAGATTTACCCGACCCATTGGATCCCGTAATGGCCGTGGTAGTCCCTCCGCGAAAATGCACATCCATCTTCCGGAAAAGCACTCGTTGACCGAAGCGGTGCCCCAACCGGGTTGTAGACAGTTCAATCGAGGGATAAGATGTGTGGCCAGAAGCTTCCAGAGGACGTGTCGGGGTGTATGATGGACCGATTGAAGGGACCTTCGCATTCGTCTGCTGTAGAAAATAGCCGATAGCAGCCGTTCAGACCACGAATCCTACGATTGACTCCGGTCATCTGTCCTCGAACCCGCATAAAGTTCGTTTATTACGGCCCATTCGCACCTGTCTACCTCCTGTCCAGTTCCGCTCGATGGCTATCCGACGCCGTTTCCCTTTCCTTCGTCTTTGTGCCGGGCCTTTTCTGCTTGCCGGCTTTTTCGTAGCCAGCTTTTTCGTGGCTGGCTCTTTCGTGGCTGGCTCTTTTCAGGACAATGTGTTTTTCCCAGGAGGAACGGAGAAAAAAGGGGAAGACATGCTGGAACAGCCGCGGACGGCGTTTCAGGAGACGCGTATGCCCAACGAGACCGCGTGGTTGCAGCGAACGTTTCCGCATTTCGATCATGCCCCGGACGTGTATCGCCAAGCGGTCTCGCATACCCAGCGCATGAAGTCGCTGACCAAACGAAGCGGAGCCGAGTGGGAATTCGCAGGACCCGGAAATATCGGCGGACGCATAGTGGATGTGGCCTTCGATCCGCGTAATTCGGACATACTCTGGGTAGCGGCTGCTACCGGTGGTGTGTTCAAGAGCACCAACAAGGGGCAGTCCTGGCAGCCTGTATTCGACGATCAGCCCGTACTAACTATCGGCGATCTGGCTCTGGCCCCCTCCAATCCTGACATCGTCTATGTGGGCACTGGCGAAGCCAACGGGTCCGTAAACAACTATGCGGGTGCCGGTATGTATCGCAGCGATAATGGCGGCGCCTCGTGGTCCTTTGTTGGACTCGAAGCCACGACCAGCATTGGTCGCATCCTGGTTCATCCGGACAATCCGGACGTGTTATGGGCTGGCGCCACAGGTTCGTACTACCTCCCCGATGAGCATCGCGGCGTGTACAAGTCGATTGACGGCGGCCAAAGCTGGGATAAAACGCTGGCCATCAATGACTCGACGGGAGTGATCGACCTCGTCGTGCGTCCCGACAACCCTGACGTTCTTTTCGCCGCATCCTGGCAGCGTGTCCGCCGCCCGTCCGGATCGCGCTTGTTCGGGCGTGGTAGTGGCGTATGGCGCAGTAATGACGGAGGCGAATCCTGGGAACTGCTCGACCACACGCGTGGCCTTCCGAATCCCGATGACCACATCGATGCAGAAGGCAGGGCTCGTATTGGTAGAATCGGTCTTGCGATCAGCCCTTCCCAGCCAGATACGATGTACGCCTTCTTCTCGGATGGGAATGGATACCTCGGATTTTACGCTTCTCATGACGGAGGTGACTCCTGGTTCGATGCCGACCCCGATCGACGTATGACGGAGAAGTCGAACATTGGTCAGACCCCACATCCCATCCTGTTCAACTTTTCCTGGTTCTTTGGACAGGTTCGCGTTCATCCCACCAACCCGGAAAACGTGTTCGTCCTGGACGTTCAGGTGATGGAAACCATGGATCCCAACGCCAGCTGGGTGCACAAGAACGGGACCCATGTGGACCATCACGCAATGGATTTCGACCCATTCGATCCTGACATCATCGTGGAAGGCAATGACGGTGGGGTAGCCATGTCGCGCGATGGGGGCGGATCGTGGGAACGACTTGGCGATCTACCCATCACGCAGCTCTACGAAGTTTCGTTCGACCCAAACAATCCGGAACGGCTCTATGCCGGTAGCCAGGACAACCATCCTATCCGGACCCAATCCGGTTTTCCCAATGATTGGCAGGACATTCTGGGTGGCGGCGATGGCATGGAGGTAGTTGCCGATCCGCTGGACCCAAACACGGCCTGGGCCATGATCCAGCTCGGACGCCTGTTTCGTGTCGATGGGCTGTGGGCCCCTCCCGGCTTCGCGCAACCCTTTTCCCACCCGGGTGTGGGCATCCCTCCTGACTCAGTGGAGGCTCGCAACTGGAACACGCCTTTCGTAATCGACCCGTGGGATCCCAATGTTTTTTACATGGGAACGACCCGGGTATATCGAACAATGAATCGAGTAACGGCCAAAGCTCCGTGGGAGGCCATCTCACCCGATTTGACAAAGAAGTTGGGCTACGAGCGTCTTGGCACGCTCACGCGCATCATGCCGGCTCTCTCCAATCCAGACGTGATTTATGCTGGCACCGATGATGGCAACGTGTGGGTCTCCCCAGACTTCGGTCAGACATGGAATGACATCACAGGAGATCTCCCCTTCCGGGCTGTGACGCGCATCGTGGTTCACCCGAATGACGCGGCTATCGTCTATGTGACGTTCTCTGGACTTTTCTGGAAAGACCGCGAATCCCATGTTTTCCGCTCGCGCGATATGGGTGCTTCCTGGGAAGACGTGAGTGGAAGCGGTCCGGGAGCTCTCCCCGACATTCCCGTCAATGCCTTTGCCATCGATCCTGAATTCCCGAGTCGGTTGTTTGTCGGCACGGACGTCGGCGCGTTCATGAGTCTAGACGACGGAGCAAACTGGGAGCCACTCCAGGACGGCATGCCACTCGTCACGATCACCGACCTGGAGGTGAACAACCTCGACCGGCTACTGATTGCGGGGACGTTCGGTCGAGGAGCATGGACGCTTCCGCTCGATGCGTTGGCCACAGACACCGAAACGAAGGCAGAGATTCCGATTGATTTCCATCTGGAGTCTGCGTTCCCGAATCCGTTTACGGATGCCGTGCGCGTGACATGGACACAGCCATCTACGGCGGACGTGCAGATTGAAATAGTAAATATTTCCGGCCAGCGAGTGTGGCAGTCCACACTGCCGTCCATCCAGACGGGCCCCCAGGAGTGGACGTGGCGACCTTCCGGGCTTGCGGCAGGCACGTACCTTTTGAGAGTCACTTCAGACGGTAAGACCGACACGCGGTCACTGATTCACGTGCGATGACCCTGCGGGGATTTCGTGCGCTTCGTCGATTAGAACTCCCTACATCGGAACGTGCCTTGGGAGAGTAGGTTGGGTCGATCTCTATCCCAACCAACTCATGACACGCGCTCGTTCATTCTGCGGGGCCCCTCTCGGGCTTTTCATGCTGATCCTTTCGGTTTCGGCAGCCTCCGCACAGGACTTTTATCGGACTGAGGGCACGCGTATCGTAGCCCCTGATGGCATGCCGGACATGCAACGGGGTATTGGACTGGGTGGATGGCTGGTCCCGGAAGGGTACATGCTCCATACTCCGGGACATTGGGGACCGCGGCAAATCAATGCAGCCATCGTCGATCTGATTGGTGGCGAAGCAGCTACCGATTTCTGGGAGCTGTACCGCGAATATCATGTAGCGGAAAAAGACATCGCCGCCATTGCCGAGTGGGGGTTTGATCATGTGCGACTCCCCATGCACTGGAATTTGCTCTTTGACGACTGGACGGAAACGTTTCGCGAGCCCGGATTTGCGACCATTGATTCCCTGATTGCATGGAGCGACCGCTACAATATGGGAGTCATCCTGGACATGCATGCCGCACCAGGAGCACAGAGTGATGGACCAATCGCTGATTCGGACGGAGAAGCCCGACTGTGGACGGAGCCCGATCCGTATCAGGATATGCTGGTTGACATCTGGGCCGAGATCGCCCGACGGTATGCGGACTCGCCCACGATCATCGGCTATGATTTGATAAATGAGCCGGTTACACCGGATTCGGTGGTCGATCCTGGGCAGACTCTGCGGGCCCTTTACATCCGGATCACGGATGCCGTTCGAACACACGATCCGGACCATATCATTTTCATCGAGGGCAACTACTTCGCGACCACGTTTGATCATCTCATGCCGCCATTCGATGACAACATGGTTTACACCTTCCATAAATACTGGAATCCACCCGATATGGGTACGATCTGGTACTTGCTGAATTTGCGCGATGAATGGCAAACGCCGTTATGGCTTGGTGAAACAGGAGAAAACAGCAATGTCTGGTATAACCAGACGATGAAGCTTGCTGAGGAAAACGATATCCCCTGGAATTTCTGGACTCACAAGAAATTCCGGTCCACCACCTCTCCCGTATCATCTCCCATCACAGCGGGCTATCAGCGCATTCTGGACTACTGGCATGAACGAGGAAGTCGTCCAACGCCTGGTGACGCCCGCGATTGGCTAATGGCGCAGGCGCGTGCACTGGACTTTGACTCGGCTCGTGTGAATGTGGGCGTGATCCCGGCTCTTATGGACGCATCGTGGGAGACGTTGCGCCAACCCGTGGCTCAGAATCGTATCCCAGGGAAAATCAATTTAGTGGACTACGACCTGGGTACTCAGGGGGTCACCTATTTCGATTCTGATTTCTGGGCTACTTCAGGAGCACCGGGCGGTGGTAATTCTGGTACCCATTTTCGGAATGATGGCGTCGATATTGAAGCTTCGCTCGCCCCCGGAGGGCACGCGTACAATGTGGGATGGCTTGCTCCGCTGGAGTGGATGGAGTACACCGTCGAAGTTACCGAGAGCGGAATCTACAGCGTTGACGCGCTCCTCGCCTCACCCGACGGAGGGGGCAGTTTTACCTTGTACTTGAATGGACAAAGTATCGGCCATATCGCGGTCGATGCGACGGGCGGGTGGCAGATCTGGAATACCCAGACGCTATCAGGCGTCGAGCTGGCACAAGGCACGTATGTCTTACGCCTGACGGTGGGACGAAGGGGTGAATTCAACATCAATCAGCTCACGTTCTCCCTTACTCAAGCAACAGACGTTGAAATCCCTCTGAAGAGCCACTTCCCTGAACCGGAGCTTTTCCCGGTTCCGGCCTCCGAACGGGCTTTCCTGCATTTCAAGGAGTCCGTGGAGCATCCGTTGCGCCTTGTGGTAACTGATGTGCTGGGTCGCGATGTTAGGGAAGACGCTGTTGATGCCGGATTCATTGGACGGAAGATGGTATCCTTGACGGGCCTGCCTGCTGGGCTGTACTTCGTACGGGTCATCTCGAAGTCCCACGGCGATCGGGCAGACCAGGTTTTGTTCACTCGGAAGATCCCTGTGATTCGGTGAGCCGATTCGGCTACCGCCGGACACCCTCGGGATCTGAATCAGATCCATGAAGGCACCAGATCCTCTTCTGTACGGACACGACGACACGACCAGGATCGTGGCCGTGCAGCCGGTGACTGATCGAGGCAGCACACGCGGACATGTCCACGTCTGGCGTCGCTCCGAGGATGGACTGAAAGTGACCCTGTCTGACGTTTCCTTTTACCCTTTTGTCTTCGTATCCGATATCCGGTTGCTGGCGGGAATGGACCGAGGACGATTCCGATTCCAGGAGCTGAAGGGCCGATTCCACTTCAACCACCTGGTGGTCTTCAACAACTGGAATGACTACTGGAATGGGGTCCGTCATATCGGTCGCAAGGCCAAGGAATCCGGAGAGTCGCAACCCACCTACACCGTGCCCTCGCCCGCGCAGCAGTACCTGATGCAGTCAGGACGCACCCTGTTCCAGGACATGCATTTCGATGATCTGCACCGATTGCAGTTGGATATCGAATGTGTATCAAGCGGCGATTTCCCCAATTCTGATCGCCGGGAAGACCGCATCATCCTGGTCGCGTTTTCGGACAGTAGAGGATGGCGAACGGTGCTGGGCGGTCCAGAATGGAGTGAGGAGAAACTGCTCGAAGAAACCGTCCGGATGATCCAGATGCGGGACCCGGATGTAATCGAGGGACACAATATTTTTCGATTCGACTTCCCCTATCTGATGCGTCGCTGTGCGATGCATGGCGTTCCATTTGCTATCGGTAGGGATCGGGGCGAGCCTCGTACGTTTGCCAGTTCCACGCGTTTTGCAGAGCGAAGCGTGGACTTCACGGCATTGGATATCGCGGGGCGTCACGTGATCGACACGTTTTTCCTGGCCATGGAATACGACGCTATAAAACGCGTTTTACCAGGATATGGCCTCAAGGAGGTGGCTCGACATTTTGGGTTTGCACCTTCCGACCGGACCTATGTAGAAGGCAAAGATATCACGGCCATGTGGTCCGTTGATCCAGAGCGACTGATTCGCTACGCCCAAGACGATGCGATTGAGACCGAACGGGTAGCGCGCCACCTATCTGAATCAAATTTCTACCTGACCCAGATGCTGCCGATGGAATACGGACAGGTGGCGCGCGTAGGCCCCGCTTCCAAGATTGAAAGTCTGTTCGTGCGCGAGTATCTACGTCGACGGCAATCCCTTCCCCGCTCGGAATGGGGCAGCCAGTCACACGGTGGATACACGGATATCTTTTTCACCGGGATCACCGGACCCGTTGTATATGCGGACGTGGAGAGCCTGTACCCCTCTATCATGCTCAATTACGGCATTCGACCAGACCGGGATGCACTTGGGCTTTTTCCTGACCTTCTGCGCCGACTGACCACACTCCGGCTGGATTCAAAGCAGGCTATGCGTGATGCTGGCACTACGGAACTCAAAAGCGCGCTCGATGCACGGCAGAACTCCTACAAGATTGTTATCAACAGTTTCTACGGCTATCTGGGTTTTTCCGGCGCACTGTTCAATGACTATTCAGAGGCGGATCGTGTAGCAACGACGGGACAGGACATCCTGCTCTCCATCATGCGATTGATCGTCCAACGAGGAGGCACCCTCGTCGAAGTGGATACCGACGGCGTGCTATTCGTCCCGCCTGAAAGCGTAACCGGTGAAGATGCCGAACGTGCATTCCTTGAGGCGCTGAACGAGGAGATGCCGGAGGGTATCCGGATAGGATTTGATGGTCGATATGCAAGGATTCTCTCCTACAAAAAGAAGAACTATGCCTTGCGGGACCACGCAGGGAGCACGAAGATGAAGGGCTCCGCCCTTGTTTCCCGATCCATTGAGCCTTTCGGGCGTCGTTTTGTCCGATCCTGTGTATTCAGGTTACTCGACGAGGACATTAACGGGCTGCACGAAACGTATTTACAGATGAGGGACCAAATTACGGAGCACAGATGGGAGCACGCCTCTGATTTCTGCCGGACTGACACTCTCAGGGACTCTCTGGAGGTATACCATCGCGACGTCTCAGCTGGCAAGCGAACACGAAGCGCTGTGTACGAATTGGCGCGGGAGCACAATGAAAGAGGCTCTCATCAATTCAGGAAGGGTGATAGGATTTCTTGGTATGTCGGAGGATCGACGGCCAGCGGGCCCGCCTTCGAGTTGGCTCGCCTCGCCTCGGAGTGGGACCTTTCCACTCCGGACGAGAACACGGCCTTCTACCTGAAGCGACTTGATGAACTCGCCTCCCGCTTCGAACCCTTCTTTGCCCCGAGCGACTTTCGAACCATATTTTCCCCGGAGGATCTCTTCGGGTTTGACGCTTCGAGTATTAATCTCGTGGGCCGCACGTTCCCTGTACCCGATTCCTTTGCGCCTGAACTTCCGCCAGATGATGACGACGAAGAATTCTGACGCGTAATCGTATTCAGAGTGCCGCCCTTTCAGCCTTTTTTAGCCTTATCTCTCCTTGTGCGCATGATTTCTGCTCCTTCTCCCTTTCAGAACCGATTCAGTCGAACTCGCTTCGAGTCGCTGACCTTTGTATTGCTACTGGTATTCACTGGCGGGATTCTCGGGGGGTGTAGTTCTGGTGCCGACCAAGACCTGATGGCCAAGGGTGACACCGTCATTCCAATCGTACCCCATCCTGTTTCGCTGGAGGTAGGCGACGGGATATACACGCTGACGACCGCTTCTGCATTTTACGTGCATGATGTAGAGTTGGAGCCTGTAGCCCAGCTGTTCTCCGACATGTGGGCTATGCCCCTGGGGGCTGAATTGCCCGTACAGTCTTCTTCCGGAGATATCGAACTGATGCTCGATGCATCTTTGGGCGCTGAGGCATACCACCTTGAAGTAACGGAAGCCGGCACCAGCATTACAGCAGGCGATCCGGCCGGAGCATTCTACGGGCTCACAACGGTCCAGCAGATGCTCCCGGCGGAGATTTCCGGCTATGGCAGTGCCGTTGAAACCGCGTGGGTCCTCCCATTTGTATCGATCGAGGATGCTCCCCGTTTCGGATATCGCGGGCTCCACCTGGATGTAGGCCGTCATTTCTACGACGTGGAGTTCGTAAAGCACTATATCGATGTGCTGGCACGCTACAAATTGAATGTTTTCCATTGGCACCTGACCGAGGACCAGGGGTGGCGCGTGGAAATCGATGCATTCCCATTGCTGACTGAAGTGGGAGCATGGCGTCGGGAAACAGTCGTGGAGAAAAATCTGGATCCATACATTGGAGATGGCATCCCGCACGGTGGCTTCTACACCAAAGAAGAGATCCGTGATGTCATTGCTTACGCAGCGGAACGTCACGTGACCATCGTCCCAGAGATCGACATTCCCGGTCACACGGGCGCTGTACTGGCAGCCTACCCTGAATTGGGGTGTCATGAAGGACCCTACGAGGTCAAGACGACCTGGGGAATCATGGAGGATATCCTTTGCCCGTCAGAAGAAACATTCGACTTCCTCTACCAGGTTTTCTCCGAGGTCGCTGAGCTGTTTCCCGGTCCTTACATCCATATCGGAGCGGATGAGGTCCCCAAGATTCAATGGGAGGAAAGCCCAGTCGCTCAGGAGGTTATGCGCCGTGAGGGCCTCGAAGATGAGGAAGCTCTACAGAGTTGGTTCGTCCGCCGGATCGAGGCGCACCTTAACAGTCTGGGCAAGCAGCTCATCGGCTGGGATGAAATCCTCGAGGGTGGGCTTGCTCCAAACGCGACCGTCATGTCCTGGCGTGGAACCATTGGAGGTATTGAAGCGGCACAAATGGGTCATGACGTGATCATGACGCCCACGGACTACATGTACTTCGACTTCTATCAGGGCGATCCAGAAACGGAACCGTTGGCCATGAACTGGGCGAATCGCCTGACTCCTCTCGATACCGTCTATGCCTTCGAGCCGATCCCTGACGAGTTGACCGCGGATGAGATGCCGCACATTCTGGGTGCGCAGGGGAACGTCTGGACCGAATACATCTCAACGCCAGAGTACGTGGAGTACATGGCCTATCCACGCGCCATCGCACTTTCCGAAGTGGTTTGGTCGCCCAAGTCCGCTCGTGATCTGGATGACTTTTACGCACGACTGGCGCTGAATCTGCGCCATTTGGAGCGTTTGGGTATCAATTACCGCATTCCAGAGCGGATTGACGGACTCGACGAAGAAGGGTTTTAGTCCCGGGCGCCCCTACCGATGCACCGGTAGGGGCGTTCTGGGTGAGCTGGCCACTCGCGGCTCCGCATCAAGCCGCGTCAGTCCGGATCGAGCCGCGACAGTCCGGATCGATGCGAATCAAAATGCGTCGACCGCACGGTAGGCGTCTATCACGGCTCGCTCCCCGTCCTTTCCGGATTGGGAGTTGCCATGCTCCATGCCCATCACGCCAGTGAATCCTTTTGAGTGGATGTGCTTGAAGACATTCAGGTAATTGATCTCACCGGTAGTAGGCTCTTTCCGACCCGGATTGTCTCCCATCTGGAAATACGCAATCTCGTCCCAGGCGGCATCGATGTTGGGAATCAGATTCCCCTCAGTAATCTGCTGGTGGTAGAGGTCGTTCAGGATTTTGCAGGACGGGCTGTCGACAGCTCGACAGATGTCATACGCCTGGGCCATCTTGGTCAGAAAGAGCCCAGGATGATCACGAGGGTTCAGTGGTTCAAGAACCATGACCAGACCATGCGGCTCAAGGATATCTGAAGCCCGGCGCAGAGTCTCCACGACGTTTGCGCTCTGATACCCCATGTCCTTACGCAGATCGATGTGGCCGGGGACGACGGTCATCCACGTTGCGTTGACCCTTTTTGCGACGTCAACGGACTCCTCGATTTCTGAAAGGAATTGGTCTCTCCAATCATCCCGACCAGATGCCAGATTCGGCTCGCGCCAGAAGATGGTGTGCGCGACGAAGACGCCCATTTGAATATCGCGATCGGCCATGGTCCGAGCCATCGCCTCCTGGGTCTCTACTTTGCGCCCTTTCATGCCGTTGTCCTCGAAAGCCCGAAAGCCTTCATCGGCCATGAAGTTAAGCTGGTCGACAGGATCGGAACCGGCATGTTGGCTGAACATTCCCAGATGCGGGGCATAGTTCAGATTGAACGTGCTCCCTGCTTTTGTGGACGTGCTCCCGGCCAGCGCTATCTCAGCCTCCGAGTCGTTTGACGCCAACGATGCCGCAGTTGGGGCCGCGATGGCGGCTGTTGCCGCCATCGCGGCCGTGCTCCGAACAAAATCCCGTCGTTTCATAATCTCTTTCCTTAACGATGTACAAAATGGGTGCTTGCTACAGGACTTCCGTAACGCCGGGTTCTGGAATGGGATAGAAGCCATCTGCGTCAGGCATTACCGGCGGATCAGCGTCCCAAGCCAGCGTCTCCGGCATGATTGTACGCTCAGATGCCAGCGCCGCATCCCACTCGATGTTCTGCCCTGAATACGTTGCCATGCGACCCAAGATTGCTGTCATCGTGGCATTCGCTCCATTCTCCGCATCCGCGTAGGCATATTCGCCAACGGCAACAGCAGCAAACAATTCGTCATGCTCGACCTGATAGGGGTTCGCATCATTACGACTGTTGTGGTTGTAGAGCATGTAACCCGTGGGCGAGACGAGTTGTCCCGGCTGTGGCGCGCTTCCGTTCGTTCCATGGAAGGCCTCAGAGACGCGATTTGCGCAGTTCGGCATATGGCGACACTGGGAAATCATACGACGGCCGTCGGCATACTCGTATTCGACATAATGATGATCGTAGATCTCGCCGTGATCCTTGCCTGTCCGGACTAGACGTCCACCTTGTCCTTGCGCCTGAACTGGAATGTCCTGGAATGCCCAGTTGCCAACATCCAGGTTATGGATGTGCTGCTCGACAATGTGATCGCCGCACAGCCAGTTGAAGTAATACCAGTTTCGCATCTGGTATTCCATTTCAGTCAGTGCACACCCTGCTTTCTCCTCGAGAGAAGCACGATCGCGAACCCAAACGCCTCCGCTGTTCCAGTAGACGCGGGCCGTAACCAAATCGCCAATCATCCCGCCATGCATGCGCTCCATCCACTCACGGTATACGGTCTGATAGTGACGCTGCAACCCTACGACTACGTTGAGCTGCTTCGCCTTGGCCTGTTCTGCGGCCGCCAGCACTTTTCGAACACCGGCGGCATCCGTGGCAACGGGCTTTTCCATGAACACATGCTTGCCGGCAGCGACTGCGGCCTCGAAATGCTCGGGGCGGAATCCAGGAGGCGTTGCAATCAACACCACATCGCTGAGAGCGATGACCTCTTTGTAGGCCTCAAAGCCGACGAATTTGTGCTCGTCCGGCACATCGATTCGTCCTGCAACCTTCTCGGCGAAATCGGCCTCGGGATTGGTCAGGTTGTTATAGCTGTCATCCAGGCGATCCCCGAAGGCATCCGCCATGGCTACCAATTTTACATTCTGGTCGGTCTGCAAGGCCTGAGAGGCCGCCCCGGTACCCCTTCCTCCGCAGCCGATCAATCCAATCCGGATTTCGTCATTGGTGGAATAGTAGGCGTTGGCAGAAAGCGGAAAATGGGAGGCAACTACGCTTCCGACGACAGCGGCCGAGCCGCTTTTCATGAAGTCGCGACGCGTGAATCCGTTGGTGTTTCGAGACATAGGAATAATCGCAGCTAAACGGGATCAGATTTGGGAGACCCGGTTAAGCTAAACGATTCGCCCAGTTCATGCCACCATGTTCAGAGAGGCGTAGGGCCAAACCTGGATATTCGTCATCATGGACGGCCACTCACCTACTCTCCCAGTACCAGCGTCCAGAAGAGTGCTTGCTCCTCTTCTGTTGGTGCAGACTCGGGCGCCATGATCCGGAAGCCCACAAATGGCGAGTCCGTATTCCACCAGAAGCTTTTTGGAATTTGGGGATCACGACGCTTCCAATCCGTCGTAGACTCCAGGCGTGCTCCACATCGCAAGGATGCTTCTGCTTCGCCGTAATCGCCACCGCGCACAGTCCTCGGATGCAGCCGAGTCGGTTCGATCCACGGATTGGCCGGCGCCTCGGCAATGCGCGCATGATAATCGGCGGCGTACTCATCCAGCGTCCATTCTGCTGCATTTCCCAGCATATCGTGGATTCCCCAGGCGTTCGGACGCTTCTGACCGATATCCTGCAAAATAAAATCACTGTTTTGGTCATACCAGCCGACCGCCTCCAGCAGGCGACCGGTCAGTGGCGACATATCCGAAGGGTCTGCTCCAGCGCGGCAGGCTACTTCCCATTCTGCTTCTGATGGTAGCCGGAAAAACACACCTGTCTTTTCTGTCAGCCATTTGGCGTAATGGAGTCCAGCCCACTGAGTCATTCCTACAGCAGG
>JAURNP010000061.1 GCA_030830105.1 Rhodothermales bacterium | reverse complement strand
CGAGCTGGGTCTGCCTCAGTGTCGCATCGTTCCGGAAACCTTCTATCAGTCCTTCCGAGAGCAGGGGCCCGTGGGTATCCTCTACCTTGATGCTCAGCGTCGAGTCACCTTCGAAAATCATCATTTCCGTTCCATTGTCGGATTGTCTTCGGCCGATTCCTGGTTGGGCTTCCCGCTCAGTGCCGTCCACATCCTCGATCAGGAAGCCGCCTCGGACATCATGGCTGCTCTTGAGGATGGAAATCCATGGACCGGTGCCGTTGCACTGCGGGAGTCCGAAGACCACCCTGTTCGGAGTCATTTGCAGATCCACGCCGCCCCTATCAAGCATCCGGATGGCCACCGTATTGGAGCAGCTTTGATGGTCGAGGATCGGACCGATCTGGAACAGGGAAAACGGACACTGGCTCACTACGAGCTGTTGGAATCCGTGAAGGCGGATCTTCGTGCATTATCGTCTTCCTACCCTGCGCCTGCAGGCTTCCGCCAAAAAGCAACAGAATTACTAGCCGAGGCGTTCGGCGCTGATCGGACATTTCTGCTGGGCCTGTCCATTGCCAAGGAACGACTGGTTGAAATTGCCCGGACACCCTCGGCCTCCGGCGTGGACACCATTTCCATAGCACGAGCACCCTTGGCATTGGCCGAGGTGCAGCGATTTGGTAGCTTCATCCAGCCTACGGAATCATACGGTCTACCACTGCCCGAAGGAGGGGAGATCTGGCTGGATCCGGTTCATGACAATGAACAGTTTGCCGGATTCATGGCCTTGGTCTGGGATTCGGGAAGTCGAATGGGCTTCAGAAGCCCGTATGAATGAGGTCCTTCGCCTATTTGAATCGCTGTATTCCAGCATCCAGATGGCCTCTCGCTACCGAACAACAGTAGCTGCAATCGACGATGCGCTATTCGGCTTCTCCTTCCTGCCTGGCAGGGGACGCCAATACCACTTCATCACCGAACAGATCGAGATGCTGACCGGATACCATGCCTCAGAGATCAGCGGTGTGGCAGCCAGCAAGGTAGACTGGATGTCCGACGTCATTCATCCTGATGATGTCCCGCGCGTGCGGGCCCATCACCGGACGCTGCAGGACGGGCACGAAAGTCGTATTTCCTATCGGGTTCGACATCGCGACGGAAACGTTCGCTGGCTACGAGAGCATGCAACTCCACGCACGGATGCAACGGGTCTGACTGCGGTCAACGGAATCCTGGCAGATGTATCTGAGCAAAAGGCGGCCGAGCTCGTCTTGCTTCAGGCCAAGAAAGAAGCCGAGTCGTCTGATCAGTCGAAAACGGCATTCATCGCTACGATGAGTCATGAAATCCGAACCCCACTCGGAGCAGTCAACGGGTTTGCCCAACTGCTGGAGAAGGAATTGGATGACTTTGAAGAGGAGCTACCCCACGATTTACCCGATCAGGTACGCGAATTCGTTTCCGCCATCTCGGAACGAGCCCAAAAGCTGCAAGCATTTGTCGAAGATTTGTTCGAGCTCTCAAATGTCGAAATGGGCAAAGCATCTCTGCAAATCCGTTCGCGGGACATCGTTTCGATAACGCGAAGCGTGGCCGACCATCACGAGAGCCATGCCACTGAGAAGGGGCTGGACTTCGAGTTGAAACTACCGGAGACGAGATGTCTTGCTATGGTAGATGAACGTCGTTATCGCCAAGTGATTGACAATTTGCTCTCGAATGCCATCAAGTTCACGGACCGAGGCCGCGTGAGCCTTCAGGTCACTTTCTCCGGTGGCGAGGTACTTGTCTCGGTCGGGGATACGGGCGTCGGCATCTCCGAGGATTACCAGGAGCGCATGTTCGATCCATTCTCGCAGGAAGAAGAATGGAAAAACCGACGCTTCGAGGGCACGGGTCTGGGGCTGGCCTTGGTCAACCGATTGGTCGACATGATGGGTGGAAGGATAGAAGTCGATTCCCGCAAGGGATTCGGATCCTCGTTCACGATTCACCTTCCCAAAGGCGAAGAAGTGCACCCCCCTGTACCCCGTGGGTACGTAGGTGGGAGAGGCATGGCCCGCGAAACGCCTTCAACCCGTCCTTTCTGACAAGTCGTTCTTGGTAGGGTTAGGCTCTCGGCGCGCGTCGGGCGACCCGGTGTTCGAAAGCGCTACATCCACATTGCGTTGTAAGCCCGACAGTTTGGTTCGCTTCACAGCACTTCGGCGGAATTGTTCGCTGAACGCCTCCTGATCCATTGCTTTCCATTCAAGCAGCGGCGTGTCCAGCACACCAGCTCGTGGCAAATATTGCTGTTCGGAGGTCAACGTCCTGAACTTGTTCCAGGGGCATACTTCCTGGCAGATGTCGCAGCCAAATATCCAGTTGCCGTGGTCAGCGCCCACTTTGGGAGGGATTTGTTCACCTCGATACTCGATTGTGGTATAGGAAATGCAGCGGTTGGCATCCACGACATAAGGCTCGACGATAGCATTCGTTGGGCACGCATCAATACATGCGGTACAGGATCCACAATGGTCTGCGATGGGCTGGTCGGTAGCTATTTCAGCCGTCACCACCAATTCGCCAATGAAGACCCAACTTCCGTGCTCCTGCGAGATCAGATTGCTGTGTTTACCAATCCAGCCCAATCCGGCTCGGGCAGCCCAGGCCTTGTCCATGATGGGTGCCGAATCCACAAAAGCTCGGCCTTCCGTACCTGGGACTTCATTCTTCAGCCATTCCAATAGCGCGAACAGACGCTCCTTCAATCGCAGATGATAGTCATCGCCCCAGGCATATCGACTGATGCGTCCGATGGACGGATCCGACGAGCCCTCGTGCGGGGTGTAGTAGCTCTGAAGCACAGAAATCACTGAACGGGCACCTTCAACCAGAAGGGTAGGGTCGGTGCGCTTGGGGCCATGATGGATCATCCAGGCCATGTCGGCCTGATAGCCTCTCCCCAGCCACTCTTTCAGCCGCTCTGCTTCCACATCAAGGGGGCCCGCTGCGGAGACGCCGCAGGCATTCAAGCCCAACGCCGATGCCTTCTGCTTGATGGCGTGGCGGAGCTGTACTGGATCTGGTGTGGAAGGGGCGTTGGAGGAAGTCATGCAGGATGGGGTTCTCTACTCGCTGCGCCTTGCGTAGCGATGGGAAGCCAACCTACAAAGGGAAAGGGCCCCAGAAAAGTCGACAGGTCTTAGCGGTAGAGCAAGGAGCAATCGAAGGGACGCGTGACTACCTGGTGCTCTTCGACACAGCCCTTGCCTTCTCCTTTCGGACAGATGGACGGGCCGACTTCCGTATCAATCTGGAAGCGATCGACATTGACGCCGTTGCCCACGTAGTAATTGAATACCGTTTCGGCCCGCTGGCGAGCCAGACGGAGAGCCGCGATATCGGCATCGGTGCCTGCTGCGTACCCGATGATGTTGACACAACAGGTCGGATTGAGACGCAGCGCTTCAATATTTTCATCAAGTGCTTCGCGCGAAGCCGTGCTTAAATCGACGACATTAGAGGCGAAATAGACACTGTTCAGCTCGATCAGGGTACAGACGCGAGGGCTACGCGGCAATGGAGGATCGTATCCCGGTACCGTCAGTGGTGGTGGG
This sequence comes from Rhodothermales bacterium, assembly GCA_030830105.1. Taxonomy (GTDB): domain Bacteria; phylum Bacteroidota; class Rhodothermia; order Rhodothermales; family UBA10348; genus JAAZVD01. The sequence goes on along the minus strand of JAURNP010000061.1, from coordinate 14 downwards.
ATGGGAGCAGGTGG
>JAURNP010000060.1 GCA_030830105.1 Rhodothermales bacterium | reverse complement strand
CAACCCGCCAGACAGACCACGACCGGAGGCTCCCATGTCCGATTTTCACCATCTTGACTCGCTGCGCACATCCCGACGTTCGTTCGTCAAGAAGACCGCGCTCGGCGCGGCTGGATTGGCCGTTTCGCCCGCCATTTGGACGCGTCCCGGGTTTGCGCGGGTCAACACGCCGTCGAATGAGCTCCGTTTTGGAGCCATCGGAATTCGCGGGATGGGTTTTTCGAACATCAACTCCTTTTTGCAGCAAGACGATATCCGATGCGTTGCCATTTGCGATGTGGACGACGAGGTCATTGTCCGGCGTTCAGCCGACACGGCAGAACGTCAGGGGGCCGCTCCGGAGCACTACAAGGATTACCGGCGCCTCCTTGAGCGGGACGACCTGGATTTCGTGATCATTGGGTCGCCGGATCACTGGCATTGCCTGCAGGCCGTGCACGCGATGGAAGCGGGGCTTGATGTGTATCTCGAAAAACCGTTGGCTAATTCCATCGGAGAGTGCGACATCATCCTGGCCGCGTCGCAGCAGACCGGTAGAAAGGTTCAGATGGGGCAATGGCAGCGAAGCGGACCACATTGGCGTGATGCCGTCAATTTTGTGCATTCTGGTGCTTTGGGCAACATCCGTACGGTGAAAGCCTGGGCCTATCAGGGGTGGATGAAGCCCGTCCCGATCCTCGCCGACGAAGCCACCCCCGCTGGGGTAGACTACGATATGTGGCTGGGTCCCATGGCCCTACGGCCCTTCAACCGGAATCGGTTTCATTTCAATTTTCGCTGGTTCTGGGATTATGCAGGCGGCTTGATGACCGACTGGGGTGTGCACATCGTGGACTACGCGCTCTATGGAATGAATGCGCCCTACCCGAAATCGGTCATGGCAACTGGTGGCAAGATGGCCTACCCCGACGATGCTTCCGAAACGCCCGATACCCTGCAAGCCGTGTTTGACTTCGGTGAGTTCACCATGCTGTGGGAGCACGCGACGGGCATTGATCTTGGTCCTTATGGTCGTACCCATGGTGTGGCCTTCATCGGTAACAATGGCACGCTCGTTGTTGACCGCGGTGGATGGGAAGTGATTCCCGAAGAAGAAGGGGGAGAGGCGCTCGTGCAGGTCCCGGCCATTGCTGAGTACGAGGGAAGTGACGTGCATCGACACACTCAGAACTTCTCTAATGCACTTCGCAATGGAGAGGCGCTCAATGCCGACGTGGGCGTAGGTCACAAAGCGGCCGTCGTGTGCCACATGGGCAATGTGGCGTACAAGACAGGTCGCAAAGTGAATTGGGATCAGGCCGCACGCTCATTTGTCGACGACGACGAGGCCAATGCCTTGAAATGGGCTCAGTACAAGAATGGATGGGACATGCCGGGCTATCGGCTGTAGGGAGCCTGCATTCACTCGTAGTTGCTTACATGCGTTCAGCAAGCGCATTCTTATCTTCCAGCTCCACACACGAACATGCCATCTGGTAGTCTCATGAGCACATCTTCGTTTTTACGTCTCGTACTGCTGGCCGCTTTCCTGTTGGCAGGTGTTGCTTCCCCGGCGAATGCCTAGAGGAAGATTGCCCTCGGTCCTCAAGTGACCACCATGGGCTTTGGTCTTGGGCTTACGGTCCGGCCGACGGATCGTGTCGGGCTGCTTGCCGAGTACAGCTATTACCCGATTGCGGATATCACGGACGACGATCTGGGCACCACCCTCCGGTATGATCCGGATCTTCAAGGTGGGCTGCTGATGGTCACGCTGCATCCATTCGGAGGAAAATTCGGTCTGGGGGCAGGCATTCAGATTGGAGGCGCCTCGGCTAAGGGTGAACTGGAATTCTCCCCGGGAGATGTGTTGGATATCGGGGACAGCGAATACACCATCGATCAGATTGAGTCTTTCACGGCGGACTTCAAATACGGCGACATGAAGCCGGCTTTTATGGTTGGCTGGATGGGCCGCGGCTTCAACTTCAGTGTTGGTGTCGCGATGGCCTCTCCGGAATTGGAGCTTGAAGCAACCGGTCTCATCGCCCAGATCCCGGAGTTCCAGGCGGATTTACAAGCTGAAGAAGACGCATTCAATGATGATGCCGGAAGCATTCCGGTGTACCCGCTTCTGCGTCTGGGCTGGCAGTTCTGATTTTTAGTGGACGCGAAACACTGCGGGGGTGTTACGACACACAGGGGACCACTAGACCATCTCCTGTGTCCCATGCGCGTCCTTCTTCTTACCGCTCTGATCGCCGTGACCGGCGCCCTCTCCAGTCATGCCCAAACGGAGCTTCCGTATCCGGAAAAGTATGTCCTGTTCTCCTTCGACTCGCAGGACGAGGCCCGCTGGGGCATTGTGAATGACGGCGTTATGGGAGGACGATCCAAGGGCTACGCGGAGCTCAAGGATGGGCATGTACGCTTCTGGGGAGAGCTGGTGACGCGGGGCGGCGGATTCACATCGGTCAGGACGCAAGCGTCCATGAATCTGGCCGGTTACGATGGCCTGGAGCTCCGGGTTAGAGGAGGCGGGCGGACGTTTGAAGTGGAGGTATCCGACGGAGAGCGCTTTCGCGGACGCACGGTCTCTCGCCGTGCCGCTTTCCAGACCGATGGCGAGTGGACGACGGTACGTATCCCTTTCGATTCCTTTCGCTCCTCCATTTTCGGGCAGCCGGTACGGACGGCACCGATGGATGCGTCGCGTATCCGAAGCATAGGTCTCTACATCCTCGATGGGATTGATGGGCCCTTCGAGCTGGAAGTTGACGAAATCCGGGTATATCGGAGTATCAGCACCTGAGACCGTGCTGATCGTAGCCCGGTAGTCCTACAGCCAGAGGATACCAGCCGACATGGCCAGCATCAAAAGCGCCGGAACCGACTTCATGATGGGGTCGCCGACTTTGAGGTGCATGGCGAGAGCTCCTACCATGAGGACTCCGACAATCATGGCGGATGGACGGACCAGCTCGGGCATCCAGAATCCAAGGATCAGCGCGATGGCAGCACCGACTTTCAGGGCGCCAACCACAAAAAATGCGGCTGAAGGCAGGCCATAGGCGCTGAACTCGTCTTTCAGATTGGTTGCCTCGCCACCTCGGTATGACGTCGCGTTCTTCGAACGCACGAGCCACACATTGAGAAGGCCTACGGCCACAGCGAGTTGAAGCAGGGTGGTCAGGGTGATATCAGGCATAGCATTTTCCGATGTGTGAACTGTTAGTATAGGAGAAACGGCAGGGAAATACAGGGGTTGATCTCCTCATGAATACATTATATCAGGGTCTCAGCCTCCTCACTGCGTTCAGTTTCCTCTACTATGGTATTGCCTGCCTCACGTCGGGAGCCATGAAGGCTGAATTCGAACGATTTGGAGTAGAGAAGCTCCGAGTTGTCGTTGGTGTTCTGGAGGTCATGGGCGGCATAGGGCTACTGGCAGGATTTGTCGTCCCCATTCTGGGACTGATGGCGGCGACTGGTATCTGCTTATTGATGTTCATCGTTGTCATCCAGCGCATTCAGCAAAGTGACACCCTGTTTCAGATGGCCCAGGCTGGCTGCTTTGCATTCGTCTCCCTGTGGTTGGCCGTCTATGGCTATCTCCAGCTGTGAGGGTTGCAAGCACGCTTTTTGACGGCGCTGCCTCCGTATTGCCTTGAAAGTAGAAGCTGTTGATCAACGGTCAAACACAATCAAGCGCCCCTTGATCTCGGCCCTTGAAAACCCGAAGCGCTCGGCAATCCACTCGATGGTGGAACGCTGGTAGATGAACACGTGGGTGTCGTCGCGGCGGTAGTGCCAATTCTTGAAATCGATGCCATCGTGATGGAGCATCGTCATGCAATAAAGCTTCCCACCGGGATGCAGCATGTCCTTGAGGCGGGCGAACTCGCGGGCGGGGTCGTGCAGATGCTCGATCACCTCGCAGCAGGTGATGAAGTCGTACTTCTTTTCCAGTAATGCCGGCTTGTCGTTGAAAAACGGGTCGAAGGCGGCAATGTTGTAGCCGTCCTTTGCCAGCACATGTTGAACGATGGGGGCGATGCCCGAGCCAAAGTCCAAGCCCTCGTGCGCGGGCGAGAAGTCGCGCTGGACCTGATCGGCGATGGGGGAGACAAACGCCTGATAGCGCTCGTCATGCACGTCGTTGTTGTGCTCCTCGTAGCGAGCTCGTTCTTCGTCCGGGGAGGGAAAGCGATGAGGCGGTCTGAAGAGCCCGGCACATGAGGGGCATTGCAGCCAGGAATCCTCAAAGAAAGGCGTGCCAGGAGAGGTGCAAAGCAGGCATGGTGTTTCGAGCCGTGTCATGCGGTTAACATACGAACAGTGCGTCCTCGCCCGGATGGCAGGAGCGCGGTGGGGCTGGTTTCAGCGCACCACCAGTACGCTGATCCCGGGATTTTCCCGTTGCCATACTTCGATGTCGGCCAGAGCCGGCAGCCGACGGACCATCTGGCGGGCGCGGCTACCGCCGCGCCCGAGCTCTTCACCAGCAATCCAGCCCGAGAGCCCGCCCGATTTCAGGGCCTGCGTGGCCTCGGAGCGAACCATGGAGCGGATGCGTCCGCCCGAACCGCTGGAGCCGTACCCATGAACTACAATCAGCACGTCGTCTCCCTTATACGATGCCACGTTGATGGCGTCGCTCAGACGCACACGCGCCTCGGCCACTGTAAGGCCGTCGTGACCCAAGTCCAGACGCTTCACTACCAATGCGCCGCTGGGCACTTCGAGGTCATGCCCACCGCAGTAAGGGCAGAGATAGGCCTCGGAAGGGACCGGGTTGCCGCATTGTTCGCATGTTTTCATGACGAGCAGTGAGAGGGGGAAAGAGGAGACGTTTCTCGATCAGGTGGGCCGCTATGCCTCGTTACGGTATTCCGTCCTGAGTCCGTTCAGGAAATTGCGCAGCGCCTGATCCTTGCACTCGCGGAAGTGTTTGTGGCCGGGCTTCCGGAAGAATGCGCTCAGTTCGTGTTTGCTGATCCAGAATTCGGCATGGCCGAGGATGCGCAGGACATCATCGGCCTTCAGGTTGAGGGCGATCCTCAGTTTGATAAGGATGATGTTGTTGGTGAGGAACGATTCGGGCTTGGGCTGGGGACCGTCTTTGCGCCCTCGTTTCTCGACAATGAACCCGTTCAAGAACATGGCCAATTCCGTATCGGTGCAGGCTACGTAGGAAGGGTCATCGTCTTGTTTGAGCCACGCGCTGACCTGGGCCCTGGTAACCGTATGGTCGACGTGTGCGAACAGTTCAATCATCTTTGCATCGTTCATGTCAAAAATGAAGCGGATGCGGCGCAGTACGTCGTTATTCGTCATAGGGAAGACTGATTCTTCTGCATATCGACCTGACTGCGTCGATATGATGCGAAAATGGAATGGTAAGAGGGAGTGAGATGAGCCAACT
>JAURNP010000059.1 GCA_030830105.1 Rhodothermales bacterium | reverse complement strand
GAGCTTGGATGCCACAATATCAACTTGACCGAGGCCGGTAAGCACGATGAACTTTTCGCTCCATTCCCGGATTCGTTCCTGGCCAATATGGGCCACCACGATCGTGTAACCGTTCTTCCGGATAATGCTATCGAGTTGGCCGACAACCATTTCCAGCCCAATGAGGCGTTCCGGATCAAAGATCGTCCAATGTTCGGTACCCAGTTCCACTCCGAGCTGGACAAACGGCGCGAAGCGGAGCGTCTGATAAAGTACCGTGCCTTCTATATCAACGAACTACACTCCGAAGAAGTCTTCCAGGACGTTTTGAATTCCTTACAAGAGACGACGGAGGTAGACCACTTGATGTACGATTTCCTGATGCGGTACGCCATCAAATAATCGCTGAAGCGGGGTGCTCAGCGACCCTGTCAGTGGCGGAATCCAGGATGCAGCATCACGTCGACGGTCGAACGGCGTGGCGTAATTAGCTTCCTCCTGGGACGACCGAATCGAAGCAGAAGGATTGGATCACCGGAAAAACCAATCAGCGGCTTGATCATGGACCGAATATCTGTTGACGTCGACGGCAGATTCATGATTGCTGCATTTAATCCCATCCTCGATGCTTCGAGCAACACTTGGATCAGATGTTCTCCGGTCTCCAACCAGGCTCGGGGGGTGTCGGCTGGCTCGGTCAAAACGGCCAACATCGTGGCATGATCGGGGGCGTTATCCACGGACCAACAGGAGACCATTGTCGTGGGCTCATCCGGGTTCATCGGGATACCATCCTGGCTGCGCTCGCGCAAGGGGTGCGTCCAAGATTCCGTCTCGCGCCGGTACCGCTTGTCACTCTGGTAGTTGCGCTCCGTTTCCTGCAATTGTCTAAGAATCAAAAATTCGGATTCCTTCTCCATCACTGTGCGGATGAAATCAGGCCTCTCATCGTTCCCTTTCGTGAACCAATCTATGAATGCCTCGGGCAGTGGTAGGCTTTGAAATCCCCGCCGGATGGTGCTGCGCCTGACGATGGCCTGCACCAGTGCCTCATCGGGATCCCCTTTAGGACTGGAGGTAACAGTAATTCGAGCCATCAAGTCCGGATCGGCCATGTCTGGAAATACGGAGCATTTGTGCTCCATCCGGAAGGCGTTGAGTACACGCGTAAAGAGATGTACGCATGAACCACAACTTATTATCAGGGACCGATCATCAGGATCCACGACTGCAAGCGCGCGGCTGCGATTTGCGTATATCTCGATGGTGTGGTCGAGCACGCGAAAGAGCCACGGCTGCGTATTGTGCACGGATGGCGCCAACACAGCGTAGTTGACAAGGAATTTCAATTGTGATTCCACAGATGCATCCCGGGGAAAATCTTTTATGCTGACTTCCCGCGGATTCCGAGCCGATCGACCACTCTTCAAGGCCACTGTCACAAAAGTATCTATTTAGAGCCGGTTTTGATGGACTGACCGAAAAAACGCAATTCACTGTGGCAACAATGACAGTCTCCGGCACCCCATTCGTGTAGGGGATTCCCTATCTGTCCCTCGAAAACGGGATAGGGGGACAAAAACCCTACTCTTCGCCCTTGCCGCCTAAAAAAGTGCGCGGGGCCCTTTCGGGCCCCGCGCTGCATTGAAACGTTCTTGCCCTCTACCTCCTCCATCGAGTAGCCGAATACATCATGAGCTGCAACGTTGAATCGCTGAATCAAACCTTTGCGATCAATGATGATGATGGCGTCTACCGCGTGTTCATATATGGCTTCAAACTTTTGTCTACGCGCATCGCGCACGGAGAGCCGTTTCGTTATGAACGGAATACGCTCCGACAATTCCGCTCCGGAGTCTTAAAGGTCATCGGCCAGATGACGGACTTCCTTCCAAGCATCGGAATCTGCAACACGCGCTCTGGAGACCAGGACGAGACATTCAGGATTGGATATTTTGACCGTCGAGAGCCAGTCTGTGTCGACGTCACCCTCAGTACCAATTACCACAACATCCATATCTGAACGATCGGTTTCGCCGGAGAACACCTCCCAGTTCTCTTTTGCATGCCCGGCGTTCTTCAGCTCGGATGCTTCGGTTCCAGTCCCCAATACGAGGAGTCTCAATTTCGAATTCGAACTCATCTCTGATCAATCCAGTCTACGAGGTAGCAAGTGCATCAATAAGCGCCCCTGATCCTCGATAACATCGGCCCAGTGCAAGGCATCGAATTCGATTCCGATAACGCATGCTGTCGGGACTTCCATATGAAGTCCCCCGAGAAAGCGCTGGGCGACTTCACCCGTAAATGGCCGATGTCCGATAACGGCCAGGGTATCCACGGACGATGCTTGCGCTGCAATGAAATGCATCACCTCGTCCGGGGCCGCAAGATAAAGCCGTTGTTCAATCTGGATGTCTGAACGCCATCCAGCCTCTGCGCTCATCAGTTCCAGGGTTTGCTGAGTTCGGAGGGCTGAAGAACACAGGATTTTATCCGGTTGAATGGATGCCCGCTTCAAATATGCTCCGATCTTTGCAGCATCCCGCCTACCTCTCGTGTTCAACGGCCGGTTATGATCCTGATCGTAATCAGCATCCCAATCCGACTTTCCATGGCGAATGAGGTAAAGGTTTTTCACGCGTGCGAGGCTTTGTAAACGGCTTCGGCGCAATCACACGGCCCACCTACTGGAGGGTTGGCCTTCCGCACGGTGACTTCCACGGATCCTGCCATTGGCTCCTGATCTAGAATGCGATGGGCAATCAAATATGCCAAGCGCTCAATCAGATAGAACTTGTTGCCTGTGATGATGTCACGCGCCTCTGTGTACACGCGCTCGTAATCGACCGTCTTGTTCAGGTCGTCTTCGAGGGCTGCGTCCTCGAAATTGACCTCCATTGCAATATCCACTTCATAACGCCCACCGATGCGATGCTCTTCCTGCATCACTCCGTGATGAGCGTAGAAGACGGCGTTGTTGAGACGGACTATTCCTGATGACATAGCATTTGAAGGGTGTGGCAGAATCTACTGTCCGACGGAGTCAATTCCGAACTTCTCGAGATATGCCGAGGATCCTGATTTACTTGAGGCTGCCTCTGCAAGGTAAAGTGTCGCATACAGTCCCAGAATCGTGTCGCTGCGCCGTGCATGCTCTTGAAGCGTCATGGCCAATGCGTCAGCACGCCATTCATTCGGGATGTAGATGGCACGTTCTCCATTCGGACCGGGCTGTGCTTCACCGGGAAAACTACGCTCAGGCTCGAACTGTCGGTCGCCAAAATGACAACCTGTGCACCGCGTAGGAATGACCATATCTTTGGGCTCCTTCCGGACACGATCCACCAGCTGCCCTGATGCGTCGTAGGCCCAAAAGTCCCAATACCCGTCTGTTCGCTTTCGCATCAGTGTGGTCTCGACGATCTGGTCACCTTCCATGTGTTCACCCACGAATAGCGTCCCGGATTCATAGATAACCTCGTCTCCCAGTGAATCCATCCGATCGAGGGCAAGCTCTATACTGGCGCGGCGAACCCACGTCGTCCGCTCAAGGGGCACCATACTTCCCTTCAGTGAAATCCGAAACCAGCCCGGTTCCGTCCATCCCCCCTCCACATCTCTTAAAGAGTCGATGTGGGTCGGGAAACCACGGACCTCGTAGTAGGACGCGCCAATGAATGGCAGAAGAAGGTCCTCGGTTATCATCCTCGAATCCCGTGCGGCGATCTCAAGGCCTTCCAGCTGGGACCTGGATGCCTCCGGAAGAGAAGCTGACCAGGCATCTCTGTTGCGCAAAAACCATGTTTTTTCCCGTTTTTCCAATAGACCAGCCTCGATGGGGTCTCCTCCATCTGGTCCCACAAACCCACCGAAATAGAATCCCAGCAGTCGGTCAGCATCCGAACTTTCAAGTTCAATCGGGAAAGCATCGTCGAGATGATCCGAAACCGGCGCTTCCGATGCACCTCCTTTGCATCCCACGAGAGCTAAGGAAACGACCGCCAAACAAAGCCATACAATCCGAGTCATTCGACCAACCGCGTTCTGAAACCGGGAATCTTTTGCCAACCAACGACACGTGTCGGCGGTAGTTCTCAATTGCACAGGCCGATCTTCGAGTCTCTTGATCTTCTCTGCCATGACCTCCTTCGTCCTCACCATTGTTATCAGCGCCCTCGCCGGCGGTGCGTGCGGGTATCTGTTGGCACGTTATATCTGGCAGGATCGTCTATTGCTCCTCGAGGAAGAGCGCCAGCAATTAAGACGGACGCGGTTGGAGGTCCATCGCGAGAATTTTCAGAAATCAACCTCTCGGATTCACCGACCTGCGACCACTGAAACAAACTCGCCGGACCACTCTTCCGAGGAGCTGGAGCAACTCCGCCTCGAAATGACGTTGCTTCGCGAAGACCATCGCATCGAGAGGGAACTCCATAAGAACGAAATCAACGACTTGAAGCCCGACAAGTATCTCCATTCTGATGTAGCGGAATCGGATGCCGTGATCATAGAGTTTGATTCGCCTGTCGACGCCGAAGAAGCGACCATGGAAGAGACGGTCATGGAAGAAGCGATCATCCTTGATTCGAGCGAAGAGGAAGTCTTTTCCTCGGAAGCGCTCGAAGAGGCGAATGAAAAGGAGCAGGTTGAACCAAAAACGAAAGACCGCCCAGCACTAATTGCTCCCGTACCCACCGATATCGAGTCGCTGTTCCGTGTCCCGCGGGTTGAAGAACCCGCTGTTAAGCCTGAAAATTCTCGGGAGACCGAGTCTGGGCAAGAAGCGGCTGCACCCAAGGAAGAGATGGAGCGGGAAAAAGAGGTATCCGAGCAGGACCTCGAGACGAGCATCTACGATTCGCCCGTCACATCCGATATCACATCCTACGATACCGCCGAAACCGGGGCCCAAGAGAGCTCTGAGGATCCCGGGCGAGCGGTTGAAGAGGTGCCTGCCAGTTCAGCGGACACGCTTTCCGAAGATTTAGCCATGCGGACGGAAGCAGCGCCGGTGGCACCCGCTGACGAACTGACTCAGGAGGCGGAGGCGGAGCCATTCGCTATTCACTGGAATGCGGATCGCCCGGGCCGTCATGAGGGTTTCCCTCCGTCAAACGAATCAGCAGAGCCAATAATCAGGGACGTTGATTCATCCGAGGAGGCAGTGAGTTCGGAACCGGCTATCCCAGTATTTCGCTCCCTGCACGACATGTTGACAGCTTCGGATGTGTCTCCTGCAAGCCTTGAATCCGCGGAAGCAACATCGTCGCCGGAGTCACCAACATGGTCTCCTCGCTCTGCCAGCTCTCAGCCACCTCTCAGTACCACGTCTTCAGACGAGGCTCTGATTCAGTCGATCGTGTCACTGGACGCCGAATCGCTCTCGCTGCTTGATGAACTTGGTTATGCCAGCCTTACAAGGCTCGCTCAATTATCCCCGTCAGAGATTCGCCGTCTGGCTCAGGTTTTCCGGATCAATCCGGACCAGATCCAGCAGGACTGGATGCCAACGGCAATGGCGCATTTGAACATGCAGTCGCCGAGTCGATCTTGAAAAGCGACGCGGAAAGGGTCTAGGTAGCCACTTGGCCCAGCGGAATGGTAGTCAGATCCCTGAAGGAATCAATACGAGCCAGGATTTCTGCGCGTGTCAGATCGTACAGACCTTCCGGGCCGAATTTCTCAACCGTGAATGATGCCACGACCGATCCGTAGACCAAGGCGTGCTTTAAGGCATCCGGGTTTATGTCGCGGCATCCCGACAGGTATCCGGCAAATCCGCCCATGAATGCATCCCCGGCCCCCGTAGGGTCCTGGATATCCTCAAGTGGATAGGCCGGCACCGAAAAGATCGAGTCTTTGGCAAACATCAGTGCTCCGTGCTCTCCCTTCTTGATGATCAAGATTCGAGGACCGCGAGCCCGGATCTTGCGAGCAGCGACAATCAAATTCGGTTCTTCTGCCAGCTCACGCGCTTCCGAATCGTTGATAACCAGACAATCAACACGACCTAAAAGCGCATCCAAGGCATCCGGTGTGTTTTCGATCCAAAAGTTCATCGTATCACAGAGCACCAAGTCGGCCGAATGGCACTGATCCATCACACTCGCCTGAACTTTGGGGTCAAGATTGCCCAGACATACAATGCGACTACCGGTATAATGCGACGGCAAAACCGGGTTGAATGAAGACAGGACATTCAGATCCGTGAACAATGTGTCGCGATTATTCAGGTCGTAATGGTAGCGACCACCCCACGCAAATGTCTTCTCGTCATCCCTGAATTCAAGGCCATCCAGATTAATGTGCCGGCTGCGCAAGACGTCGACGTACTCTTCCGGAAAGTCATTGCCAACCACCGCTACCAGGTTGATGTCATCGGTCATGAAGCGGGCGGCCAAGGTCAGATAGGTGGCGCTTCCCCCCAGGGCTCGATCCCTTTCACCGAAAGGCGTTTCAATATGGTCAAAGGCAACGGTGCCAACAGCGAGCAAACTCATGATTTAAGTCAGGTGATGTGCGCATAATGCGTCCAGAGGACTGCGCGATCTCTAATTTCGATTCGAGACGTTTGCCCCGTTTTTGGCAAACTCGCCAAAGATACTACCCATCCCTGCGATTTGCCTTCATGCCTATCTCATACGATCCGCCGAAGGTCGTTCGATCCGCCGAAGGTCGCTCGATCTGCCGAAGGTCGTTTCCGTTCGAAGGACGTATCCGTGGAAACGTAGCCGAGCGAAGCGGGTACAGACCTGACCCCGGTACGGGCCGCAACCGGTCCAGTTCACGTACGCAGATCGCACGCTGCCCAAGGCATGCTGCGTAACGCTGGCTCATTGATCATCCAGTCACTCATCGACGATCTCGATTCATCATGATCCATCCGCAGGGACTGTCGGTTACCAGTCCGATCCGCTTTTTATGGACCCGAGCGGCCACCATCTCAGTGTTCGGGTTTGTATGCCTTTTTCTGTCGGCATCACCGGCATGGGCCCAGCCTGCAGATCGATCTGCCACCGATCTCTTCCAGGAAGGACTGCATCAGTTCAACAACAATCTGTTCGCGAATGCTGCTCAATCCTTCGAGGCATTTGGAGCCTCTTTTCCGGATCACCACCGAGCGCCCGATGCCATGTATCACCAGGCAGAATCCTACCTGGCTCTTGAGCGGGAGGAGGACGCAATCAGGCTACTGCGCGCGTTTGAAGAGCGTTATCCTCGCCATCCTTACGCATTCGGCACCCGACTTTCCTTGGGGAAGTATTTTTTCGAGGAAAATGACTTCGACCGAGCCATTCTAACGCTGGAGCAGGTCCTTGAAGGGTCCCCAACAGACGAACAAGCTTCTATTGCCCTTTACTGGATGGGAGAGTCAGCGTATCAGCTCAACCGTTCCGACGAGGCCATTGCGAATCTGGAGCGCATTGTCCAAGACTATCCGCAGGCCGATGTCGCACCCAGAGCTGCGTATGCCATTGCATTCAATCAGGTCCAGCTGGGCCGCTATGACGAAGCAGCCGCCTCGTTCGAGCGCCTTGATCGCCAGTTTGCTTCCTCACCATTTGCCAGCAATATGGGCTTGGCGCTGGCTGAGGTCTATTATGAAATCGAAGAGTTTGACAGGGCCGCGCCCGAAATACAACGCCGTCTTCCAAACCTGAGCGGCGAAGCCCGTGATCGCGCCATTTTCCTGCTCGCCGAGAGTCAGAACCAGACCCGCAACAGTGAACAGGCCATTGTCAACTACAGGCACTTTACTGAGGGCGATTCGGACTCCCCGTACTTTGAACGGGCCCTCTACGGCTTGGCCTGGAACTACCATCACGAAGGTGCCTGGCAGTGGGCCGCTGACAACTTTCAGCTGGTCGTCAATGCAGGTTATGAACCGCTGGAAGCTGAGTCCGCTTATTATGTTGGCGTCAATTTGCGTCAAGCGGAAGACCTGACAGAGGCTGTGCGAGCTTACCGCTTCTTTGTAGATGAGTATCCGCAACATCGCCTTGTTGACCGCGGGTGGATGGAATTGGGAGTCACGCTCTACGAATTGCGTCGCTGGAGTGATGCCCGCGATGCCTTCCGCAATCTTGTCCGTGAGCATCCGGACTCGCCCATTGCCGGTGAGGCCTGGAAGCACCTCGGAAATGCAGAGGTCGCTTTGGGCAATTTCGAAGGTGCACATGAGGCCTTCGATTCCGCCATTGACCTCGGATCCGTAGAAGCTGGCCTCGCATCCGAGATCACCTTCCAAAAAGCGTGGCTGAATTATCGTAATCGGGTCTATGACGAAGCGGCCAGGGATTTCATGGATCTCTTCATATCGGATCCAGGGGCTGAAGGAGCTTCGGACGCCCTATTCTGGGCAGCAGAGAGTCATTTTCAAATAGGAGAATTCCCGACCGCCGAAAATCTGTTTACCCGTTACCTCCGCGACTTTCCTTCCGGACAACATGCGGATGCCGCGCAGTACGCGCTGGGGTGGACTTACTTCCGCCAGGGCCTGTATGGCGATGCCATCCCTCGATTCGAGCGCTTCCTTAGCGTATTCCGTGACGACGGAGGCTCGATCCCCTACCGAACGGACGCCCGATTGCGTCTGGCCGACAGCTACTTCGCACTGAAGCGTTACCCCGAGGCTGTCCGGGTGTACGGGCAGCTTGCTGCCTCTGGTGACGACTACTCACTTTACCAGATTGGACAGGCGTATTCCAATTCCGGCGATGCTTTCGAGGCCATGTCCACTTTTCGCTCGCTGCTCCAGGAATATCCGGCCAGCGAATGGCGGGAAGAGGCGCGTTACCAGCTCGGGTATCTGTTCTTCCTGAATCAGGAGTATGAGCAAGCCATTGTCGAGTATGATGATCTGATTGCTTCCTATCCCCTGGATCCTCTGGCTGCCAAAGCCCAGTATGGAAAAGGAGATGCCTTTTTCAATGCGGGTGACGTGGACTTGGCCGTCCGGGAGTATCAGCGTGTTTTGACCGATTACACCGACAGTCCGTTTGTTGCGGACGCCGCTTCCGGCATTCAATTTGCCTTGATGGCTGTTGGTCAGGAAGACCGAGCGGATGTATTGGTCGATTCATTGGCAAATGCACTCGAAGGAAGTGCGGCCTCGGACCAGCTCCGGTTCCGTCAGGCCGAGGCAAAGTATCAGGCCGGACTAGTCGACGAAGCGATTGAAGACTTTGTCGTCTTTCTGGATCGGGCATCGGACGAGATGTTGATGGCCGATGCCCATTTCTACCTGGGACAGGCCTACGAATCGAAAAGCATCACGGATCAGGCAATGCTCGCCTATCGAAGAGTCGTCGATGGATACTCTTCAAGTCCTCGTGCCGCCCCTTCCGCTGGTGCCCTGGGTCACCTGTTGCTGGAGGCGGGAAACGTCGCGCAAGCGGAGTCCATGTTCCGATTCATGGAACGATCTGCAGAGGGTGACCAACGGCTGCGGGCTCAAGCCTTGTATGGCCTTTCGCTCGCTCTGGCACAACAAGGACGATCTGACGAGGCTGAGGATCTGCTTCGCGAAGTAGTTGGCGGAATAGACCCTTCAGATGCCACCTATCCTGCATGGCTGGGTCTTGCGCGCATCACAGAGAGTAACGGTGATGCCTTGGAGGCGGAAGAATTGTTTGAAATGGTCGCTTCAAGGGCTCGGGACGAATCCGGCGCCGAAGCACTGTTCTTACTTGGGGATATGCAAATCAGACAAGACCGCTTGAACGAAGGCATTGAAACGCTCTCACGCATGCAAGCCTTATTTGCAGGATATCCAGAATGGCTTTCACGCAGTTTGTTTGCCCAAGCCGGAGCTTTCGAATCACAAGGAAACACCGGTCAGGCTGTCCGGCTTTACGAAACCATCGTTGCCATGTACCCAAACGGAAGTGAGGTCGACCCTGCTCGGGATCGACTGGAGGCACTGAATCAATGATGCGACATTTCCTGTTCATAACGGCCCTGGTGCTCCTTGCTGCTCCTGTTGAAGCGCGCCAGGACGCATCCCTGCCTGATCTTGCGCCGCGACAGGTGGAAATTACAGGCGACTTGACCATCGCCTTCCCTGCGCTTCGTCGCCAGCCGATAGTTGGGTTCAATCCGCCACCGCGTGTCCCTGATATTCCCTCCAGCAGAATCCCTTACGCTGAAGCCTATGCGCAGCGCAGCGCTGATCTCCCTCCATCACCGCTACAGCCACCTGAGCCGCCACAGGTTTCGGCCATAGAGCGTCGTTTAGGGGCCAATGGCTTGATTGATGCCCGCCTGGGTGCTTATCTGGACCGCAGCCTTACAGCAGATGTCACACTGGTCCAGACAGACGAAACGACCCTCTTGTACGATCTCGACTATTTCGGGACTGACGGACTGGACCTGGTTGTCGGCGGGACGCCGCTGACCACCGGTAGGGACTTCTTCCAAACAGGATTTGATCTGGAGCAGCGTGCTGGCGCTCTCATACTGGGACTCGACGGTTCCGGCTATCGCTCCTCGTATGGCCTTTTTGGCGCCATTCCAGACGCCGCAGGGCCCGCTCTGGCCAATGCATCCCGCGTTTTCAACGGCTTCGAGGGAGCGTTGTCATTGAGCAGTCGACCTGGATCGCGCAATCGTCTTCACCTGACGACATCCGTCGGAGCCTCTTCGGTTGATACCGACGTGTTTGATCCCGCTGTCCGTATCGACCCAACCACAAATCGTGAAGCAACTTACGTTGAATTGGATGCTGGCGTAGCCTTCCCCATTCGCGATGGTGAGATCCGGTTTCAAGCACTCGGTACCGCCATGGGTCTGGACTCCTCCAGTTTCCCGGGTAGCACCGTGACATCTGGCATGGCTACTGCCGAGCTCGCCTGGCAGTACTCGTCCAAATTATTCATCCGGGCCGGAGCAGCCATTATGGGCTTCGATAGCGAGCAGCAAACGCTCGTTGATCCATCCCGCTCGCTTTCCTACCTCGCGCCCATTGTTGGTCTCGAGTATCTCATTTCTGAGGCCATCAGCCTGGAGGCCCTTGCCCGGCCAGTCATGTCCTCGGGACGGTTCAATGAGGTGATGCGCGAAAACCCAATCGTCGCCGACGAACCATTGATGCTTCCGTCCATTGCCACCGTGGATGCAAAGGTAGGCATGCGCATGCAGTCGGAACTCGTAACCATTGGTGTCGCCGGTGGTTGGCGAGATCAGCCATTTCGCCGCGTAGCTTTTGAGCCGGGTCCAAACACACGAGGGTACACATCCGGGTATCCTTCGCTGACGTACCGGTCCACGGATGTAATCTATTCCACCTTCGATTTGACAATCATTCCGCTGCGCGGGCTTCAGATCGGGCTAGATGCCCTCTGGCAACAGGCAAAACTTGCAGGTACGGGAGAACAGGCCCCGTATACCTCGCCATTGGTTTTCGGAGGCTTCGTATCACTGGGGCTATTGAACGGTGACCTGGAATCCCGCGTTGAGTTTTCTCACGAGACCAACCGCCACGCAGACCTGGGTAAAACGCAAGAGATTCCCGCTATAACCTCAATCTCCGCTATGTTCTCGTGGTTCTTCCACCGCAATTATGGCATCACTACGGGTGTTCGCGATATGGGTGGTGATCCTCAATTCTGGCGCAACTATGCCTACGAGTCGAATGTCTTCTTTCTGGGCTTCCGGTATCGCTGGTAACCAGTCGGCAAGGGCCCTTATCTTCAGGTCATCTGATTTCGAACCACTCATCTACTCCGCAGATTCGTGAAGCAACGCATGGCAATAGGAAGGCTGATCGCCAGGTCCTTGCTGGAAGGAAATGAGGTGGGAATCAAAGGATTTGGAGTTCTCAGTTATGAGGCTCCCTCCGCCCAGCAGCATGTCCACGACAAGTATCGCATCTGGACCTCACCCCGTCCCGTGACGCTTTTCGAGGAAGATCCCTCAACAGGGTACGATTCCGATTCTTCCACTAAGATCCCGGCGAAGCTACTCAGTGACCTCCTGCAATCTGAAGAAGGCCTAGAAGAAAAAGACGCGGAGCGAATGAGCGCTGCCTGGGCAGCTGACGTTCGGCGCGAATTGGATGACTCAGGAATCAGCGTCCTCAGGGGACTCGGCACATTCACGCAACATGAAGGCCCAATTGAGTTCACCCAGGATGATGATTTCCCTTCAACAATGGATATGCCGGCTATCGACGGCTACTCAGATGAATTGACAGAAGAGCGCAACGCAGCGTCAGAAGAGCATGCCCCTGAGCCCGCGCTGTCGACAGAAGGTCTGGATGATTCAGACGATTCAGAGGACTCAGAAGGTTTAGAAGGTCGGGATTCAGAGGCCGCGACCATTGAAGCAGAGCACGGTGTGGAGTCGGCCTCATCGGACACCGACAATTCCATGGACGACCGGAATTCAGCTTCGATTGATGAAACTCAGGAATCTCTACCCGAAGAAACGGTAGTTGCCGATTCAACAGACGCGTTGAATACTGTTTCGGATGCTGAAACCGATCAGGAAACCGCCCAGATGGGCGATGACAGCGAGTCAGAACCATCGGAGTCTCTTCCCATCCTGCCACCGCCGGCGCGTTCGCGCTCGCCGAGACGCTATGAACGTCATCAGAACGGTTCATCGAAGGCCGCCATATGGGTACTCGGAATTGTCGCTCTGATTGTAATCATCGCCCTCGTCTACCGGTTTACCATCTTGACGCCTACCACTAGCGAACCTGCATTGGTCGAACAGCAATCAGAGTCCCGCTCCACTGCAGAAGATTCCACCTCCCTCGTTGATTCGGATACAACCGCGTTGGCTACGACTGCAGGTACTGCTGCAGGTCAGCCTGGAGCGGACGAGAACGTGGATGATTCCAATGATGGCAGAGCTGCCGAAGAAGCACCAGACGGGGATCTCTCCCCTGGTGACGATTCCACAACCGTCCAGTACGACGAACTGGAGCGAGGCATAGGCGGTTACACGCTCGTTGTGGGCTCGACCATGAATCGGACATCGGCCCGAGAAGCGCTCGAGCAGTACGAAAACCTGGGCCTTCCTGTGGGGGTGCTCTCATACGAATCTGACGAGGTGACCCGTCACCGCATCGCAGTCGGACACTACGAGACAGCGGCCCTTGCCGACACCGCTCGCGTCGCCCAGGCCGGCGAGTTACCTGAAGGAACCTGGGTGCTCGCAATTCGCTAAAGGCGCAAACGATCCTATTCCCCTCCAACCGAAAGGAGATTCATGAGCCACATGGCCTTCCAGGACACCCAGGACATCGAAGCAGCAGCTATGGACTCGCTGCAAACCGTCACCGATCCGATTGCCGTCAGTCAGCTGGATATCATTTTCCAAGCCGGTTGGATCATGATTCCAGTCTTCCTCCTCTCGCTGCTCACCATCTATCTCCTGATAGAGCGACTGATGACCATCCGGAAATCAACTACGGATCGCGGTGAGATCATGGGAAGAATCCACGAGTACGTCGCGGCCGGAAATATCAACGGGGCACAGGCCTTTTGCGAAGTACAGGATAAGCCGCTCACGCGCATTTTGAAGCACGGTTTGGAGCGTCTTGGACGCCCGATATCAGAGATTCAGGACGCGGTGAATGCGACTGGAAAGCATGAAGCCTTCGAACTGGAGAAGCGGATGGACGTCCTGGCCTCAATTGCCGGCATCGCGCCCATGCTGGGATTCCTGGGTACGGTTACCGGAATGATCGATGCCTTCCAGGAAATTCAGAACCTTCAGGGCAACGTCAATCCGAGTATACTGGCCGGAGGTATCTGGGAAGCGCTCATCTCCACGGCTGCTGGCCTAGTCGTTGGAATCCTGGCCTTCTTCTTCTACAACTACCTGCTCGGAAGAATCAACCGACTGGTGAACGACATGGAGCAGTCAGCGACAGAGTTTATCGATCTCCTCCAGACCCCAGCGCCGGAACAGGACAGCTCGGATTATCCCTCCAGCTTCTGATCGGGACGTACCATGTCACTCAATTTTTCCACAGAGCGCAAGCCATTGATGAGCTTCAGCCAGGCAGGCCTGGCTGATATTGTCCTCCTGTTGCTCATTTTCTTTCTGCTGACCAGCAATTTTATCCCTCAATTCGGGATCCAGGTGAACCTGCCGCGGACACAGGCTTCGACACCAACGGCTGCCCAGTATGTCTCGGTATCGGTGACCTCTGACGGTACGTTCTATGTAGAACAGCGGCAAGTAATCGGTGATGCGCTGATTCCTACCATCCAAAATGAGCTTGACGGGCGTTCCGCGCTGGTTCTTCGAGCGGATGAGGATGCACTGGTCAAACACTTTGCTGTTGTGGCGAGTGCCGCTCGTGCCCTGAACCTGCGTTTACTCATGGCCACGGATCAGTCTGCGACAAATCGCCAACCCTGACCACCCAGGCGAATGGCCTCTGCTACGTGGCTTTTACCCACTGTGTCAGCCTGATCGTACGCGCTGATACTTTGAGCAATGCGTCGCACGCTGGAAACCGCGCGCATGGATAACCGAAGACTAGCCGAAGCGCGTATCATTGCCTGTTCCGCGTTCTTATCGACGAACGGAGGAGTGGTACCAATTCGCTCTGCGGCCATCCTGACCCGCGTACGAATCGATTCAGACGCGATCCGATCTCCCTTAAGAACTGCTGTCGGGTCAACACGGGGCACAGCAATATGTAGGTCGATTCGATCAAGCAACGGGCCGCTGATGCGCCCGCGGTAGGCCCGTCTTTTCCGGTCCGAGCATCGACAGTCGGTCCCTGATGGAGAATGTTGTCCGCAAGGGCAGGGATTCATGGCAGCAACCAGTTGAAAGTCGGCCGGGAAGGACTCTACCGTCCTCGCCCGTGAAAGGGTCACCTCTCGCTCCTCCATCGGTTCACGCAATCCCTCCAGGGCCCTTGGGCTGAACTCGGGCAACTCGTCCAAAAAAAGGATGCCTCCATGCGCGAGGGATACTTCTCCGGGACGCAACGGATTGCCACCTCCAAGTAGCCCAGCAGGCGATACGCTGTGATGTGGTGATCTGAACGGACGCTCCCTGAGCAAGTGTATTCCCGGCTTGCGTAGAGAATGCAAACAGGTTGCTGCCAAGGCAGTGTCCTGGGACCAAGGAGGTAGCACCCCGCGAAGGCACCGCGCCATCAGGATCTTTCCACACCCCGGAGAACCGGACAGAAGAACATTGTGCCGACCGGCCGCTGCGATGGCCAGGCTTCTGATCACATCGTCCTATCCGATCACCACAGAAAAGTCCGGCGGAGAGTCCTTTTCTGGCGGTGGCTCGATATTGAACCTGGTCATTTTCACGCTCGACCATGCCGGCGTCTTCAGTTGGTCGACGGCCTCTTTCAGAGAAGACACACACGCACCTTGCAGGCCCTCAAATGCAGAGGCCTCAGGTGCATTTTCTGATGGTATCAGGAATCTCTTCAGCCCGGATTCTTTCGCCCGCATCATGGCCGGCATTACGCCGGAGACGGGCCGCACACCTCCTTCCAACGACAATTCACCCAATACCAGTGTCGGTGCGCTTTCGAGACATGATGCATCAATCCTTCTGTCCGCTGCCAGAATTCCAAGGGCGATGGGAAGATCAAAAGCCGAACTCTCCTTACGCGTGTCCGCAGGCGCCAGGTTTACAGTAATCGCACCGCGTGGAAAATCGTACCCGGCACGCAACATCGCCGCACGAATACGCACAAGCGACTCCTTTACTGCGCCTTGGGCCAGCCCCACAACATGATGCCGGGGAATACCGGGAGTGATCACCGCTTCCACAGTGACCAGCGGCGAACGCAGACCGGTCGGACTGGCACTGAGCAGCTTGAAGTATCGAATGCTTTTCTTCATTTCTCAGAGGCACACCAAAGAAACCAGGGGAAAGACCCATTTAGAACCACCTAGTAACCGAGTGGCAGGGCGAAGTTGTAGCCCGTAGTTTGACGATTCCTCCCTCTCACTCGGACCCTTATGCGTTTCGGAATCACAGGAAATCCTGGCAAGGATAGCCTTTGGAAGCCGCTTGCCGACCTGATCCAATCATTTCAAGGTTCGGGCTATTCGTATGTGCTGCATCCGGATATGGCAGAAGTGCTATCCAGGCATGACCTGCTTCCCGATTCTGACCTGGTCGCTTCCGGTCCAGCAGCCTTCATTGAGGAAGCTGACATCCTGCTTTCCTTTGGAGGGGATGGTACCCTGTTGAATACCGTTGCAGCGTTTGGAACGGCCGGGAAGCCGATTCTGGGCGTGAATCATGGACGGTTGGGATTCTTGGCGAACGTGGAAGGCAGCCACCTTTCCGAACGACTCAAGCAGCTGGACGAGGGGGACTTCGTCGTCGAAGAACGCCTGGTACTTCGCGCGGAGCGGGTCACTGGGCCGGCGCTTCCTGTACCCTGCGCCGTCAATGAGTTTACCGTTCAGCGCTCAGGGGCAGCCGGACTCCTGGCAATCCGCGTCAGTGTAGACGGCGTCGAAATGAACACCTATTGGGCAGACGGGCTGATTATCTCCACTCCCACGGGGTCAACGGCGTATTCCCTCGCGCTGGGCGGACCCATTATGGCACCCGGCTGCGGTTCTGTCCTGATCACCCCTATTGCACCGCACTCCTTGACCGTAAGGCCCGTTGTTCTTCCTGAGACGGTCAGCATAGAATTAGAGGTACTGGACGAGGATAGAACCTTCATCTTCACCTCCGACGGAATCAGCGCCGAGGGAACGAGCCATCCCGGACCCATTCGGATCCAGCGAGCCGATCACCGCGTCCGGCTGATCCGATTCAAGGATCAGGACTACTTTTCGACGCTCCGCGGAAAGCTGATGTGGGGCGCTCGCAAAACCCATTGAGTCATACCCAGGGGCTCCTTCTACCCATTTGGTTTGTCAACGTCCGATGAAACCGGAAATCGGAGCCGTGCTCTATTGCATCCGCTTCCGACAGGAGCGTATATTCGTCGCCTCGCTTGGTCAGGTAGCTCAGTTGGTAGAGCAATGGACTGAAAATCCATGTGTCGGCGGTTCAATTCCGTCCCTGACCACACCCTGCAGCGAATCGGTTTTGCACTGGTCGCCGCAGTCCTCCACGGATTCCTCAAAATCCGGGAGTTGCTTGCCGATTGAAGACGACCGTATCTTTTCGGCCGCTCCAATCAGAAGCAGTTTCGATCCGATTCCTATCGACGAAGCAACCGGTCCGGTAGTTCAGTTTGGTTAGAACGCCTGCCTGTCACGCAGGAGGTCGCGAGTTCGAGTCTCGTCCGGACCGCTCGATAAAAGCCCCATCCAGCCCAGCTGGATGGGGCTTTTTATTGTTGAGACTTTCCGGTTGCTTCCGGAGGCGGATTCTGTCATATTCGAGATCCCCTGAATCGAGCACCTCAAAGAGTGTTGGCATGAATTCCGTCATGGCAAATCGTCTAACAACTATCGTTGCCGCTTCTCTGCTACTGCTGGCATCTGCCTGCAAAACAGAGCAGCCTCCTCCAAACATCATCTACATTCTGGCCGATGACTTGGGCTACAATGAAGTCGGAGCCTATGGACAGCAGATAATCAAGACTCCCACGCTTGATCAGCTTGCGCGAGACGGGATGCGATTCACTCAACACTACTCGGGCAGCCCGGTGTGTGCCCCTTCCCGCGGTTCGCTCCTCACGGGAAAGCACACCGGAACGGCCTACGTACGGGATAATTTCGAGGTAGGCGGATGGGGACCGGACGAGCCGGAGGGACAGTTGCCTCTGCTTGATGCTGAAATCACTATTGCCGAGATGCTGAAACCGGCTGGATACGCCACCGGGTTCGTCGGGAAATGGGGTCTGGGGGGGCCTGACTCTGAAGGCCATCCCAACAACCAGGGGTTTGACCGCTTCTACGGCTATCTCTGTCAGCGGATAGCTCACAATTATTACCCCACGCATTTGTGGAGCGACTCGGAGGCAGACTCGCTTGATAATGGAGAGTGGTTTGCCGCTCATCAAACCTTGGACGCTCCTTTTGCCACCGATCAAGAATACTACGATCGATTTGCTGGTAATGACTATGCGCCGGACTTGATGCGGGAGGCAGCTGTGGATTTCATTGATCAGCACGCTTCTGATCCTTTTTTCCTGGTGTTTGCCTCACCCGTCCCTCACCTGGCCCTGCAAGTACCTGAAGAATCGCTTAAGGAGTATCCCGACAGTATGGATACTGGTCCCTTCCTGGGAGGCCCCTACCTACCCCATCCAAGACCCAAAGCAGCCTATGCGGCCATGATCACCCGAATGGACAGCGATATTGCGACCATTTTGGAGAGACTCGAGGCCCACGGCATAGATGACAACACCATCGTCATGTTTTCGTCGGATAACGGCGCGACCTACGTGGACGGCTCATACCCCGACTATTTCGATTCAGTCGGTGAATTTCGCGGTCTGAAAGGCAGTGTATTCGAAGGCGGAATTCGCGTACCCATGATCGTGCGCTGGCCGGGGACCGTGGAAGCAGGATCGGATACAGACCACGTATCCGCCTTCTGGGACGTCATGCCCACCATCGCAGAGATGGCCGGCGCACAGATTCCGGAAGGCATTGATGGCGAGTCTTTCCTACCCGCCCTTCGAGGGGACACAACCGAAAAAGATCGCTCCCCTCTCTACTGGGAATATCATGCATTCGGAGGCATGCAGGCTGTCCGCATGGGAGAATGGAAAGGTGTTCGACTGCAGATACGGCGTCAAGAGGATTCGCCCGTCCTGTTGTTCAACCTGAACGATGACCCGTCGGAGACGACCGATGTATCAGCCGAGCATCCTGATGTTGTGGCTCAGATTCGGGCCTTCATGGATGCCAGAACACCGTCCCACCTCGATCGATGGAATTTCATTCCGGATCGCCCATCAGGCGACACAATACTTCCCACGTCGTCCGGCTGAACAAACGGACGTGGCGGGTCGGTAATACTTGGCGGACTGGGCTTATGTGCTGAACCGATATCTCCTGGCGAGGGCTGGAATTATGACGGTCACCAGGCCTGGCCCGGCTGGACCGGTTGTGTCCAAGCACGTTGCAGTTCGAGCTCGCTGACCGGGAATTCCATCACCTGATCTGATGTGACTCTTGCTCGGACAAACAAGTGTTCTACTGTGACTTCGAAAGAGGCCTCTGCCCCGGAAGTCTGTTGCAGCAAGCGCCCGACGTCCTCGCTGTAGCGATAAGAAATCAGCTCTCCTGAATCTGGATCCTTGATTGCTACGGGCGCCGGATCATGATCCGAGTTGGTACCGAAGAACTCGATGGTGTACGAGATACCCTCTTTGGGCTCAACTGATACGTGGTAACGCCGACCGTCGAAAGAGACGTCCTGAAGAGTCACGCCGGAAGATGCATAGAATTGTCCGTCATCCATAGCAGCCAAAACGGCATCAGAGGTGAGCGCTCCTGCTCGCACCATCACCCAACCCCTTCCAACGTTGGCCCGACTGGGTGCGATTTCTTGGTAGTGATGGGCATCGTCCGTTCCGATACCGAACATCAGGGGCCTGCCATCTCGGAGGCGGATGGTATTCACCACATCCCACATCTTCTCGGTCCCCTGTCTCAGGGAGTCACCGTAGTTGAACACGGCTGGATGGCCATTGAACACTTCGAAGAAGCGCTCACCATCCAACTGCGCAAGTTCGTCGGCACGGATACTCCAAATAAAATTGGGATGATTGATGTGTAGCATGACACGACGCTGCAGTCGCTCACCCTGACTCAGGATAGCGTCTACATTATTCTGCATCACCTCAACCACACTACCCCCGCCTTTGGGCTCGATGTATTCGACGATGTTGGTCGCATTCACATGGATCGGCTTTCCTTCAAATTGGTCCGTCACTTCTTCCGCGCGCATCATCAAGAATGAGTCGGGATCCTGAAATACTTCTGAGTATTCCTCCCACGTTTTTAGCCGAACCCGAATCGTATCGACACCTTGCTCCCATTCTACCCACTCTTCAGGACTGGTGGCCAGGTAGCGCTCAAAAACCCGAAAACGGGGATGATCCTCGGGGATGGTCAACCAGCGCTCTGACTCTGCGATGGTGTTGTGATCCGAAATGGCCAGGAAGGAGTAACCGTTGTCCACATACCAGGCCGCCACTTGTTCTGGGAAGTCATCGCCATCGGACCAGAGGGTGTGCGTGTGCAGATTCCCCTTGAACCAGGAAGGGCCTGCATCGGAGCCGAACTGACAACCGGCCAACAACAATAAGATAATCAGCCATACAGACGAAAAGCGGTTCATAAAGCACGTACAAGTTGGTTTATAGCTGACGGGCCGTGGTTGAATAAGATATCCAGGGCGCTCATACCCGGAATAAAACCTTCGAAATTCTGCCGATAAACGGGATGACTGAACGGCCGGACCGGCTCGTTTGCCGCTCCGGCAGGCTCTTCAGCCAGATCCTTCGGCGCATCCTCCCACTCGATCGGATGCTTCAGCCATCGAAGCATAATGTCCAGCGCAGCTCGATTGAGTTGACCAAGCGTCTCATGTTTAATGGCAAAAAGGTCCTCAAGGTCGGGAGCGTAGTGTTCGTGGAAAGGTGTCGTCGAATAATTGTACTGTAGGGCCTTGAGATGCCGCCTTCGCCAACCGTCATGATAGGCGATGCGGGTACTATCGATGGAATGACCAAGCTGCCCATGTTCGACCGGTACCGTGATCCACTGCCAGCCGTTGGCGTTCCGCAGGCGGGTCCTGTTCTGCCACCCCTGTCGCGAAAACGAGCGATCCGCACGCCAAACTGCTTGCTTGACCCTCAAAATGGGCAGCAGCGTTTCCAGCCGGGGCAAGTATTCGGGGGTTACATTCATCGAGATCAGGTATCCTATATTGACCAAGCTACGAACCAGTCCGTCCAACCGGTGAGCCCAGATAGAACATTTGCTCCTTCCTTAGGCCCTGCATCGACCGTTGGGGTTATTGCGCCGGCGTCTGCCCCGCGAAACGAGAGGTCCCTGCCAGAGGGACTCGACGGATTGCGTTCGGCCGGTTTCCAGGTGTTGATGGGGCGTGAGTCCTACGAAGCCGTGGGGTATCTGGCTGGGACCGATCAGGAACGGCTGGACGAATTGCACCGCATGATGAGCGATGACCGAGTCGATGCCATCTTCTGTGTACGAGGTGGATACGGAGTCCTTCGCATTCTCGATCAGATTGATTTTTCTGCGTTGGCGGCTGCTCCCAAGGTGCTGGTAGGATATTCGGATATCACGGCATTGCAACTCAGCCTTTTCAAGCAGACAGGCCTGGCCAGCATCTCGGGGCCTATGGTTGCCGTCGAGTGGCCGAATCCGCTCAGCTTGAGTTGCCGGCACTTCATGGATCTCACAAATGGTCGTTTTCAGCCAGGGCCTTTGGATCGGGACCAAACGCAAACCACCTTGATTCCCGGTCGGGCTGAAGGGGTTCTCCTCGGAGGAAATCTGTCCTTGATCAGTCGCCTGATTGGTACGCGACATCTTCCCGATATGCAGGGCGCCATCCTTTTTCTGGAGGAGATCGGAGAAACCCCGTACCGGGTCGATGGTCTTCTCGCCCAGCTGCAACTCTGCGGCCTGCTGGACGAAATTGCTGGTGTTGTTCTGGGAGGATTTACGGAAGCGGACGTAGCAGAGAACACATCATCACTGACCATGGAGCAGGTCTTTGAAGATTACTTTGGTGATCTGGGAATTCCTGTCGCGAAGGACCTTCGCTACGGTCACTTCCCGGAGAAAGTCGCCGTACCTATTGGCGTTCGCGCCAAGCTAGAGGCGGACAGCAATGGTTCCGCTGTGCTGTCGATCCTTGAATCACCCGTTCGCTGACGTCCGTAAAGTTGTTCGGTTGCCTCCTGCCCCTTTTGAACCTCCTCAGAAGCACCCCTGAAAACATGGGTATTTCATGTGCAACAGGGTGATCATTCCGGTGTCGATTTGTAGGTTGTCAACCTCGTTGCAAGGCCCTTTTCACCCCGTCGATTCCGACGCATGAATATCGCCATTTTTGCATCGGGCGGAGGCTCCAACTTTCAGGCCATCGCCGATGCTTGCGAATCAGGACACATCCCGGGACGCGTCGTCCTGTGCGTAGCCAGTCGGGCAGACGCAGGTGTTATTGAGCGGGCAGAGCGGCTCGGCATTCCCCATACTGTGTTGCAAGGAAGCTCCAGCGAATGGACACCATCCGTCCTGAGACAATTGCACGAGGCATCAACTCAGTTGATTGCCCTGGCGGGATTCATGAAGATGATTCCCAAGCCTCTGATCCAGCACTTCCCCCGACGCATCCTGAACATCCATCCCGCCCTGCTTCCCGCGTACGGAGGAAAAGGCATGTACGGAATCCACGTACATCGTGCCGTAATCGCTGCGGGCGAGGCCGAATCAGGTGCTACGGTTCATGTCGTGGATGAAGACTACGATACGGGGCCCATCGTGGCCCAGACCAGGGTACCCGTGCTATCGGGTGACACACCTGAAGACCTTGCTTCCCGCGTACTCTCGGTAGAGCATCAACTCTACCCCGATGTACTGCGCGCCTTTGCAGAACATCGTGTCCGTCTGAGCGGCAATCAGATTTCCATCGACCCTCCTCGTCCATGATCGGGCGACCATCCATTCCTCTACCTAGATGATCCACGTCAAAGACCTTCCAGATCCAGCCGATCGCTACTCCATCCGCCGCGCCCTCCTGTCCGT
>JAURNP010000058.1 GCA_030830105.1 Rhodothermales bacterium | reverse complement strand
GCCTCAGCGTCCTGCGCCGGTTACGCCTGTACCTGCAACGGTGGCTACCGTCAGGACTCCTGCAAGTGGGAGTTCCATTTCAGGAGTTGAATGGCAACGAAGTGCAACATCTGGCAGTAGACGGTTGCGCTGATAGCTTTGTGGCGGTAATTTGCTGCTCATGGAACCTGCAAAGCAAATCTCCGACGACCTGATTGCCCGCTATCAGAAGATTACTTCCGCCACGGCGTACAGTGCTGTTTGGCGGCTCGCCCCTCCTGGCGGGCAGGAGTGGTTTGCCTCTGCCAACTACCAGCTCTGCCTGATGCGCGGCGTCAAGCCCATGACACACGGCAAGACGATGGTTGGCCGGGCTCGCACATTGCGATTCGTGCCGTCGCGTCCCGATCTCCTCAAGATAACGCGCCGCGGTGCGGACTCCCCCGAATACCGTGCTATGGCGCGTTGTGGCCCCGGCGACGTGCTGGTCGTCGAAGCTCACACTTTCGATGAATACTCCTGCATTCTCGGCAACATGAAAACCCGGATGCTCTGGCATCGTGGTGGAGAAGGCATCGTCACAGATGGCGCCATTCGGGATTTGCAGATGATCTCGGATGACTACGGTTTATCCGTGTTTGCAGCAAACCGCTCTCCCGCAGGTAACCTGCCGTACCTTGAGGCCTACGAAGAGAACGAGCCTGTGAACGTGGGTGGGGTGCTGGTAATGCCGGGGGACATCATTGTTGCGGACGATGATGGAGTAGTGGTCGTGCCGTCTGATCGAGCGGAAGAGGTGATTGACTGGATCGAGGAGCAGGAAGAGGCGGAGGAGTGGGTCATCCGGCTGATTGACGAGGAGCAGGTTCCGCCCGGAACGTATTACCCGATTTCGGCAGAGACCAAGGAGCGTTTCCGAGCTTGGAAGCGCGATCAGGCCGAAGGACAGACGAAATGACCACGGCTGATGTGATCGTTGTTGGCCTGGGCGCTCACGGGAGTTCTGCCGCGTGCCATCTGGCTCGCCGAGGTCTGAATGTGATCGGGTTCGACAGGCACCGGCCACCACACACCTTTGGCTCATCACACGGCGGCTCCCGGATCATCAGGCAGGCGTACTCAGAAGCTCCATTCTACGTTCCCATCATGCAGCGGTCGTACGAACTCTGGGATGACCTTCAGAAGCGAACAGGGCGCAAGGTTATGAACATCACCGGTGGAATATCCATCGGTGATAAGCGTGGCAAAGGCATTACGGGTATTCAAGAGAGTGCTGAGACCTACGATTTACCGCTTGATGTTCTTGATCCGGAGCAGATAACCCGTCGATTCCCAATGCTGCACCCACACGAATACATGATCGGCGCCTTCGATCCTCGTGCCGGGGCGATATTTCCAGAGGAAGCCGTACGGGCACATCTTGACGAGGCGATCAAGGCTGGAGCTGATCTACGTTTCGATGAACCCGTTATTCGTTGGCGGCCGGATCGGAATGGTGGCAATGTGCAGGTTGAAACCAAATCCGGGACGTTCGAGGCAAAGCAACTGGTGTTTACCGCTGGAGCATGGCTGCCTGAACTGGTTTCAAAGCTGAAGCTGCCAATGTGGATTGAGCGCCAGGTGCTGTTCTGGTTCGAACCAAAAGCGAATGCAGAAGCGTTCCTGCCGCAGAACATGGGCAACCACAGTTGGGAGTACGAGCCGGGCCATTCGATGTATGCCCAGCCCAACTACGGTGAAGGTGTGAAGATTGCACTGCACCATGACGGGGCAAGCTCGCACCCGGACAGGCTGAACCGGTTAGTTGCGGACTCGGAAGAGAAGGCGCTGCGGGAGCAGATTGAGCGGTATATCCCGGACCTTAATGGGAAGATGCTAAACAGTGCTGTTTGCATGTACACGGACACGCCGGATCTGCACTTCCTGATCGATTTTCATCCCGGCCATAAGAACATTCTGTTGATGAGTCCATGTTCCGGTCACGGGTTCAAGTTCTCTGCTGTCATGGGTGAGATAGCGGCTGACCTTGTGACTGAAGGTAAGTCAAATCTTGACCTTTCTCAGTTCGGTATCGACCGCTTGCTGACAGAGGAATCACAGACTTCATGTCCGCCTGAAATACGCCCGTACAACGCATGAGCAGGTTGTTTTCGCTGTTTCTGGTGATTGCTGTTGCGGGATTGTCTATAGCGTGCTCTGGTGAAGCTTCTAACGAGATCGACGCAGCATCGCCGGATGTTGCATCGATTGTGGTCAACTCAACGCCGCAAGGGACACATCCGCCGGTACAGGCGCTAGAGCCGACGAACTGGGTCTACTGGCTTTCTGATATCAAGCTTTCGGAAATAGCTGCGGTCTCTCCCGACGCGGTGGTAATCGACTACTCGCAGGGTGGTGGCGAAGATACCGAGTTCTCTCGTTCCGATATTGATACTTTGCGCTCCGGTATGTCAGGCCCCGCGCTTGTTATTTCATACATGAGTATTGGTGAGGCAGAAGACTACCGGTACTACTGGAAATCTGCATGGTCATCCAGTAAGCCGAGTTGGCTTGAGAAAGAGAACCACAACTGGGCTGGGAACTACAAGGTGCGGTACTGGGAGCCGGAATGGCAATCTCTGATATTTGGCACACCAGACAGCTATCTTGACAAGATCATTGCGACCGGATTCGACGGTGTTTATCTCGACATCATCGACGCGTATGACTATTTCCTTGAGAAGGGAAGGACAACCGCTGAAGACGAGATGGTGATGTTTGTGTCTGCGATAAGCGAATATGCGAAATCCAAGCG
>JAURNP010000057.1 GCA_030830105.1 Rhodothermales bacterium | reverse complement strand
AATCTGGAAGCCGTGATCCAGTCCTATCCCATGGTCCCGGGTCCGCATCTGGCCCTGGCCAAAATCCGCATGCAGGAAGGACGCTTTGCTGAAGCCGAAACCCTGGTCCGCGAGGAATTGACGATCGGAGACAACGCGGAAGCGTTTCAGATAGCCGGGACGCTTGCACTGAACAGGAGGCAGATCGCAGCGGCTATTCCCTTACTGGAGCGCGCAGTCGCCTTGAACCCAGCCGATCTGAGGGCACGATACAATCTGGCCGGCGCGTATGCCCTCCAGCAGCGCTACGTCGAGGCGCGCGCGCAGGCGGAGGAAATAATTCGCCGCAATCCGGCAGCCGACGACGCCCGCCGGCTGCTTGGCTCCTTGCCACGGTAGTCCGGCTCAGGCCTCTGCGTCCGCTTCTGCTTCGGCAACCACATCTTCCTGGACGTGGCGCGGCATGGACTCGTAGCTGTTGAACGAGGAACGGTGTAGTCCGCGTCCCTGAGTCATGGAGCGCAAGGATGTCGAATACCGGTACAGTTCGGCTTCGGGTACCTGGGCCAGGATCTTCTGGAAGACCCCTTCTACCTCCATTCCCTGGATTCGCGCACGGCGCGTATTCATATCGCCCATGACATCTCCTGTAAAAGACTCAGGCACGAGTACTTCCACGTCATGGATAGGCTCGAGCAGTACAGGATTGGCCTGACGGAATGCATCCTGGAAGCAGGTACGGGAGGCGGACTTGAAGGCTGCTTCATTCGAGTCTACCGCATGCATCGATCCATCATGAATAACGATGCGTACGTCACCCACTGGATAGCCGGCCACAGGTCCGCGGATGCAGGCTTCCATTACACCTTTCTGGATGGCTCCGAAGAAACGGCGCATATCAATCACACCGCCCACAATGGCATCGATGAAGTGCACCTTGGATCCCCATGGGGTTTCCTCAATGTGCTCTTTGCGCACCTTGATATCCGCTTCCGGCTTGTATTCGCCGTGCATTGGTTCGACGATCAAACTGATGTCGGCAAACTGCCCGGCTCCACCCGTCTGCTTTTTATGACGATACTTGGCACGAGCACGCTTCTGCACCGTCTCGCGATAGGCCACTTTCGGCTTTGAAAACTCAATGTTGACCCCGAAGCGATGCTTGAGGCGATACTTTGCAATTTCCAGCTGCATTTCGCCTTGCGCGCCCAGCACAAGCTGACTCAGATGCTGATCGTGGGTTATCTGTAGCGACGGATCTTCTTCGTGCAACTGATGCAGGCCTTGTGCCAACTTGTCTTCTTCTCCTTCTTGGGAGGCAACGACAGCCGTGGTGTAGCGGGGCTCAGGGAAGTCGATTTCCACCATCTCCGTGTCACTGGACTTGAGATGGAGCGTGTTGTTCGTATGCGTATTCTTGAGCTTGACCAGGGCACCGAGATCGCCCGCGTACATCGTATCCACGGGATCACGGTCGTGCCCGTTGATGGCAAACAGCTGACCAAGACGTTCGCTCTCTTTGGTCTGTGCGTTGACCAAATCCATTCCTGGCTTCAGCGTGCCTGAGTAGATGCGAAAGAACGAATAGTCGCCCACGTGGGCTTCAGCCATCGTGTGATAGATCAGCGCAACTGGTTCGCCGCTCGAGTCAGGTTTGATGGTATCGCCACCAATGGTAGCAGCCTCTGGCATCTGGGAAGGGGTTGGGCACACGTTGCCAACAAACTCCATCAGCCGTGAGACGCCAATGTTCTCCGTAGCAGACGTCAGGAAGATGGGAAAGAGCTGGTGCCGAATCATGGCCACGCGCAGTCCTTTACGCATCTCTTCTTCGGTCAGGTTGCCCTTTTCGAAGTAGAGCTCCATCAGGCTCTCGTCATTTTCAGCAATATTCTCGACCAGTTCGTTGTGCAGACGATCGGCCTCCTCGGCAAACTCCTCATCGATGTCCGAATAGAATGGCTTGCCATGCGCATCAAAGGTCGCCTTTTTCATGATGAGCACGTCGATGATGGCGCGACTACCCGGGCCTGCAGGTAGCTGAACGACCGTTGCTCCGCGACCGAATCGTTCCTGAATCTGATCGATCAGGTCCCGAAAATCAGTTTTATCCTTGTCCAGCTGGTTGATGACGAACATGGACGGTTTTGACTCCTTCACAGCCGCACGCCATGCCAACTCCGTACCAACCTGTACACCCTCTGCTGCGTTGATGATAAACAGTGCCGAATCAACGACGTGCAGAGAGGCTGCCACCTCCCCCACGAAATCCGGGTATCCGGGAGTATCAATTACATTCAGCTTGTTACCTTGGTACTCCACATGCAACAACGATGCGAAGACCGACATTTGTCGCTCCTGCTCACTGGAATGGTAATCACTGACCGTATTGCCTTCTTCTACCGTGCCGGCACGCTTCAAAACACCCGTGTCGAAAAGCATGGCTTCAGCCAGTGTGGTTTTTCCGCTTCCTTGGTGGCCGACCAGTGCCACATTGCGGATATGATCGGCATCGTAAACTTTCATCGTGTGCCCTGATTGATAAAAACGACGTGTCAGCCTGCAGAAAACAGGGCTGACAAGATAATCGTGCCCCGCCGATTGTCAACCCGCTCGCCATGCCCAGAAAACCCCTACATGGGTTGAGAGCGACAAGCCCTGACATCGATTCTCAAATCGGCCGACTGTTGCGCTAAACCTTGAAAACCTGGACGAGTGGAACCTGTGTTTCCCTGGGTGATTCGTGGGGCTAGCCCTACATTCTCCCATGCCTTGTACCCTGTCCATAGAGACCAGCGCCGACGCCTGCAGTATCTCCCTCTGGGAGGGAGACTGGATGGTAAGCCGAGAAGCTGATGAGCCGCGAAGCCATGCCCGCATGCTGGTGCCCCTCATAGACGATTTGCTTCGGGAGTCGGGTAAAGAGCTGGGACGGATCTGCGTGGATGAAGGCCCGGGCTCTTACACCGGTCTGCGTATCGGTGTGTCTACTGCCAAAGGTTTGGCCTGGTCGCTGGAATTGCCACTGTACGCGGTGCCTTCCATGGCTCTGATTGCAGCAGGCGCCGTAGAAGCAGGGTATGCCACGGAAGGTCTCCCTCTTCATGTAGCGATCGGCGCTCGCGCCTCCGAGCTGTTCTCTGCATCCTACGTTCTGAAAAATGGCTTTCTGGAAGAGGTCGATTCACCCTCGGTTCTGGAGAGCACTGATTTGTTGAAGCGGATCACGAAAGGGGTCATTGTGCCCGGATCGGCGTCCGTGCGGAATGAAGTTGAAGCGACTTGGCAGAAGCGATCTGAAAATTCGTCGGCATCACAGCTCACTTTTACGCCGGTAATCTTACCTCACAGCCGATTTACCCGAACCCTTCTGCGGAATCCGGCCGCTTCCTACCGAGTAGAAGACGTATCTTCCTTCGAACCACGCTATATGCGTGCATTTATGGCCAGAAAGCCGGCCAAGAGTATTTTTGACCGGCTCCCCTTCTGAATCCCCACACACCCACCCTTTCGCCTGCATGTCCTGGTTCAAGCGCAAGTCTGCCGGTATCAAGACGTCTTCAAGTGGCCGCAACGATGTACCCGATGGACAGTGGAT
Organism: Rhodothermales bacterium; assembly: GCA_030830105.1. Lineage (GTDB taxonomy): Bacteria > Bacteroidota > Rhodothermia > Rhodothermales > UBA10348 > JAAZVD01. The sequence goes on along the minus strand of JAURNP010000057.1, from coordinate 14,744 downwards.
CATGTGCAGCGGTTGCGGTGAAACGGTCAATCGCCGAGAAATCGAGAAGCAGCTGCTGGTTTGTCCCAAGTGCGACTACCACTTCAAAATTTCGAGTACGCACTATTTCGACATGCTCTATGATGGAGATTACGAAGTCTTTGACGACAATCTGATTGCCGTTGACCCGCTCGGATTCAAGGATCGTAAAGCGTATGCCGATCGCCTTACGGCCACGCGTGAAAAAGCGGGCATGAACGACGCGGCCAAAGCTGCCGTTGGCAAGATTGGCAAACACGATCTGTCTATTGCTGCGATGGATTTCTCTTTCATCGGTGGCAGCATGGGCTCCGTGGTCGGCGAGGTGGTGACCCGAGCCATTCGAAGAGGGGTGGAGCGCAAGATTCCCGTGATGATCATCACGCAGTCAGGTGGCGCCCGAATGATGGAAGGAGCGCTCAGCCTTATGCAGATGGCCAAGACCAGTGCGAACCTGGCCAAGCTTCAGGATGTCGGGATGCCGTTTATCGTGCTTCTGACCAACCCAACCACCGGAGGCGTGACGGCCTCGTTCGCCATGCTCGGAGACATCCACATCGCAGAACCTGGTGCCCTGATCGGGTTTGCCGGTCCGCGCGTTATCCGAGAAACAATGGGTCAGGACTTGCCCGAAGGATTCCAGACGTCGGAATTCTTGCTCGAGAAGGGATTTGTCGACCGAATCATCGATCGGCGCGACTTGAAAGCCGATCTGACCCACTTGCTGGATCTGATGCTGTCCTGATCCCCGAAAACACATCCGATTGGCCGGAAAGAAGAACTTCCTTCGGACGGCCGCAAAAAGAGGAAAGCCCGGCGCACCCACTTCGCCGGGCTTTTCATTTGTAGCTACATCAAACAAGAGCCTTGTCAGAGAGGCGTTGTGTAGCTCACCCAGTCCGAAAGTAGTGGTCTTCTACCTTCTCCTTCATGGGAAGGACCCGAATGGTCAGCTTTCAGTGTCCAATGGAAGAAGAGTCGGCCGGATCGGCTCAAATCGGCATCGCTTAAATCGCTTTCCCTGGTGGTCGATAACGTGTTCATCACACTATGGCACGTTTCAAGACCACATACCGCACCTGCCTCCTCCTGTTCGTCGCCTGGACGATCGGTCTGAGTGCAGCTCATGCATCGGACGGGACCGTTCCAGTACGCATGGACGACTTTCGCACGGATGAAGTGCGCGTGGCCATTATGGACCACCTGAACCTGGAAGGCGTTGCGATCACTCCCCGTGCTTCCGGAATCACGCTGCATGCCGACGGGCGCTCTTTCCGCCTGCGCGCCGATGAGCTCATCCGGTTCGAGCGGGACGGACACCGTGTTATTGCTCGATTTGACCGCGAACGAGTCAAAGCAGAGCACATCCGTCTTGAGCTGACCGATGCCGGTGCTTTTGACGTGGATGGCGGATCCTCCCCGTACAAGAGAACCTATACCGGAAGCCTGGATCTGAGCGTCAAAAACGGAAAAGACGGACTGGCGATCGTGAATCGGGTACCAATTGAGGACTATGTGTCCTCCGTGGTGGGAGCAGAGTACGGATTGCACGACATCGAAGGCGCCAAGGCAATGGCCGTGGTAGCACGAACTTACGCGCTCCACGCCCTGCAGAAGAATTCCGATCTGCTCGACTCAGAGCGTTCCCAGGTTTACAAGGGTCTGCAGAAGGCGAACGCCGCAGCGCGAGCAGCAGCTTCCGCTACTGCTGGACAGGTTTTAACGTATCGTGGTGACCTCATCGAGGCGGTCTACTCGTCCTCGAACGGTGGTCGCTCCGCAAGCAACGCCAGTGTCTGGGGGACCCAGCCTATTCCCTACCTCAAATCTCGCAAAGATCCGTACGATGCACGGAAATCTCCGCACGCGTCTTGGACATGGGAGATGGATGAGGAGAAGGTAGAAAAGGCTCTTTCGCGCGCATACGGGCGAAATGTAAAAGACATTCGTGTGAGTAAAACGGCCAAGGATGGTCGTGTGCTCTCTGTCAAACTCAAGGGCCGCGACGGAAAACGCGAGATAAGCGGAAGTGCTTTTCGGGCTACGTTGGCGCGCGTCTTTGGGGCCATGACGGTCAAAAGCACCTACTTCAAGCTGGATGCAAAACGGGACCGCTATGTCTTTGAAGGACATGGGTTCGGTCACGGCGTCGGCTTGAGCCAGTGGGGTGCGCACGCCATGGCGCTTGATGGACGCTCGTATGATGAAATCCTGGATTTCTACTACGACGGAACGCGTCTCGAGGCTATACCCCAGGGCACCTCAGTCTTGACGGAAGTTACCCTGTCCGGACTACGTTCTTCACAGGCGGACTCCGGTTCTCTTGCATCATCAGATGATGCAGATCGCGTCCTCAACATGTCAATCAGCCGTTCTCAAGAGGAGAAAACGTCGGCCTCTCTGGATGTTGTATCGAACGGTTCTGGGACTACTAAAGCAGAAAAATCAACTTTTCCCAGTGAACGGAAAAACGGCTCTGAAGGGTCCTATAAAGCGGATGCAGGAGATATTTCGGCCGACTCTATTTGGGGCCAGAAAGCAGTTGCAGAAGCAGCCGACAAGGGGCGCAAGAACACAAGCCGTAAGAAGGTCAAGCGATCTGGCTGGTAGTGCCCTCGTTCAGTCCTGCCGAGCGTCGACAGGCAATCCGCAGAACGCCGTTGCGATGCAGGCGCTACCCGGCCTCGTCAATAGTTTTCCCGAACTCAGGATCAATGTCCACAAGGGCCGCGACTGCAAAGCCAGGGATGGTGGCGACCAGGATCCATACGAAGAAGTTCTGGTAACCCAACATTTCCTGGATCCAGCCGGAGAACATGCCCGGAATCATCATTCCCAGAGCCATGAAGCCCGTCAGCAAGGCAAAGTGGGCCGTCTTGTGCTCCCCTTCGGCCGTATAAATCATGTAGAGCATGAAGGCGGTAAAGCCGAATCCGTACCCAAACTGCTCTATGGCTACGGCAGCGTTGAGCAGCCACAAACTTTCGGGTTGGAACAGGGACAGGAGGAGGTAGACCGCATTGGGCAGGTTGATGGCCACGACCATTGGCCAGAGCCAGAACTTGAGCCCTTGACGAGCGGCCACGAATCCACCCAGCAGTCCTCCCAGCGTCAGAAAGAGTATCCCGATCGTCCCGTAGATGAACCCGACTTCGGAGGTTGACAGCCCCAGCCCTCCCGCGTCCACAGGATCCAACATGAAGGGTTGCGCCATCTTGACGAGCTGAGCTTCAGAGAAGCGATAGAACAAGATGAAGAGAATCGAGACCCAGACACCCTTTTTGGTAAAGAAGGCCTTGAACGTCTGCATGAATCCAGTCAGGACGCTGACCGAATCATCGACCCGGGCCGAGCGGTCTGCGTCCGGCCTCGGCAGAATGAAGCGATGCCAGAGCATGAACACGAGATACATGCCGGCTGTGATGCCCATCGTGATGGACCAGGCCAGTGGCAGGTCTTCCAGGCTGACTTCAAGCTGCCCGGCCAGCATGACCAATAAACCCTGTCCGGTGATCATGGAAAGCCGGTAGAACGTACTCCTGATGCCTACGAACCACGCCTGGTTCGAATCATCGATGGCTAGCATATAGAAACCATCCGCGGCGATGTCGTGTGTGGCGCTCGAAAAAGCCATCAACCAGAAGAACACCAGCGACCATCGAAAAAAGCCCGGACCGGGAAGTGTTAGGGCCACACCCGCCATCGCCGCACCAATCACCAACTGCATGGTGATGATCCAGAATCGCTTGGTTCGGATGATATCGACGAATGGACTCCAGATGGGCTTGATGACCCATGGCAAGTACAGCCAGCTGGTGTAGAGCGCAATGTCTCCATTGGAGATTCCCAGCTTCTTGTACATGATCACGCTCATGGACATGACCAACACGTACGGAATACCTTCCGCGAAATAGAGCGAGGGTATCCAGGACCATGCTTTGCGGCGCTCGGCGCGGGTCGAATTCATCACAGGCGATGTCTCAGCCATGGGATTGGATGCGGGGTGATGTTGGAAAAAGAGACCAGGTGGAGATTCGTTCAGTCAAGGTAGCGCACGATGGCTCGCATGAGCGCCGCACGTTCGCCAGCGCTGAGGATGGTCTCGAACGGAAATCCGAAGACAACAGAGTGACCCGGACGCCCCACAGCAGCACTCATGTTGTTATCCGCGTAGCGCATCAGGATTTCCGACTCGCCAGCGGGCTCCAGCGCATCCGGGTGTTCAACGCGGTAGACGGGGCCATGGGCGTCGGTATTGAAGGTAACAGAGGGCAGCTGCGACCCTGCCCCGAATGCATTATCCTCTGGCCCGGAAAGCAGATTCACCTGACCGTTCTGAACAGCACGATCGGTGCGCCATACCACTCCCAGTCGATGCTCCATGAAGGCTGTACTCGAATCGTCCGCAGCCGGGCCAGCTGCATCTGTTGCGATGTGAGCCCCGCTCAAAAATGTGGGTATACCCGCATCCAAGAAGGCTTTCAGAGCATCCTGGGTGGGCTGTGGCAAGACAGCGAAATCGGTCCGTTCGCCTGGCCCATGCGTCGTCTTTTCCTCGCCGAAGATCATGGTAAGGAGGGCGAGATCGTTTGGGTCGGGAAGGACTCCGGAGCCGCCCATCAACTCGAAAACTTCGTCAGAGACCGTCTCCGAGCTGAGACCCGCCGCCAGCAATGCACGCGCGTGGATCATCGGGTAGTCTTTTGTATTGCCCACCAGCGCCTTGGTCTCCCAGGTTGACCAGCTTGCTCCGTGCCCGGGAGAATCGTCGTCCAGCCAGGGGGAGTCCACATCAAAATCGTACTGATCACCGACGTAGGAAAGATCATAGCCATCCGCTACCCCCTCGTCTACCCAGCCAGCAAATCCCCGAAATGAACCAGCTTCGATGGTTCCTGGGGCCGATATCCGGTCAAACGCCGAGACAATCAGTGCTTTTGGAGTCGGCCCATTCGAGGAGGATGCCCGTGCAGCCGCAACCGTTTCACTGGGCGCGCTCTCCCCTCCCGCGTTCACGGCAGCCACCCGGAAGCCGTAGACAACCCCCGCTCTGGCCCCTTCGATCGCGAACGATGTCCCTTTGACAAGGCGCCCATTGTCAAAGCCGCTTTCACTCGTCCGGGTGTACACGATGAACGCCTCAGGTACGGCCGTGGGCTCCAACGGATCTTGGACGGCCTTCCAGGACAGCTCAATACTTCCATCTTGCCATCGGGCCTGCAGATGGTCGGGCGGCAACGGTTGTATTACAGGATCGAATCCATACTGATCACCCAGGAATCGCACCGTGCTCTTGTAAATCGAGCGGGCCACATCAAAACGGAATCGCGGGTCCAGCCCGAAGCGCATATCCGCAAAATTCTGATGAGACAGCAACTCGAGTAGCACACCAGGGACGTTGGGGCGAACAGCCTCCGAATAATCCCTGTCCCAGATGGCCCGGCGTGTCCAGGTTGTATCGTAAAGCGCGCGGATATCATCCACGATTTCCGTTTGCATTACGTCGCCGTAATCCCTGTTCGCGAACCGGGAGAATCCGGAGGGAAATGCGCGCTCGCCTTCCATGCCAGTACTACTGTAGATCATGAGCGTACCAATCGTGGCGTCCGATTTGGTGATGCCAGCGTCGGTATGAAAAGCGATGGACACGTCGACTGGTACACCCAGACCCTCTGAGCCCCGGTCCTTGTTTGGGCCCAGCGGCGCCCCGTGCAGGTAATTCACCCACTCGGCGCGGCTTTGATAGTCATCTACGTAGTCATTCTCCGTCTCGGTTACGTTGTAGACCAGGGTATCCGGAAAGCCCGCGTATTGCAGGTAATAGCGAGCCCCTTCTGTGAAGCGGGGTCGTCCACTGAGCTGGCCGTTCCGAGCCACCGATCCCATACCGCCTCCAAAGCGCACGGCGTCGGCAGAAACGGTGTTTCCTGGCGTGGCACTTTCGTTCGAGAGAACGACTCGGCCTGACTCTGGTCGCTGACCCACGCCGAATGGAAAAGTCCCTACATACACCCAGGTACCATTCATCATGCGCTGATCGACCAAAACGTGGCTCGATCCACCCTGATGATGGATGGTGTAATGCGCATCGGCCGTGGGATTTTCGCTTCGACCGTAGGAGACATGGACAGCGTACATCCCATCCTCAGGGATATCGGGAATCCAGGACACACTGGCCGTTGCCATCTGTGCTGTCTGAGAAACGCGATGAGAGCCCGACTGGAAAGGGTTTTCCCGCCGCAGAGTGTCCAGCGGAGCGACACCCCGCCCGTCTCCGGTACGCCAGGCCTCTTCCAATTCGGCTACTTCCAGATACCGATTCCCATTTCCTGTGCTTTCCGTCGGGTGATCCAAGTCGTTCCAGGGTGTCAGATCGGGCCGTGACGTGATGGTGTGGCCGTCGTTGTCCACCACGACCTCATTAGGCTGCACGTCCCGCTCACGCGGCATGTGCACGTACGCGCCGGCTCGTTCCAGCATGGGTGCCAGATACGGGACTACGAATGCCATTGGAAACAGGTCTTCCACAGTCTGGAAAAGCCGAGCGCGTTGCCACTCCCAGCGATCCAGACGTCCTTCATAGTACCAGCCATGACTTGGCCAGACGGCTACGTGGCGACCGAAAAGACTCGATTCCTGGATCCAGGGACGATCGCTTTGAACAACCAGCGGTGCTGGTGGCTGCGCGTTCGGCCAGCGCTTTTCGGCGATCCCTCCGTCCTCGCGATACACGTTTGGCACCAGCATAGCCGGCTCTACCTCCAGGACGGAAAGCTCGACGTTCCATCCAGGGGCCAATCCCGCCAGCCCGTCCTGCACTTCACGTTCCAATGCTTGGACGTCACCGGAGCGGAAGGCCTTTTGTGCGAACGCCTCGTTGAAGCGGATACGTATCGTTGTGTCCTCTCTATTTACCAGCACCGTATCGACCGACGACCCGGGATCGACGTCGAATCCGCACGCCTGTGCCTTGCAGAATGCAAGCATATCGTCGAGTAGCAGACCGGCATGCACGGATGCGTCCACATCCGTCATTTCGTCAACGCCCAGCATGGCAGGTGCAGAACACCCCGAAATCAGGATCAGCGCCAACGCCGCGGCTCCTGACCAATGTCTGATCGTCCTTGTGTGTCTGGAATCATTCATCGAATCAATACCATGGAAGGTTCGCTGATCCAACCCAATCGGGAAACGGCTCGCACGGCCACGGCATCGGCACCACCAAGCAGCTCGGGACCGATCGTTCGGATGCTGGCCGGCAGCGTGCGCGTCGTCCACCGCCGGTCCCGCAGGATCTGGATAGCCCATCTGCGAACCGGCTCATTATCCCCAGGCGCAATGGCCACATGCGGACGACCCGCGAGGGAGCGCGCTTCAACGGTTGGCTGTCCTGGAGCGTTGCCACCCAACCAGGTGGTATTCGGCGGAATCGCTTCCTGATCATATACCGTCATAAGCAGCGAATCCGGCAGGACCTGATCGTCAGGTCGCAAAGCCTGCATGGAGAAAAAGACATTCCCGGAAGCTCCCGAAGTCGCACGCGTTCGGACGATCTGATTCAGGACTTCCTCGGCCGGCCAGACCTTGTTCGGTCCTGGATCAGCCCTGTAAATGGCATTTCCCGGCCATATATGCCTATTTCGGGCGTTTTCCCCGACCCACCAGTCCAGCAGCGTTCCGTATGGTTGGCCTGCGCTGTCCAGCGACCAGTACAACTGCGGAGTATAGTAATCGACCCAACCGTTGCGCAGCCACTTTCTCGCGTCCGCATAGAGGCCCTCGTACTGGTCGAAGCCCGTAACGCCTTCGGGATGACCCGGTCGCCAGATTCCAAAAGGCGACAATCCGAACAGGACCCAAGGTTTACGTTCCTTGATTCCGTTGTACACACGCTCGATGAATCGGTCCACATTCTGACGCCGCCAGTCTGCCAATTCCAGCCCTTCGCCGTATTGGGCGTACGAGGCACTGTCGGGAAAGGCCACCGTATTCCCGTCCGAATCCTGCACGGCGTAGGGATAAAAGTAGTCGTCCATGTGCACGCCGTCGATGTCGTAGCGCTCGACCACGTCCATGATGACCCGGAAGGAATGGTCGGCAATCTCAGGTGCACCCGGATCCATCCAGCGCTGGGTCCCATAATCATGTACCGCGTCGGGAAACTGATTCAGGACATTGTTCGCGGCCACGGAATCGGTTGCCGTTGGATGGCCGGCACGGTATGGATTTAACCACACATGCAGGTCCAGACCACGGCGCTGCGCTTCTTCCACGGCGAACGTCAGCGGATCATACATCGGTTCGGGTGCCAGGCCGTTTTCCCCGGACAGGTAGTAGGACCAGGGCTCCAATTCGCTGGCGTAGAAGGCATCGGCCGTGGGACGGATCTGGAGGATGATGGCATTCATCCCCAGTAACCGGACGCGATCCATGATCTCGATCAACTCGGATTGCTGCTTATGAACAGGCAATGCGGGCTGACTCGGCCAGTCGATGTTTGCCACCGTGGCTACCCAGACGGCTCTGAACTCTCGATCTACGTCCGGCAGGTGTGTCAGGAGACGATCTAATTCTCTCCGCTCTTCCTGGGTCGGACCTGAAATCGATTCCGGACCAGAGGAAGCACACGCGGATACGAGAAGGGTCAGAAACAGCGGTGCTACAAACGCCCAGCGATGCATGCGTGTCATACGGTGATACTGTAGTGGTCGAATTCCGAGTCCAGATTCCAGCCGAGGTCGTGATATACAGACTTGGCAGCGTCATTGTCTTTTGCCGTAGCCAGTTCGAGACCAGCTGCACCGGTTTCCCGTGCAAAATCCTGAGCCCGCAGCATCAGAGCGCGCGCTACTCCCATACGGCGAGCTTCTTTTGCCACGAAGAGGTCATTAAGTAGCCAGATCGAACGCATCCGGACGGAGGAAAAGAGCGGATACAACTGGGTAAACCCACAGCTTTGATCAGCATCATTGAATGCCAAGAATATCGTGGAGTCCTCCTTTTCCAATCGCGTCTGCATGAATTGCCGTGCCGCTATGGGATCCGACTCCTGCTCGTAGAACACTCGATAGGCATCGAACAAGGAGGAGACCGTATCTAAATCAGAAATCGCGGCTCGTCGGACTAGGATGGACGTGGTGGACATGCGCGCGGGGATTGCTAGTTTGAGGGAGAGCAAGATACCCAAACCAAGCATGCCGCCAAGGACACTCTCCTGCCTTTTAAAGATCGATTCCCGCCGGGCCCGCAGGAGCGGGCCCCTTTCGGAGATCTACCAGGTTTCAAGGGTCCGCGCCGTCGTCGCGACACTGCTTGTCATGTGTACCTGTGAGCTGGCTATAACCCCTGTAGAGGCCCAGGAAGCGAATGATCCGTTGCGGTTTGCATCCTGGCTGGTTTCCGACGTACGAGCCTTTCCCAGCAGTTTGATCCGTCCCCCGTCCGCACTCTTGGGTGCCAGCCTGCTCGGCGTGGGACTCGTCTCGTACCGGGATGCACAGTGGGCTGAGTCCATGCAGAAATGGCACCGTCGCGAAGCGTGGCGCGTGGTTGAGGAATTCGGGGATGCCAACGCCATGCGACCTGCTGCCATCCTGGTTTTTGTCGGGTCACTTTTCCAGGATGATCGTCGATTTCAAGATGCGGCGTTCACCGGTCTGGAGTCGTTGATACTGGCCAATCTGCTGACCAATGCATTCAAAGCGGTATCTGGACGCTCGCGCCCGTGGCAGGAGCCAGGTGCTGACGACTGGGAGCCGTTTTCGGGCAAGACCTCCTTTCCCAGCGGCCATGCGACTACGGCCTTTGCACTGATGACGCCCTGGGTCATGTATTTCGATCATCCGGTAGCCTGGGCCGGGATGGTTGTCGCCACAGCCTCTTCCCTTTCCCGCGTCACACTGCGTTACCATTGGCCGAGTGACATCCTGGCCGGCGCGCTGATCGGTTCGAGCATGTCCATCTGGCTCGCCCGGCGGCATCAAAAAAGCATGCAATCCGCTATTGCGGGCGCGGAGCCCGAAAATGGGAGGCTTTCCCGCCGATTTTCCATGGCAGCTACTCCCCTTCTGGGACTCAACCATCTGGGTGTTCGCGTATCTTTCTGAGGCGGTGCCCGGCTGAGAAAAACAAAGGCGTGCTAAGCCACAGGCATCACCCGGCGGCCCGCGAAATACGGTCGTAGAGCGCCATACCGATCCCCTTGAGCGGTACGCGCTCACAGTGGATTTCCATGATTCCTTCCTGTTCGCACTCCCTGAAGAAGTGAAAAAGTCGGTGTGCGTACGCTTCCAGCGACGTGGCGATCACCAGGCGTGCGTAATCGCCCGGAGGTGCGTTCAGTCCGATATATCCCTTCTTTATGCCTCTGTCCGAAGGCTCGCCTGGTTCGGAAGCGGCATCGGTAGTCGCTTGATCAAAGGGCCCCACCCAGCGCACGATGGCTTCAGGCTGGTAATGGCGATAGCGGGTGCCCGGAGAGCGTCCAACCGCCTCGGCCGGATCGCGGTGCCGTGCCTCGGGATGGATGGCTTGAATGTCAGTCAGACTGATGGCTCCAGGACGAAGGATGATAGGGGCGTCGCACGTGCAGTCGACCACGGTAGACTCCAGGCCTACGGCCGTAGGTCCACTTTTGAACACGGCATCGATGCGTCCGTCCAGGTCCTCACGCACAGCTTCCCAGGTTGTCGGGCTGGGCCTCCCGGACCGGTTTGCAGAAGGGGCCGCTGTGGGAAGGCCAACCTTCCTCAGAATATCGCGTGTTTCGGGATGATCCGGGATGCGGATCCCCACAGTATCCAGACCTGCTGTCGCTGTTCGCGATACCTGGTCCGCAGCAGGAAGCACCAACGTGAGCGGCCCGGGCCACCAGGATGCAGCCAGGCGGCGGGCATACTCGGGGACCGATGTGCACAGCGCTGCAAGTTGTCCTTCCTCTGCAATATGCACGATGAGGGGATTGTCCTGGGGACGTCCCTTCGCCTGGAAAATCCGCTTGATCGCACCGTCATCATCAGCGCGTGCTGCAAGACCGAACACAGTTTCAGTAGGAATGGCAACCAGGCCACCACCTTCCAGGATGCGGGCTGCTTCAGCGGTATCAGTGAGTAGGCGGGTGATCATAAAGCATCATCGCCAGGCATCGAGGGCGTCGGAAAGCGTTCCCATATATCCTTCTTCGTTGGCCGCATGAGCGAGAGTCGCTTCAAAATGTGCTCCCCAGCCCGGGTAGTCCGCTTCATCCCACAACGTGTTGTGCCACAGACCGGTGAAGACACCTCCGAACGAGCGGCAGACCTCCATCAACTCGATCGTATCAGCTACGGCTTCTTCCACGGAGAGCTTTGCGCGATTGAACAGCGCCGATTCCATGGTAATCAGCGGTATTTCCCACACACCGGACTCCATGCCGGAAACAGGGTCGAACAACGGGAATGGAAGACAGGTGCCAAAGCGAAATCCGGCACAGGTCGCCCATCCGAGCGTCGAGTCCACCTTGAATCCCGCGCTATCCAGATGATGGATCGAGGACGGATAATCAAAACGTAGATAGTGGGCGCGGTAGGCCCCCACCCTTTCTCCTGCTACGGACTCCAGGCGGGATCTCTCGACGGCGAGACGTTCTGGATGGGCATGCGAGTGATAGGAAGGATGCAAACCGACTTCATGGCCGGAGCGCCGTTGCCGCTCGATTGCATCGTGCACGAAGGCCTCAGTGAGTGCGTAGTCTACATCCCGGAATCCGTGCGCAGCAGCCTTGTAGAAAAACGTGCCGCGCGCGCGGCGGCCCTCGAGTTCAGCGGGAATGCGGGTCAGGGCGGCGCGAAAGGGATCACCGGATTCGAAGAAGGACCAGACGGCTCGCCGCGCGCGCGTCATGCGCTGCCGAGGGCTTTCATCCTGATCGTTCATCAAGGCGCGATGCAGCAACTCCCGTTTCCAGATGCCCGGACGCCACTTGCGGATATAATCGATGTCGTGCGTCGCACAAAATGCCCAGCTCTTGTCGCCAAATGTTTTGCGCTCCAGTCGGATATTCTTCTTGGAGAAGGTGTCAGAAACGATGTGCCGGATCCAATCAGCCACAGGAATTGTGCGTGTTTCAGTCGCGGCCTGGAAGGAGGCATCGAATGGGAATCGACCGTGTTCATCCCGCCGCTTGAGAACTACCTCCTGCCACCCAGACAGTAGGTAGGCGACAGAGGCAACGGGGTCGAAACTCCACGGGCCCTCGGCGTCAAAACAGACTGGAATGCGAACGTGGCCTACAATGACGTACCGGTACGCCGGAAATCCTGCCGAGGCACGGGCGAACCATTCTGGCGTACCCGGATCCACTACCACGCCGAAACGAGCCTTTTCCGCCATTTGTGCGTCCATTCCGTAGTAAAGATCGGTTCGAACGTCTTCCGGCCAAGACTCCTGATCTGTTTCCGCACCCTCTGCATGGTCGACTCCTTTCCAGATCAGTTGAACGCGCCAGGGAAGCAAAAGCATTCGAATACCGAATTGCGCCAGCGCCCGATAGGAGTCGGGGACGTCCAGATGTACGCGGATTCGTTGCACGATCTCGTTGAAGGGGTCTGTTTGGGTGTACAGGTTCAGGTCATCGATCCAGACTTACGGTCGACGATGTGCCTTTCCTGTGGTATGTTGCCAAGCGAATGGACCGTCGGCTTCGAAAAGCAGGCGCGTCTGGACGCTTTCCCGAAGTATACGTCTCGAACGAGCCTTGACGCGCTTCGATCCTCGCCCCTCTATGCTCATAGCCGGTGTCTTTCTTGAACGGCCGATTCAAACTGTTCTCCGATCCGGTCCACGGATTCATCTCCGTCCCACGCGGACTCATTCTCGAACTGGTAGGCAGTCCTGAGGTCCAACGGCTTCGTCGAATCCGACAGCTGGGAATCGGCCACATGGTATTTCCCGGTGCCGAACATTCCCGTTTCGGGCATGCTCTAGGTGCCATGGCCCTCATGCACAATGCGCTGACATCCCTTTCCGAGAAGGGAACAGACATTTCCCAGGATGAGCACGAGGCCGCTCTGGCCGTTGCGCTGTTGCATGATGTCGGACACGGACCCTACTCGCACACGCTGGAGCACGAACTGCTCTCCGACTTCCAGCATGAAATGATGAGTCGTGCCCTGCTGGAGCGGTTGAACCGGCGTATGAATGGCCGCCTCGAAATGGCCATCGCCATGTTCGATGACACGTATCCCCGAAGCTGGTTCCACCAGCTGATATCGTCGCAGCTGGATATGGATCGGCTGGACTACCTGCGACGTGACTCCTATTACACGGGTGTAGCCGAGGGGGCCATTGGTGTCGGACGGATCATCAAGACGCTCCGCGTGCATCCGAACGATGGTTCCGAGGAAGATCGGATCGTGGTCGAAGCCAAAGGCGCCTATGCGATCGAAAACTATCTGATTGCTCGCCGTCTCATGTACTGGCAGGTGTACCTGCACAAGACGGTCATCGCTGGCGATCAGGTGCTGCGTTCTGTCATCCGCCGGGTCCGGTACTGGCTCGAGCAGGAAGCAGATGAGCTCGTGGCCGGTGCCAGCGAGCCCTTCCTGTATTTCCTCAGAAAAGGGTTCAGTGGCCTGGATGTGCACGAGCCCGATGTTCAGGACGCTTTCGTTGCCCTGGACGATGCCGATATCCTGTTCTCTCTCAAGCGGTGGACGCCCAGTTCAGACCCGATTCTGGCGGATCTGTCCCGTCGTTTCTTGGAACGTGATTTCTTCCGGGTGGATTACCAGGTGGAATCCGAGCGATTGGCGCCACAAGCCTTGGAAGATTCCGTCGCCTCCCTCCTGCTCGGTGCTGGCTTGAGCACGCCGGAGCATATTGCACGCGACCTTTCCTTCTACATCCTGCGCGCCCAGTCGACGCACGAGGCGTATGATATTCGGGAGGATGTGATTGCCGTCATGAACAGGGCAGGCCGCATCGAAGAGCTGTCTGTGACGGAAGATGTAATGGTCATCGAACCACTGGCTGAGCAGCAGGTCCGACCCTACGTATGCTACCCAAAAGAGGCTTTTGCGCCTTGATGGCCTCATGGTCTGAAGGCCTCCTGATGGCCTCCTGATGGCCTGTTGGTCAGGAAGTGGAGCCGCGCCAGTGGAATCCCAACTGGGCCGTGATCTCTTCTGGTAGTTGAGGCAATTCCGATCTTGGAATAAAGAACGTGGACAGGTTGACCATATCCTTGAACACCCGGTTGTGCTCTGCACTTTTACGCAGGTAATCATGCCCCGAAGATCCTCCGGTGCCGATTTTTGTCCCGATCATGCGAGCTACCATCAAGGCGTGTCGATAGCGCCAGGTGGTAAATCCCTCATCGATATCGACCAACGCCTTCAGCAACCGAAATGGCAGATGCAGAATCGGTTCATCCCGGTACAGGTGAATCAGCAAAGCCGCCTTCAAGGCATCGTGGGACAGACGCTGCTCGCCTGCTTCGACGAGTGCGTTGTACGTCTCGTGATCGAACAGAGCCGAAAAATGATCAGTTGTCCGTTGCAGATGATGCAGCTGCTGCTCCTTCTCGGCTTCGTTCAAAACCGGATTATCCTCGATCACGTTGCGGTCCGAGTCCAGCATCACGTCCACAGCCTCCCGGTAGGCTGTCCAGAAATCGAAAGAGCCGAATCGGATGAAAGGCGTGCGGGCCAGCCAAGATTCGACGAGCGTAAACAGATCAGGCTCCTTTT
>JAURNP010000056.1 GCA_030830105.1 Rhodothermales bacterium | reverse complement strand
GAAAGCGCCGCAAGGATGGTAGCGCTCACGTCATGATGCCCTCTCTTCGGCGAAACATGACCGGAACGACATCCCCGTCAGGAATCCCGATCTGGATGAGCTGCCACCCTTCGTCGTAGCCGTTGATGCGGGAACGCAGGTAGGCAATACGACTCGTGATGTCGCGGCGACGGACCCAGTAATCATATTCATCGCGCGTACGCTCGAATTCAGACGCTGAAATCAGCTGGCGTTCATACAAGGCCGTATTACGATCGTGGTCACGACTGAGACGACGGATGTTGTAATCCATGTCCATTATGTCCTGCTGCGTGCGCAGCGCGGCCTGTTCTACCTGGAATCGTGTGTCTTCGAGGCGGTTATTCTGCTCGATTCGCTGCGTTTCTGTCTGAAGAAGACTCAGTTGCAGCGTCGGGTTGGACAGACGGAGGATGGGTTGTCCCCTTTGGACGGTTTCTCCTTCCAGGACAAAAATCTCTTCGATGCGGCCTCCTTCGACAGCATCCAGGAAAACAGTAGTGCGTGGTTCGACGTTTCCCGTACCGGGAATCATTTCCTGGAAGGGTTCAAACATCACTTCGGAAACGGTCAGTCGCTCACGTTCGACATTCAGTTTTCGACCGCCTGTCGTGGTCGAGATCCCCCAAAAAATGATAGCCAGAAAGGCAATTGCGGCGGCGATCATGCCAATACGCTTTGGCGTCCAAGTCTTCTTCTCGAGTTTGCGATCCATACCCTCGCCACCACCACGGCTCGGACGTCCTGATGACGAAGAGCCCCCTGAGGAAGTACCGCGAGGAGCGAGAAGCGTATCGATGGAGCTTCTTTTTTCGGTTTTTGGCTCAGTGGACATGGATGAGGAGGCAGGATATGAGACGCAATGAGGAGGCCTGCGAGGCGCTACTCTAGTTCGTGTAAAAGTTGGAAAAGGTTGCATTGACTTCGGTTTCCCATCCAGAAGTGCCTGAATGGTGTAAAAGAGATGGCTAACGGATCCCATTTGGCTCGTCGCACCCCTACTTTCCCGCACGGTCAGTTCCGCTTTTCCAGAGCCATACTTCATGTTCACCGCGCGCTTCTCCTTCGTCCTCGTTGCCCTCGCCTTCATGGTGACGGGTTTGCCGGTGACCGCTCAAGAACTCATCCGGGATATCAATGCCATCGGGTTAAGCTCATCGCCCGGCAGCATCACACCGGCAGGAGATATTGCTTACTTCGTTGCCACTGATCCAGTCACGATCGGACGAGAAATTTGGCGCACGGACGGCACAGATACTGGTACCTTTATGGTCCATGATGTGCGTCCAGGATCGGACGGATCCAACCCCTCCTCGCTCACCATGGTTGGAAGTCAGCTTTTTTTTGTGGCCGATGATGGCCTGCTGGGTCGCGAACTGTGGGTGACAGACGGTACATCTGTTGGGACCATGTTGGTCCGGGATATTGCTGTAGGAGCGGCAAACTCGGATCCGACAGATCTCGTGGCCATGGGTGACACCCTCTTTTTCGTGGCCGATGACGATGTGTTGGGTCCGGAGCTATGGCGCTCGGACGGCACAGAAACAGGCACTACGATGGTGCGCGAAATCCGCGAAGGGGGTCTTGGATCATTTCCGGCCAAGCTCACGGTTCTGGCAGATACGCTTTTTTTCCGGGCCAATGACGGAAACACGGGTCCGGAGTTGTGGCGCAGCAACGGGTCGGCGGCAGGTACAGTCCTGGTGGCCGACATTCACCCAGGACCCCTGGGTTCGGATCCGGATCGTCTCACTGTCTGGGGAGACACGCTCTTCTTTGCAGCCGACGATGGTTTGTTGGGACAGGAGTTGTGGCGGTCTCGCGGGGATTCAGCGTCTACATTCATCGTACAGGACAGTCGCCCCGGGGACTTGGGCACTTTTCCAAGCGTGATTTTCCCAACAGCGGCCGGACTGTTTTTCAGTGCGAACGGAGACGGAACGGGTAACGAGCTCTGGGTGAGTAATGGAACAGATACGGGCACTCGACTGGTGATGGATCCATGGGCTGGAGGCGGCTCCGACCCGCGCGATATTCAGGCTCTTGGCTCAGGAATCGTTTATACGGCAGATGACTCCACCAGCGGTCGCGAACTATGGATCAGCGACGGCACCGAAGGGGGTACTGCGATGGTTACCGATCTCATGGGCCAGGGCTCCAGCAATCCGGCCGAGCTGACCCGCCTCGGGTCAGAAGTGTTTTTCCAGGCCGACGATGGAGGGAGTGGTCGCGAACTGTGGAAAACCGATGGCACCGCTGCTGGCACGCGGTTGGTCTCTGATCTGATTCCGGGCGATCAGGGTGCTTCGCCCGATGCGTTTACAGTCTGGGGTGACCGCCTCCTTTTTCGGGCAACACTGACCGATATCGGAAACGAATTATGGATCAGTGACGGTACCGACTCCGGAACCCGTCTGGTCTCTGACGCCCGCCCCGGAACCGAAAGCTCCAATCCAGGCGGATTTGCCCTTGCCAACGGGTTAGTGTTCCTGGCAATCTCCGACGGTATCCACGGCGAAGAGCTGTGGGTAACGGATGGTTCAGCCGGTGGCACCCGTCTTGTAAAAGACATACGCCTGGGCCCTTCCAGTTCGTCCCCCGATAACTTTCTGGCCTTCGGCGAGCGGGTACTGTTTTCTGCGACCAACGGCGTGTTGGGGCAGGAATTATGGATTTCCGATGGTACGGCTGATGGAACAACATTGGTCGCCGATATCCGTCCTGGCAGTGCTCCCTCAGATATCCTCTGGATGACGGCGCTTAGCAACCGGGTGCATTTTGTGGCAGACGATGGCGCACATGGCCGCGAAGTCTGGGTGAGCGACGGCACGATTGGAGGAACGCAGATGGTTGCGGACATCCGGCCCGGAGCACTCGCTGGTTCCGCTCCCGAAAACCTGGTTGTCATGCGGGATACCTTGTACTTCGCTGCTGAAGAAGCGGCCAACACCAAGGAGATCTGGCGCACCGATGGTACCGAGGCGGGTACCATGCAGGTAGCTGATATCCGGCCCGGCCAGCTCTCTTCCGATCCGGCCTGGCTGGCCACGGACGGCAATCGCCTGTTCTTTGGTGCGAACAACGGAACGAATGGATACGAGCTGCACGTCTCGGATGGAACAGCGGCGGGAACGCGGGTGGTAGCAGATCTGGCTGCTGGCCGCCGAAGCACCACGCTCAGTTGGGTGACTACCGTGGACACGACGGTCTATTTTCAGGCGCGTCTGGGTGGCGGACCGCAACTCTGGCGCTCTGATGGAACGGAATCCGGTACGTTCTTGCTTTCAGACATTGCACTGGACCCGGGCTACTCGGCCTCCCCCTGGATCACGTCAGGGCCGGACCGGCTCTACTTTGTCGCCGATGATCTTGGCGATCGCGAGTTGTGGACCAGCGACGGGACGCCCGAAGGGACGCACCGAGTGAAAGACATCCACAGATCAGGGTCGGGAGATCCGGAAGACCTGATGGTCGCGGCGGGTCGCCTTTTCTTCACGGCGGAAGACGGGGTTCATGGCCGTGAGCTTTGGACCAGTGATGGAACGGAGGCAGGCACGTTTCTGGTAAGTGACTTGCTACCTGGCCCACTTTCTTCGGGCGCAGCTCTGCTAGGAGCTGACGGAGGCCGGCTCTATATCCGCGGATCGAATGGCACGACTGGAAATGAACTCTGGATGATAGATGCCTTCGCGGTCCCGACAGAGTCATTCGAGCTGCCTGTGGATGTACCCGCACTGTCGGCGCCGTGGCCCAACCCTTTCACGGAAACGGCCCGAATGGAGCTGAATCTGCCGCGATCCGAACACGTGCACATCGAGGTATTCGACCTTCTGGGTCGGCGTATGGATGTGATAGCCAATGGTTGGATGCCTGCCGGAAAGGCACAATCGATTGAATTGGATGGCACTACCTGGGCTTCAGGAGTGTATTTTGTACGGGTATCCGCAGAGGGTACCTTCATCACACGCTCCATCATCAAGTCCCGATAAGCCCATATGGGTCGCATCGTCCGTACCGGAGATACTCCGGCCAAGACTCGCAATATGCATCGCCGCTCGTGTGCGGAAGTTATTCGCTTGCTGGCCGAGCGTCACACGGTAGATGACGAGTGGGCAGACATGGTGGCTTTCCTCGTTTTCAGTCTTCGAGGTATTGGAGAGACCATCGAGCAGAGCGCAGGCGCCTGGGACGATCGCAACTACTGGAAGAAGGCTGAAGCGCTACGTCACAAGTGGCGCTGGACGGACGCGAAAGCCGATGAAATCGCTCGGATGATAGCGGCCGAAGATTGGCATCTCGTGTCGAATGAATTGATTGCGTTGATTCCTCACTTTTCAGATGTTACCATAACAAAAATAACTCGGGGGCCGGACTGGTGGGTTGGCGCACGCAGGGCGCTGGTCAAGGAATTTTCGAATCCCGAGTAATCCATGTAGCCCTGGAGGTACGCCCCGTGATCAAGGACCATATTCAGCTGAAAGCCGGGGCCTTGTTGGTTTCACCTCCCATGCAGTGGGATCCCAACTTTCGTCGTGCTGTGGTCCTGCTCTGCGAGCACACCGATTCAGGCAGCTTCGGACTCATTCTCAATCGCTCACTCACCATCGTCATGGAGCAGGTCTTCGAGGACCTGAGTGGACTTGACGAGGAGATCAGCTGGGGAGGACCCGTCCAACCCGAAACCCTGCATTTTTTGCATCGCCTTCCCGAACTCATCCCAGGTGGCATTGAAATTCGTCCCGGCATTTACTGGGGAGGTGACTTCGAGGCCGTCAAGCAGGCTATCCGAGCCGAAGAGCTGGAGTTGGACGACATTCGCTTTTTCCTGGGCTATTCAGGCTGGTTACCCGGTCAGTTGGCCGACGAAGTTGGACACGGCGGCTGGATCTTGACGGAATCCAACACAGACACCGTTTTTGATACCGCAGAATCGGCCGTTTGGGGACAGACACTGCGTTCCATGGGAGGCAGTTTCGCCATCCTGGCCAACTTCCCGGATCATCCGAGCCTGAACTGAGCAGGCCCCGGATTCACACATTGATTCCTTCCCGCAACGCGTGATCAGTCGCTGCTGTGGATCAATCGCATGAATTCCGCCCGCGTGTGCGCGTTGTTCAGGAAGGGACCGGACATGGAGCTGGTCGTGGTTACAGAGCGCTGCTTCTGAACACCTCGCATGACCATGCACAGGTGGGTTGCCTCGATCACGACTGCCACTCCCTGTGGTTGAAGAGCTTCTTCGATGGCTGTCCGGATCTGAAGAGTGAGGCGCTCCTGAACCTGAAGCCGGCGGGCGAAAACGTCCACGACGCGCGGAATCTTTGACAGGCCAACGATATGTCCATCCGGGATGTAGGCGACATGAGCCTTCCCGAAGAATGGCACCATGTGATGCTCACACATGCTGTAGAGCTCAATGTCCTTGACCAGGATCATCTCGTCATACGTCTCTTCGAACACCGCACTTTGCAGGATCTGGGCAGCATCCTGCTGATACCCCTGCGTGAGGAAAAGCTGCGCTTTGGCGACGCGTTCAGGCGTCTTGAGCAGGCCTTCACGGTTCGGATCCTCTCCGATGGCAGCCAGCGTTGCGGCCACGTTCTCCGATATCCGACGGACGGTGTCCAGGTCGTACTCGTTTTTTTCTGAAAAGAGCTGCTGGTCAGCCATGGGATCTCAGTTTGGGCCGGTGGGAAGGGAGGGCGGTTACTCGCCGCGGTATTCTGTTGCGTTACGTTCTGTCTCCCATAGTCGCACAGAAACCAGACGGGCCTCCGTAATGAGTGGCTCCAGTTGATTCCAGAAGGCCACGACCAGGTTCTCTGCGGAGGGGATAATTCCTTGCAGGAAGTCGACGTCCAGGTTCAGGTTGCGGTGATCGCACGGTTCGATGATCGCTTCTTGCATAATGCGCTTCAAGCGACCTAAGTCCATCACATAGCCGGTGTCAGGATCTGGTTCACCAGCCAGGGTTACTTCGATATTGTAGTTGTGTCCGTGCCAGTTTGGGTAATTGCACTTTCCAAACGTTTCCGCATTCCACGAATCGCTCTGCTCCGGATTGTGCATCCGATGAGCGGCATTGAAATGCGCTTTGCGCGTGATGTATACGGTTGGCATGGGATCGTGCGTCCTGGGAATAGGGGTGAACCGGGCATCCGGTCGAGTCGTTCCGGGGACTCTACGTGCCCGAGGAGCGTGAGGTGTTTCAAAGACTGTCTTCCTCGACGCCGCTGGCAGTCAGGGCCTATATTCTCAGCGACGGCTACTGGTACCTGGAATATGCACCGTTTGGATGAGCTTCCATGTCTCGATAGCCGGCCTTTCCGAATCATGTCACCGCACCGCTATCATGGCCGATAAGACCCTGTTCCAGAAGATTGCTGACGGAGAGATTCCGTCGGACATGGTGTACGAAGACGATCGGTGTATCGCCTTCCGTGATATCCAGCCCCAGGCACCCGTTCACATTCTGATTGTGCCGCGCAAACCAATTCCTTCGCTCGATGACCTGACGAATGAAGACAAGGAGCTGGTGGGTCACCTTTTTCTGTGTGCCAAGAAGATTGCGACCGAGGAAGGACTGCACCGTGGATACCGCACTGTATTCAATTGCGGTGAGGACGGGCAGCAAACTGTCCCGCATCTGCACCTTCACCTCCTCGGAGGACGTGCTCTCCGTTGGCCTCCCGGGTGATCGGTAGATGGGTAGCGATCAGGATTTTGCGAGGAAAGATGCAGACATACGTCGCACTCGAGTGGTCGAGGCGCTGGCGCTTCTGTTGTGCTGTTGGATGATCCATGGAGGTGTGGAGGTCTCTGCACAGGTGGTGTCCAGCCCTCTGATTCTGGAATCAGGATTTGAGCGCGACGTCAACCGGTATCGATGGACGGCCGGCGTTACCTCTGCCATCCAGGCCGGATCCTGGGATGTGCTTGTCACCAATCGATTCAGATCGGACGCCTTCCTGTTGTTCGACGATCGATTGAGCTTCCGCGATGAGAATCGAACGCGATTTGAGGCCGCGTCCCGGCGCTCGGGTGGACGAAGTGGCCCAGTGATCTTCGGAGGGGCGGATTGGTACAGCTTGAGCCGTGTATTCCGGCAGGATGTGTGGGGTGGCTATCGGTTCTGGGCCAACGAGAAACTGTGGGTGGAGCCTGCCCTTGGTTTCGCCACGGATGCACGCCCGGGTTTCTCCGGTGATGCATCCAATGTGCCGATTCGCACGGATGCAGGATGGGCAGCCGGATTGCGTTTTGGCCTGCCCACGACAGATCTGGGCGGCTATATCACGCAGATACAGGGAGTAGCGCAGGTACAACGGACGTCTCCGCGTACAGGTCGGGTTTTGCGGTCCTTCCTGGACAGCCAGCGCATGTTTGGCGATACCCGGTTGAGGACACGCATTTCCGGGGCCAGTGTCCGACGCGATGCCTACCAGGCCGCCTCGTTCCTGAACCGGGACGACGCCACAGGCCGCCAGGCCGAAACGGTCGAATCCACTCGCAGCGATACCATCATGGTTGGTGTGGACATTGAGTCCCGCCTGGCGGCTCCGTTATGGCTGACAGGCTCGCTTGATGTGGGGACCAATTCCCGACAGGTGGAAACACTGCGCGCGCCCGTGGACGCGCTCTTTTTCGATTCAAACTTTAATCGCCGCACGGTCGAAGCGCGGTTGGCCGCACGTTATGAAGGCGCGCGTACGCGGGCGCGCGTCGCCTTTTCCGCAGGCGCCGAGGTAGAGCGACGTCAGCTGACGAACGCTGATGATTTATCGCCCGCCCAGGCCGCCCAGAAATTGATTTTGCTCAGGCAGGCTGACAATGATCGTGGCTTTTTTGGACTGCAGTCATCGTTCAACAGCAATCTCCGGCCCTGGTGGGACGTCCAGTTTGATGGCTCTGCCAACATTCTCCGGCACGATACGCCTAACGTGAACCCCGACGATCGCGATGAACTCCTCTACAATGCGTTGCTGGGTACCCGCTTCCGTCTGCGGGACAACCTCGATATCATGATCCAGATTTCGGGTTCGCGATTCCATACGGTATATCTGAAAGCTATTCGCTCCGCGGAAAACTCGGTACAGCGCTCCATCCGCTATCGGCCTTCCGTGAACTGGCGACCTGGTCCGAAAACCCGGATCCGGTTGGCGAGTGAAGTGCGCGCCACATACACGGTCGACGATTTTGTTTTGTCTGGACGACGGCCAACGGACCAGGCCGCCCGTGAAATGCGCTACGAACTGGATGCCGAACACCAAGTGGCCGACGCCATGCGGGTGCTTGTCACCGCTTCGTTGTCGGATCTGCAACTCGGGCGTTTCCTCGACAACATCTTCGCTGAAATCCCATTCGATACCCTGCGCACTATCAGCGCTTGGGGACGGATCCAGACGGGGCGCACGGTGCATGCTGAAATCGGAATGCGCGTGTTTATCCGTACGGACTTTGATCGATCGGCCCGTGTGCGTTACCCGATTCCAGACACCGATGATGAGGCTATTATCTCCAGAATTGGGCGTCAGCGTATCGATCAGATCGGGCCCACAATGGCCATCGTGTGGCCCATGCGTCGCGACGCGTATCTTCGAGTAGACGGTTGGGCGACTTTCCAGCATATTTCCTACCGGCTGTACGGAGACCTTCCGGAGGGCCGAGCGCAGGTCATCCGCACAGCAGCCAGTCGTGGTAGACGTACCATGATTCCAAATCTCGCGCTCACCATGCGTTGGCAATGGTAGGCATCTCTCATCACCGAACCTTTCAAGGACGTGCTCAAGATTGGATTGACAGGAGGCATCGGTAGTGGCAAATCCACGGTAAGGGATAGGCTGCAGGCCAAGGGGGCTGTCGTATTCGATGCCGATGATGTAGCCAAGAGGCTCATGGAAGAAGATGAATCCGTTCGCAAGGATCTGATGGACGTGCTGGGGCCGCAGACCTGGAACGAGGAAGGCCGTCTGAATCGATCCTGGACTGCTTCCCGCATTTTTGAAGATGGAGCGCTGCGCCAGGCCGTAAATGAGATTGTTCATCCTGCTGTGTACGACGCGTTTGATCTAGCGGCCGCTGCAGCAGAAGCCGAAGGAGCTCCCGCCATTGTTCGGGAAGCGGCTCTGTTGCCACCGACCTCGATCCGACAGAGACTGGATGTTGTTTTGACGGTCTCTGCACCAAAGACCATGCGTCTTCAGCGCGTGTTGAATCGGGGCGGGCTCAGCGTATCCGAGATCGAGGCACGCATGAACGCCCAACCGGCGAGCGAGCTCTATGAAGCACTGGCAGACGAAATTATTTGCAACAACGGATCGCTTGAAGATCTTCAGAGCGAGGTAGACCGGATCTGGAACCGCTTGTTGGCGTCATAGCGCTTGTACATCCTCGCTTGGCGTGAGACAGCCAACGATCAGCGCGTAATCCACATCTTCCTTCAAGCTCCCAACCATCCAACTGCTCGCATGATTACCATTGGACCGAACGTACCTCGGCGCCGGAATGCGTTCCTGCGAGGGCTTGGATCGTCGGTGTTGAAGCTGGCCGGTTGGAGGGTCACGGGCAAAGTCGCTGACGTACCTCGATTCGTCCTGACAGGCGGCCCGCATACCTCCAACTGGGACTTTGTCTTTGCCTTGATGACATTGTGGAAACTGGAGCTGGAGGTCCACTGGATCGGTAAGCACACCATCTTTCGCTGGCCCTTCCGCGGTCTCTTTACGTATTTCGGTGGCATTCCGGTGGATCGGCGCAATCCAGGTACACTTTTTCGAGATGTGATTCGCGGTTTTTCCAGTAGCAACCAGTTCATTCTGGCGCTATCACCGGAGGGTACCCGTTCGAAAGTGAAGCGTCTCAAACCCGGATTCCACCGCATCGCACGCAAGGCCGATGTACCCATTCTTCCGGTAGGCGTGGACTTCAAGAATAAGGAGATCCACTTTGGCGATCTCATCCACACAGAGGACGATTTCAAGGCAGACTCAGCCAAGCTTCGAAGCTATTGGGAAGGCTTTCGTCCAAAGTATCCCGAGAAATTCTGATCCCAGCCCCCTGAATCGCGCGGGATTGAAGTGGGTGAACGTGAGAAGGCGGGGAATTTTTCTCGTTCCAGTCCCATGCCAGGCCTTAAAAATCGCGTTCAATCGTCGATACGAGAGGTGATACGCTATCCCTTGGCCTCACCTTTACCCGCGTCCTAATGAGGAAGCTGCTTGCGCTATATGGCCAAACGATCACCCTAATCGTGTTCGTTTCTGTCATTTCCTTCTCCGTACTATCGCTGGCCTTTTTGTCCATCTCGACCGACTGATCAGAGCCGTCAGGAACTGGCGCTTTCTTTGTTGCCAACGGACGAAAGGGCGCTTTTCTCGATGCGCAGTTTCGTGTTGTTGTCAACTTGAACCAGCACGGAGGTCTCATCGACCTGAGTAACCGTTCCG
>JAURNP010000055.1 GCA_030830105.1 Rhodothermales bacterium | reverse complement strand
GGCAGGGGACCTGAGAGGGTGCCTTCTGCCGTGTAGACATTCAGTCCAAGGTTTGAGCTGCTGGTTGGTGCCCCAAAGATATCTGAATGCTTCGTCACATTGTCGCCTCCGTAAAGGCTGAATGATCCACGGTAGCGCTCGTCCCCCTCCTTGGTCACCAGATTGACAATGCCAGACATGGCTTTGCCGTACTCAGCATTGAATGCACCCGAGATCACTGTCATTTCCTGGATAGCATCGGCCGCCAGGGTTGTGGCTAAACCATTGGTCTCGAACGGGTTGCCCACGCTCATTCCGTCCACCAGATAGGAGACCTCATTGGATCTTCCTCCCCGAATGTGGATGGCGCCGTCCGGCCCCTGATTGACACCTGCCTGCGTAACCAGGACTCCGAAAAACCCTTCGACCGGAAGCGCCTCGATTTCTTCGGCTATAACCGTCTTTTTGGAAGATGTCAGGTCCTTTTGCACCAGTGGTCTCTCCGCCCGGATGATGATTTCTTCACCCTCAATAACCTCTTCCGCCAACTCGATATCATATCGGGTTGTCTGGCCGGTCGAGACCCGGATTCCGGAGACGACCTGGGTCGAGAAACCGATGTAAGAAAAGCGGAGAGCATAATCCCCGGGGCGAACATTCAGGATGATATAGTTGCCGTCGATATCGGTGGATGTGCCCTGAGTTGTACCGTCGATGGATACGTTCACGCCGATGAGTGCCTCACCGGACAGGGCATCCGTAACTCGACCGGCAATCTTACCCTGAGCGTACGCCAAGGGCGCGGTAAACAGGAGGATGAGCAGGAAAAGAGACGTTCTGCGCATGGATTCTACGGAATGAGTCGGGTGAAGGGTATGCGTCGGACGATTGACCGGCAGCAATCATTCCCCTTGCCCTTGGAAACACCGCTCACGAAAGGGTAGCGGTAAAAAAATGGGGAGGCCCTCGCGGACCTCCCCATGTTTGGAAGCAGGCCGGGCTACTTCAGCAATACCATGGTTTTGGTATGAGCGAAGTTGCCAAACTTCAGCTGGTACAGGTACGTACCGCTGGCAACTTGGCCGCCTGCATCACTGGTTCCGTCCCACTGGATCTCATGGACACCTTGCGAGAGGTACTGATTGTCAATGAGTCGCTTGACGACGCGTCCCGAAACGTCAAAGATGGTCAGCGAGACCGCTTTGTCGATAGGCAATTCGAAACGGATGTTCGTCGTCGGGTTGAACGGGTTCGGGTAGTTCTGCTCGAGAACGTAGTCCGTCGGGATGACCACACGATCTTCCTCGATGTTGATTCCCGTGGCACCGGCCGACAGGACGCGCATGAAGACGCGCTGCGGGCTTGGCTCTACGGATACCAGCGAACGGGTGTAGGTCGAGTCAGCAGGGTTGAATACTTCCGTGTACGTGTACAGGGAATCATCCACGCCCTGGATACCGAGAGCAACCTCATTGTTGTTGTCGCCGTCGATGTCACCGAGGAAAGCGAGCTTCGAAACAAACTGCGGGCCCTGCTGGCCATCTTCACGATACTCCGTGATGACACCGGCGGAGTCGCGCGTCACGCGATCGAAGTCGTCGAGCAGGTCGTTGGGGAAGTAGACCTGGATCAGATCTGAGTAGTTGGCCGGATCTTCCGGATCGCTGTTTGCATCACCGATGTACTCAACAATATTCACCCAGTTGGGGGCGAGATTGTTGTTGAACTGGGAAGCGGTGTAGGACGAACCGGTACCGATCAGGTCCATGTTGCCATCGCCGTCCAGGTCACCGGCGGTGAGGCCGAGCGAGGACAGGCCAGGAACGACACCAACCTGGGCGTTTTCCGGAAGGATCTGCGTCGTGCTCTCTCCCAACTCGTAGTTCACGACAAACACGTCGCCGGTCTGGAGGACTGAGCCGAATACTTCGTCATCGCCATCGCCGTTGATGTCGACCACGTCGAGTCCGAAGTAGGCCACGTGGTCACCGACGCCAGCGCTGAGCTGCTGGTAAACCGGCCCCAGGGATCCATCGGGGAAGAAGTAGAGGTTCGGGCCCGTAGCCTGACCAACCGTGACGTTGAGGCTGTTCCATGAGCCCATGACGATCTCATTGATGCCGTTGCCATCGAGGTCAGCAGCCACGATACCGTACGGGGAGCCACCACCGCGGTTGACCGGGTCCCAATCCTGGACGCGGGAGTTGAGGTAGGCTTCCTGTACCCAGGTTTCGAAGCCGGATCCGATGTCTCCTTCAACGGAGATGATCCACCAGTTGTCGCCGGCGTTGTTGCCGTTGTTACCGGTCAGAAGCTCCTGGACGCCGTCATTGTCGACATCCTGGATGACGATCTGCTCCATGCGCCAGCGGTTCGGGGCGTTGGGCAGCTGGTAGACCGTGGTTGGCTCGGTGCCGTAATCGTTGTCAGCACCGGTGTGCTCGAATACGTACATGCCATACGGGTAGGGGGAGCCGTCAGCGAATCCATCACCGGAAAAGAAGACGATTTCGCCATGACCGTCACCATCGAGGTCGCCACCAGCGATGGCGCGTCCGTTGATCGTACTGCCGGATACATCCAGCCAGGGAGTGGAATAGACGTGCTCCCAGGTGTCCGGGCCGACCGTCTCGAGAACGTGCACACGGGTACCACCGGTGTAGTCGGATACCAGGATTTCCTGCATGCCATCGCCATCCAGGTCATAAGGACCCATCACGGTACGGGTACCGGAGTGGAAAGCGGAATACGGACGTTCGGCTTCTTCAGAAAGCGGGACGGTCCACGAAAAATCAGTGCTTTGACCGACGGCGCTTCCTGCAAAAACGAAAGCAGCCAGCATCAATAGACTAGTAACTCTGCGCATGGGGCCTCCAAATAGGGTGTGTTTTGATCGAAATGGGTCGGATATTGCTGGCGAAGGGTGGGCTCAGCGGGGTCTACCCAAAAACAACTGAACCTGCATTGTATAAAAATAGAATTGTTGTGTCAACAGAGTTTCTGAAATCAGCGTCGATCCGCATAAGTCCATTGGCCCGAAGGGTATGCAGGATTCAAGCTGAAAATGTTTTCAGGAGGGTGGGATTTCTGGTGGTGCTGTTGTTATGTGCTTCGCTCGCACGAACTTCTTCTGCACAGCACCCCAAGTATGAAATGAGAGGTGCGTGGGTTGCTACGGCTTACAATCTTGATTGGCCTCTGGGTCTGAATGGTCGCAATGCCACTCCGGCCGTTCAGCTGGCAGACATGGCCACTTTGTTTGACGAGTTGGCCGCCACCGGAATCAATGCGGTTTTTTTTCAGGTGCGCTCCGAGGCGGATGCGATGTATGACTCGTCCATCGAGCCTTGGTCCCGGTTTTTGACTGGTACGCAGGGTAGGGCCCCCGATCCGTTTTGGGACCCCTTGACGGAGGCCATCAATTTGGCCCACGAGCGGGGAATGGAGCTACATGCTTGGCTCAACCCGTTTCGGGTGGTTTCGGGGCTTGGTCTTTCAGGCCTTGCGGCGGGGCACATAATGAACGCGCGACCCGATCTCATTCTATCGACTACGTACAAAGGAACCCAGGAGTCACGCAAGGGCACATTGGTCCATCATATTGATCCGGGAAACCCCGCGGGTCGCTCGCACATCGTGGATGTCGTAAAGGATATTGTCGGGCGATATCCCGTTGATGGTATTCATTTTGACGACTACTTCTACCCTTATCCCGAATATCATATTGCTCTAGAAGACCAAGCGACGTTTGATGCCTTCGGAGCAGGATACGCTTCTATCGAGGATTGGCGGAGGGACAACATCAACCTGTTCATGCTTGAGGTGTCCGATGCCATCCGGGAAATCGACCCTCGCGTGCGATTTGGCGTGAGCCCGTTCGGAATATGGAAGCCCGGCGAGCCTGCGGGCATCGTCGGACTTGACGCCTATAACGTCATTTACTCTGACCCGCTGACCTGGATAATCGAAGAGAGCGTCGATTACCTCGTTCCACAGTTGTACTGGCCAATCGGCGGCGGCCAGGGTTTTGCTGCGCTTGCCGATTGGTGGGATCTCAACTCGGAAGGGATTCACATTTACCCGGGTATTGCGGCCTACAAGAACGATCCAACCACGGCCGTTGATTATGACGGTGATGGGATCGGTGACCCATGGGATAGCGGGGAGATTCCGGCTCAATTGACATTCGGCAGGCTCTTTGACAATATCCAGGGGAATCTTTTTTTCCGAGCCCGCAATCTGGGGCCAGCGGTCAACCAAGGACTGACAGCCTATTTGGAGACGGATTTGTATCGCTACAAGGCGATCACACCCTACATGGACTACCGAGACACCTGGCCGCCTGACCCGCCGGGCAATCTCCAGGTGACCCTGTCTTCAGAAGGACGATTCCTGCGCTGGGATCCCCCGATCACCGGGATCTCCTTTGCTAATCGCTTTGCCATCTACAGGGTCAAGAGTGATGGGTCGACCCCGGACGCACTGGCCATCACCAATGACCCGGCCAATCTCATTCACATATCATGGGATCCAGAATGGACCGATACCGCGGCTCTTGAAGTCGGCTCAGAGTATCATTACGTCGTGACTGGATTGACGCCCAACTCCATCGAGAGCGTTGATCCTGACCTGGCTTCGATCCTGATACAGGGCACAGCCGTTGAGGAGTTCGCCGTTTCGCCAGCTCTATCCGGTCTGGATGTCTATCCCAATCCCGTTTCCCATCGTGCGCACTTGTTGTTGCAGCTTGAGCTGCCGGCCGAAGTAGAGGTTCGAATAATCGATATACTGGGTCGCGAAATCGCCCGACCAATGGGAGGCGCCGGCCGCCAGTCGGTTGGGACCCTGGAAGTCGGTTGGGACCTGCGCAACGCATCGGGCGTCCGGGTAGCACCGGGTGTCTATCAGATTGTCGTGCGCGCCGGACGCCAGCAAATGGTTCGATCGCTGGTTGTACTCAGGTAACCCCTGTTCCAGGAGACACAATCCTGGCGCCTCGTCCGCATTCAAATTCGAAGGCGTTCTTTTACCGCTTTGGAGCGTTCGCGGGAGGCAATGACTTCATGGCCGCCCGTGAGAGCCAACTTGTACCGTCCACTGAACCACGGGACCAGCTCCTTGATATGGCCAAACTGGACTATGGCCGAGCGATGTACCCGCATGAAGTGCTCTGGATTCAACATACTCCCAAGCTGATCCAAGGTGTAATTGACAATATGCTGACGCAGGCGGCGACGAGGTGCTGAGGCATCGTCCTCAAGAATGTAAACACGTGTGATGCCCTCCGCGATCTCTATGGAGACGACATCCTGGATGGGGATGATCAGGATCCGATCACGGTAAGGGATCGACAGCTGTTCCAGCCAGTCTGCATCCGTTGATGGTGATTCCGCTCCATCCATCGCCTGAGAATCCATCCACTCCAGCAGTTTGCCCAATCGCTCATCTTGACCTTCAGATTGCCCCATCACTTTGTGGGCGCGCTGCAGAGCTTTCGTCAAGCGATCCGTAGGAACCGGCTTCAAAAGGTAGTCGACGGCATTGGCGTCGAAAGCCCGAATGGCATATTCGTCGAAGGCAGTCGTAAAGATTACCACTGGCCGGTTGTCCGGCTCAATGCGCTCCAGTACATCGAAGCCGTCGAGTCCCGGCATCTGGATGTCGAGGAGCAACACGTCGAAGGCGCCTGCTGCAAGCTTCTCGAGCGCCTGGACGCCATCTTCCGCGGTGTCGACCTCTGTCACGAGATCGGCTATCGCCTTATCCGAAAGCAATTTTTGCAAGCGTTTCCGGGCAGGGGCTTCGTCATCGACAATCAGGATACGTGCCATGGTTGAGAGAGGTTGGTTGATGGGCGGTTTCAGGTGGGCGTAGAGCGTTCGGCAGGAATGGTCATTGTCACAGACGTTCCGTTCTCGGAGTCACTCATGTAACCAAGCAGATCGCTCTGCTGGTAGAGCTGTTGCAAACGATCGAATACGTTGGAGAGCCCAATTCCAAAAAAGTCGTGGCGCTCATGACTGGGAGCCGTCTTCCCGAAAAGTTGAGGGATACCGACGCCAGTATCCTCGACCAGCACTCTGGCTGCGCCAGATGAACCTTGATTGGGATAGGCCCGGGAGACCGTTATAGTCAGCGAGCACTGCTTGCGCGAGCGCTCCATTCCGTGTTTGATGGCGTTTTCTACCAGGGTCTGAATCGCGAACGCGGGTACTGGATGACTTCGCAAGTCGGCGTCGATGTCGCAAGTGACCTGCAGCCGGTCACCGAAGCGGGCCTTTTCGATGGCCAGGTAGTGTTCTACCAAGGATGTCTCTTCATCCATTGTGACAAACGGCTTGCTGCCCGTCTGCAGCGTATGGCGGAAAATTGCTGCAAGGTGCTCGACCACGGCTTCCGCCTCGTCGGGCTTCTCTCCGATGAACGCCAGGAGCGTGTTGAGGGCGTTGAACAGGAAGT
>JAURNP010000006.1 GCA_030830105.1 Rhodothermales bacterium | reverse complement strand
TCGGCCATAACGTGTGACTCGCCGCTGGATAAATCGACAATCACCAGATTTCGTCCTTGATCTGCACCGGCAGTAAACGCCACAAATCTCCCGTCCGGAGAAATGGAAGGCAGAGATTCATTGGCATAGCCCGGGACATCGACAGAGACCGATAGCGAAGGCCGCATCTGATCCTCTCCCTGAGGCCACAACACCAGCGACAGCAAGCCACCCACCGAGAACAGCGCGACCGAGTTCCGCGGTGATTTCGTAGTGGGATAGAGTCGTGCCAATCATCGGAGTACAGCTTAGACAAACCAGATATTGCCCACGCGAGCCCGGAATTGCAAACTTGGAACGCGAATACTCATCGTTTCCGACAACGGCGCAATCACGCCTGCGACAGGAAGAGGCGATAGGCAGGATTGTCAGACTCGAACCGAAAACGGAATCCAACGTCGCTCAGGTACGATTCCAACACCTCCCGGTCCTGACTGGCGCCTTGAATGCCAACCAAAACATCACCATAGTCGGCACCGATGCCTCGATAATGGAAGAGGCTGATATTCCACTTGGAAGGGATGTTCGAAAGAAAGCGCATCAGGGCCTCTGGACGTTCCGGAAACTCGAAGCGGTAGAGTAGCTCATCCTTGGTGTGCACGGAGCGCCCCCCAACCATGTGACGCAGGTGTGTTTTGGCTAGCTCGTCGTGAGAAAGATCAACCGTTGCCAGTCCTGCGCTACGAAATGTAGCCGCCAACGCTTCACCATCTGCCTCGGACTGAATCTCGATCCCGACCAGAATGTGCGCTTCATCCGGATCAGACATGCGGTAGTTGAATTCGGTCACGTTGTGATCGCCTACGAGCGCACACAGGGACCGGAAGGATCCACGCTCCTCGGGGATGGTGACGGCAAATAGAGCCTCGCGGTGCCGACCCACTTCTGCCCGCTCAGACACGAAGCGCAGCCGATTGAAGTTCATGTTCGCCCCGCACGCAACGGCAACCAGCGAACGGTCCTTCCACGCTTCCTCGGCAATCATCTTCTTCAAGCCAGCCAGGGAGAGGGCGCCCGCTGGCTCGACCACGTTTCGCGAGTCCAAGTAGATATCGCTTATGGCCGCACAGATCTCATCGGTGCTGACCAGCACGATGTCGTCGAGCACCTCTTCGCACAGCTTCAACGTCGTAGCGCCGACCTCCTTGACGGCCGTCCCGTCGGAAAACAGGCTAACGTGGTCAAGGCGCAGCCGCTCCTGATCCTGGAGTGATTGCAACATCGCATCGGATCCTTGAGCCTGTACACCGATCACCTTCGTCTCGGGGCTGTGATGTTTGATCCAGGATCCAACACCCGAGGCAAGCCCCCCTCCCCCAATCGCTACAAAAACCGCATCAATGGACTCTGAGCACTGGTCCAGGATTTCTTTTCCGATCGTCCCCTGCCCAGCAATTACCAACGGATCATCAAAGGGATGCACAAACGTACGACCTTCCGATGCCTGAATCTCAAGTGCGCGAGCGTGAGCATCGCTGTAAGATTCCCCGTGAACAATTACCTCAACCCACTTTCCGCCGTAGCGCCTGACCGCATCGATCTTGACCGCAGGGGTCGTAGCGGGCATTACGATGGCGGCCCGGCATGACAATCTGGAAGCGGCCATCGCCACACCTTGAGCGTGGTTTCCAGCCGAAGAGGCAATGACCCCGCGACCCCTCTCGAAATCAGAGAGATGCGCCATCAAGTTGAAGGCGCCTCGAACTTTGAAGGAAAAACTTACCTGTCGGTCTTCCCGCTTGAGTAAAACCCGATTGCCTGATCTGGCACGGAGTCGTTCCATCAGTTCCAATTCGGTACGAATGGCCACATCGTAGACACGGGCCTTTTCGATCAGATCACATATGGCTGCAGAATCGACAGACATGTCAACGCGGGGAAGAATAATGAAGTCCAACGATGGCTCGATGCGGGCCGGCAATACGCTCCCTGCACTACATCATATGTCGCTTGTCGCGCAGATATTTGTAGAGAAGACCGCGTGCACGGAAAATGTGTGCCTTGACCGTTCCAAGCGGAAGATCCAACTCGGCAGCAATCTCGTCGTAAGACTTTTCCTGCTGGTGACGCATTACGATCACACGGTGGTACTTCTCGGGAAGCTGCTCGATGGCCTCCTGGATCAATGCTTTACGCTGATCTTCCACAATGTGCCGATCCGGACGATAGGATGTGTCCGGCAGCTCGTATTCCACCTCGCCATCCTTGGTCTGAATAGGCCGATCGATGGACATGGTCTGCAGCTTTTTCTTGCGCAGAAAGTCGATCGTGTGGTTCGTAGCGATCTTATACAGCCAGGTGGAGAATGCGTAGTCGGAAGAGTAGGACTTCAGCGCCGAAAAGGCCTTGGTGAAGCATTCCTGCACCAGGTCATCCACTTCCCCTTGTTTGCGTACCATGCGCTGGACATGCCACGAAAGCGCACCGCGGTATTTCTCCATCAACTCTTGGTACGCGCCCTGGTCTCCGTCAAGCGCACGGGTAACCAGCAGTCGATCCTGTTCGCTCGACTGCGAAGGCGTGTTGTCTTTGGCGCCTTTCGCCATCCGGTGAAGTGCAGCTCTGGTGGTGGGGGTGGGGGAATCCGCGAGTCCGCAAGATAGCTATTGCAGACAAGTGCCGTTCGGGAAGAATAAGGCACATGGTAGCTCCTTAAGGAAGACGGTCCAGAAGGACTCAAGTTGCATTCGGAGAGGATTGCGCCCGTTGGACCATACACGACAGACGGTGGCTCCTACACCATTGGTGTTCGGTAGGCGTGCGATTCTTTCGTAGCTCTACTACAAAAAAGGGGGC
>JAURNP010000054.1 GCA_030830105.1 Rhodothermales bacterium | reverse complement strand
TTTCCAAAAGACACCAGACGTGGTCTGGGTTGGTGCGGGCGAGGGCAATCCACGAAACAGCCAGTCAGCCGGCAACGGGCTGTACAAGTCAATCGATGGCGGTCAGACCTGGATGCACTTGGGATTGGAGGACTCCCGCAATATCCATCGGATCATTCTGCATCCCGATGATCCTGATGTAGCCCTTATCGGTGTGCAGGGGCCGGCATGGGGTGAGACGGATCAACGTGGCGTATTTCGCACGACGGACGGAGGCGAGACATTCGAGAAGGTTCTGTTCGTGAATGATCGCACAGGAATCGGTGATATGGTGGCGGATCCCCAGAACCCCAATCACATCCTGGCCGCTATGTGGGAATTCCATCGCTGGCCATGGTTCTTCAAGTCCGGCGGCGAAGGCTCAGGACTTTACGAGACGTGGGATGGTGGACATAACTGGGAAGAGATCACGCCTGATCGCGGGTTACCAGAAGGAGAACTGGGACGTATGGGCCTCGCATTTGCCCAAAACGAACCAGAAGTGGTCTATGCACTGATTGAGGCGAAGAAAAACGCGCTATACCGCAGTGATGACGGCGGAGCCAACTGGCGCATGGTCAACGATGACAGCGGAGTAAATGGTCGGCCGTTCTATTACGCCGATATCTACACCGACCCGGAGAATGAGAACCGACTCTATAAAATCGAGACCTATATCTATGTGTCAGAGGATGGAGGGCGCTCATTCCGACAATGGCAGCCAGGATATTCCATCAACGGTGTGCACCCCGATCACCATGCTTTCTGGGTATCCCCGCAAGACCCCGATTTCATCATAGAAGGAAATGATGGTGGCATGGCGATTACCCGCGATAAAGGCGATACGTGGCGATTCGTAGAGAACCTGCCCGTAGCCCAGTTCTACCACATCAATGTCGACAACGAAATGCCGTACAACGTCATGGGCGGCATGCAGGACAATGGTTCGTGGGTCGGACCCGCCTATGCCTGGAAATCAGGAGGAATCCGGAATCATCTCTGGCAGGAAGTAGCTTTCGGTGACGGGTTCGATGTGATTGCCGACCCCGATAACTCCCGTTTTGGCTATGCCATGAGCCAGGGTGGCAGCTTGAGTCGGTTCGACAAAGAGACTGGCAACAGCTCGTTCATCAAGCCGCTGCATCCCGATCCTGACGTTTTCCTGCGCTACAATTGGAATGCTGCGTTCGAGCAAGACCCGCACGATGCGAATACGATCTACTACGGAAGTCAATTCGTTCATCGCTCGACCAACAAGGGACAAAGCTGGGCCGTCATTTCTCCAGACCTGACGACGAACGATCCAGAAAAACAGAACCAGGAAGAGTCCGGAGGTCTGACCTACGACGTAACGCAGGCTGAAAACCACACTACGATAACGGCTATCAGCGCCAGCCCACTTGAGCAGGGCATTCTCTGGGTGGGAACCGATGATGGCAATGTCCAGCTGAGCCGCGATGATGGCGGTACGTGGACCGAGGTTGGCTCCCGCATGCGTGACCTACCGGAAAGAAACTGGGTCTCCCAGGTCCATGCTTCTGCCCACAATGCGGCCGAAGCGGTCGTTGTATTCGATGACCATCGCCGCAACAACTGGGAGCCCTACGTATATCGCACTCAGGACTGGGGGCGGAGCTGGGAGCGTCTGGTAAATAGTAACGACGTGTACGGATTCGCCTTGTCCTTTATCCAGGATCCGGTGGAGCCACGTCTGATGTTCATTGGTACTGAGTTCGGTTTGTATGTCTCGATTGATGAAGGCGATACCTGGACGAAGTGGACCGCTGGGTATCCCACGGCATCGACGATAGACCTGGCCATACAGGAGCGAGAGGTCGATCTGGTGATTGGGACGTTCGGCCGCAGCGCATGGGTACTTGACGATATTCGCCCATTGCGCGAGCTGGCTGGGCAGGGTGCAGCGCAGCTGGACCAAGCGGTACACGTTTACTCGACCCCGACTGCTTATCAGGCCTCCAATATCCAGGCGGCGGGTACCCGGTTCAAGGCCGATGCCATCTATTCCGGCGAAAATCGACCACGTGGCGCCCGCATCACCTATTCCATCAATCCTGATGCCCACACGCCAGCTGAGTCCGCCGACCAAGAAATGGACGACGAAGTAGCGGGTGAACAGGCTGATGCGGAGTACATGAATGCCTCGGACATGGAAGACGACAGTCAAGAGAGCACTGCACCTGGCGAGGTGGACATCCGCATTCTGGACGGTGATGAGGTGATCCGCACTTTCGAAGGGCCTGCCAAAGCCGGAATGAACCGCGTCATCTGGTCGATGAACCGCAAGGGTGTCCGTGGTCCCAGCCGCACTGCGCCGCGTCGCGATGCGCCCGAGCTGGGCGGTCCTCAGGTGCTGCCCGGTACCTACACCGTGCAAGTGATCTTCGGCGCCGATACCACCAGCACCAGCATTAAGGTTGAGGCCGATCCCCGACGCGAAGTTGACATGACTGCGCTTCGCGCGCGTCACGCCATGTACCGGGAATACGAGTCGATGGTTGAAACGGCTGCCGATATGATGACGCGGGTTCGAGATGCAAAAATGGTGATCTCGCGCGTCAACAGCAGTCTGGGTGATCGCAGCGACGATATGGCCAAAGATCTCAAGCAGAACGGCGATGCCCTGACCGATTCACTGAATACATTCCAGGATCGCTACTTCGGACCGCAAGGCAAGCAAGGCATCTATCGGCCCTTCGACACGATCAGTGAAAAAGTGTCTGGCGCTGGACGCTACCTCTTATCCGGCAATCGTGCTCCGAATACACCCGAAGACTGGTCCATGTCGGCCGGGCGACGGGCTCTGGAAAGCATGCTCGAGGAAGTGAACGCATTCCTGAGCGGACCCTGGACCGAGTATGTGTCGGCGGTCAGGAGCTCAGATGCTTTCCGTGTGGAAGAACTGGAAAAGGTGGAAATGCGATGAGCGCAGTGTGGCCCGGCCGAAAGGCCTGGTATTATTTCCACGAGTCGCGAAAGCCCTCACAGTTGCCGAATTCCGAGGTAGCCTGCCCGGGTGCGAACCAGATCGCGATACGGACGTTAGGCGCGTCTCACCAGGAATAACAGACTCTTACCACCATGTCCCGATTGCTTTCTGTAAGCCTTTTCGCCCTTGCCCTGCTTGTAGCTGGATGCGCATCTGAGAATTCTGATACGACAGCCGATTCCGAAGCTTCCGAATCTGCTGCTTCCGAAT
The DNA here is from genome assembly GCA_030830105.1 of Rhodothermales bacterium. Taxonomy (GTDB): domain Bacteria; phylum Bacteroidota; class Rhodothermia; order Rhodothermales; family UBA10348; genus JAAZVD01. Next base: position 24,011 of record JAURNP010000054.1, on the reverse strand, counting down.
ATCTGGCAGACATGGTCATCACGGACCTGGTTGAAGGAGATGGCAATATGATCGCTGCTGGTCAGACGGCCGTAGCGCACTACACCTTGTGGTTCCGAGACGTCTCAGCCGAAGACGAGAAGGGCGAGATGGTCCAGAGCTCGAAGGAAGGCGGTGAGCCCATTCCATTCCAGATTGGTGTGGGTCGTGTCATCGCAGGCTGGGATCAAGGCGTTCCCGGAATGAAAATCGGGGGTACGCGGGAACTGCGAGTTCCTTACAGCCTCGCTTACGGAGAGGCAGGTCGTCCCGGCATTCCAGCCATGCAGGACCTGATTTTTGAGATCGAACTGGTTGACATTCGGTGATCGAAGCCGCACGTCACCCTAACCCAACAGACTTAATGCCATGAGCGTATCCAACGGACTCGTCATCAATGACCTCGTAACCGGCGAAGGCGCCGAAGCCACTGCAGGAGCAACAATCGAGGTGCACTACACGGGATGGCTGTTCCACCCGGATAATGAAGACTACAAGGGGCGCAAATTTGATAGCTCCGTCGATCGAGGAGAGACCTTCTCTTTCAGACTGGGCGCAGGAAGCGTGATTCAGGGATGGGACGAGGGCTTCGCCGGCATGAAAATTGGCGGCATGCGCCGTTTGACCATTCCTCCGGAGATGGGATATGGTGCACGCGGGGCGGGCAACGTTATCCCTCCGCATGCCACGCTCGTCTTTGACGTCGAACTGATCAGCGTCCGCTAGGAAGCGGCCGCTGGATGGTCCGATTATTCCGGCATCCAGTCCAGAGGAAGCATGTCCGCAAGACGGTGGAATGTCCAGTAACCCAGCTCGCGGGTGGCTGGTGCCTCGGAGGGCAATATCACGCCAGTATTGTCGATGAAGGCCTGGTAGGTCGGTAATTCGACGAAGGTCACATGCATCTCGGAAGCTAGAACTTCGGAAAGGTCCGAGACGGGCCAGTGCCGGTCGATGAACTCAGGCCAGCGGGCATCGCCACCATCTCCGAAATATTGGATGCGTACCCAGCCAGCCCAGTCGATGCGTCCGACACCGGGGCGATCATCCTCATACAGGATGGGCATCGGCTCGCCGTAGATGCCTTTCAAACCAGCTTCCTGGACAGGCGAATGGTCATCTGCAGCTCCGGGACCGCCCACGAACCACGCGGCCCACTCTTGCTTCTTCATGTTGTCAGCCATCAGTGATGAGAGGAAATGGCGTCGGGATCCCTCGAATGTGGTCTCGCGGTTTTTAGTCCAGTTTTTCTCGTCTTTCTTTTTTTCAGGGGTCATGGGCTCAAACAGCGTGTAGCCCTCCCAACCGTATGTAATCGCATTGCCGCCCATGCGGAAATCGTGGATGGTAATCTTGTAGCCCAACGCTGGATTGGAAAAGATGAATGGCCCGGTCGACTCGATGGTGATCACGTTCATGGCATCATCGAAGGCGTGACGTAGGACGTCCGCGGATTCAATCTCAATATCCCGAGCAAACCGCGTGTACGAAAAGGCGGCCAGCTTGAAAAACGACAGCATGTCATCATCCAGTGGATCGCCCACCGCCTCGAAGGGAGCGGACATGATGATGTCCATATTGCGGCAGTCTTCCTGATTCGTTCGAACTCCGGTAGCCTGCAATCCATCGGCAATGGCGACAACTTCGAACGAATAGTGAGCTGGTGTGGTCATATTGAATCGCCCATCCGCGTCCGAAGTGGTCTGCAACGTGGTCATATCGACAAACACGGTTGCGCCAGCAACCGGTTGACCGTCGGCATCCAATACTTGTCCCGCAATCTGGCGGGCTGAGGCGGGCGCGGCAACGAACAGGGTGATCAGTGCCAGAAAGAGAAACAGGCGAATAGACGAACTCATGACAAAATCCGATGTGGTGACCAGGGCAGCGTCAAAGTAATTTAACCCTCCGATTGGAGCATGCGGGCTTCCCCACTACGGTGTGTGGGGAAAACAGGGATCCCTCAAGATGCCCGATGAGCCGCACATCGTCAAATGGTATCTTTCGAAGGGAGCATGGATATCAGGGCCTCGTGCTTACCGCCCATGAGATAGTTCAGCTGAGCACGCGTGAACAGGATGACACCAAAAATCTCCATGCTTTCCTCGACCAGGGTACTTATAGCGTAGGCGAGGGAGTCCCCATCGAGAGGTTCACCAACCAGCTCCATGATGACGGCTCCTCCAACGAAGACGGCTCCAGCCACCATAAATTGGACAAGTGTCTGACGAGGCAAGGAGCGCAAGAAGGGCATGAAGTACATCCCGAACAGCAAAACGATCATGAGGCCACCCCAGGCCCACGAGGGTTCGAAGATTGAATTCACGGTCTCGTGCAGGCCGGCAATTTCATCCACGAACAGGTAGAAAAAGCCAAGGAAGAGCACAAACCAGCGACGCGCCTGATCGTCCTCAAGTCTCCTTTTCTCCCGACTGATCAGCCAAAGGAATAACGTGGTGATCCCCAGGTTGAATCCAGAAAACCAGGTAGGCAGATTGTGCTCTTCGTTGACATCAAAGAGCTGCAAGAGATACCAGGGGACCTCCTCTACCAAGAAGTGGATCAGGTAGAGGACAAGATGCATGGCCAGCAAAACGGTGGCTGTAATGCTCAGAAATCGGACAAGACGAGCGCGATTGAGCCGGACTTCAAACATGACTTTCGGAAAATAGGAGGGCTGGGTTCGGCCTTAATATCGGTACGAAACGGCCTGTGTCAATCCCTGGCCTCGCGATCGACATCGCGGTAGCGCCTTTGCATACGGCCCTTTAGATTGGCATCCCGTCGAACGTGCTCACCTATCCGGTACTGTCCTGATGCGATTCTCCCCGGTTGCCCTCCTTCTGGCCGTCCTGGCCATGATCCTGCCTGACGTGGGCGTGACTGATTCTTCTGCCCAATCCATTGATCCTGCACTGTATGATGGTCTGGAATATCGGCTGGTTGGGCCCTATCGCGGAGGTCGTTCGGCAGCTGTGGCCGGTGTACCCGGAAAAGACAATCTGTTTTATTTCGGTGCGACGGGTGGCGGCGTCTGGCGCACTACGGACGGTGGCGGTTCTTGGGAGAACATCTCTGACGGTTTCTTCGGGGGGTCCATCGGTGCAGTTGCTGTATCCGAGTGGGACAATAATGTCATCTATGTCGGCGGTGGAGAAAAGACCATCCGCGGCAATGTCTCGCACGGTTACGGCATGTGGAAATCACAGGATGCCGGAAAGACCTGGAAGTCTATCGGACTGGATGATTCCCGGCATATCGCCCGCATCCGTATTCATCCCAAGAACCCCGACCTGGTCTATGCGGCCGTGATGGGGCACTTGTTCGGACCCAACGAGGAACGCGGTGTTTTCCGCTCCAAGGATGGTGGCGAGACGTGGGAAGAGATTCATTTCGTCTCGACGAAGGCCGGTGCAGTGGATTTGCATATGGACCCCACCAATGCGCGCGTGTTGTATGCGTCCATGTGGGAATTCAATCGGAGTCCGTACTCCATGTCCTCCGGAGGTGAAGATTCCGGCTTGTGGAAGTCTACGGATGGCGGAGACACCTGGCACGAGCTCACGAATCAGGACAACGGCCTGCCTGGTGGAATGCTGGGTATCATCGGTGTGACGGTTTCCCCTGTCAATCCAGATCGAGTCTGGGCGATTGTAGAGCACGATGACGGAGGCGTCTTTCGCAGCGAGAACGGTGGCGAGTCCTGGAGACGCATCAACGACGATCGCAATCTGCGCCAGCGTGCCTGGTACTACACCCGAATTTATGCCGGCACGCAGGACGAGGACGAAGTGTGGGTCCTGAATGTGGGCCTCTGGCACTCCAAGGATGGTGGCAGCGAATATGAGCGGGTGCGTACCCCGCATGGTGACCACCATGATTTCTGGATCGATCCAGCCAACGCAGATCGGATTATCGTGGGTGATGACGGCGGAGCTCAGGTGACCTATAACCGAGGCTCATCCTGGTCGACGTATTACAACCAGCCTACGGCCCAGTTTTATCGGGTCCATACGGACAACAACTTCCCGTACCGCATTTATGGCGGGCAGCAGGACAACTCGACGGTGCGCATTCTGCACACCTCGAACGGCCTCAACGAACGCGAGTGGGAATCCACGGCAGGGGGGGAGAGCGCCTGGTTGGCGGCTCATCCCGAAGATCCGGATATCGTATACGGTGGCTCGTACGGCGGTTCGTTTTCGGTAGTCAACCACCGGAATGGTCAGTCCCGATCCATCAATGTCTGGCCGGATAATCCGATGGGTCACGGCGCCGAGGGCTTCAAATACCGGTTCCAGTGGAATTTCCCCATCGTGGTCAGCGAGCACGATCCGGACAGGGTCTTTGCAACGAGTCAGCACGTCCACGTGTCGACGAACATGGGGCAGTCCTGGGAGATCATTTCGCCTGACTTGACGCGCAACGATCCCACCACTCTCGGTCCCTCTGGCGGCCCGATCACGAAGGACAACACGGCTGTGGAGTACTACGCGACCATTTTCACGCTGGCCGAAGGCGAGCAGGAAGGGGTGATCTGGGTTGGTTCGGACGATGGGCTGATCCACATCACGCGCGACGGTGGCGATTCGTGGACGAATATCACGCCGAATGAGCGCATCTTCCCCGAGTGGATGATGGTCAACGATATGGTCGTCGATCCCCACAATCCGGCAGGTCTTTACGTAGCTGGTACGCGCTACAAGATGGATGATTTCACACCCTACCTGTACAAAACGGAAGACTACGGTCAGTCCTGGGAGTTGATCACGGACGGTATCGATCCGATGTATTTTACCCGCGCCATTGAAGCCGATCCGGAACGCGAGGGTCTGCTATATGCCGGTACCGAGACGGGCATGTACATTTCATTCGATGATGGCAATTCATGGCAGTCGCTTCAGCAGAATCTGCCCATCGTGCCGATCACGGATCTGGAATGGAAGGACAATGATCTGGTAGTCGGTACGCAGGGCCGAAGCTTCTGGATCATGGAAGACCTGACGGTTTTACAAGGAGTCCAGGCCTCGGATCTCGACCATACGCATGTCTTTCACGAGCCGTACCCGATAACACTGGGTGCAGAAGGCTCGGTTCGATTACGATACTGGTTGCCCTCCGAAAGGGATGAAGATCTGACGCTTCGCATCTTGGAGAACGACGGCTCGACCATCATTCAGACTTTTGACGGCGACGGTGTGCCGTCGGACAAAGGGGTGAACCAGTTCAACTGGAACATGCGCTATCCGGATGCCGAGTCATTTCCAGGTCTGATCATGTGGGCCGGTTCGGTTCGTGGTCCTCAGGCCGTGCCTGGCTCGTACGTTGCGCGCCTGATCGTGGGGGATGACTCGACCGATGTGACGTTCCATATCAATCCTGATCCGCGCTCCGAGACGCCCATCGAAGGGCTGCAGGAGAAGTTCGACTTCCTGATTTCGGTACGTGACAAGCTCAGCGAGACCCATGATGCCATCAAGCAGATCCGTTCGCTGCGTGATCAGGTGAACGACGTGCTCGATCGCGTACCAGAAGACCATCCGGAAGCCGACTCGATCAATGCCTATGCCGAACGCATGCTCGATGGCATGAAAGAGGTAGAGGAAGCTCTCTATCAGACCAAGAACCGCTCCGGACAGGATCCGCTGAACTACCCCATCCGCCTCAACAACAAATTGGCGGCTGTGGGAGGTGTGACGCGCGGCAATTTCCCACCGACCGATCAGGCCTACGAAGTGCGCGATGAGCTCGTTCGCCAGATTGACGAGTGGCTGACCAGGCTGGCCGATATCACGTCGTACCAGATGAGCGAATTTGAGACCATGATGGAGGCCCTCAAGCTGCCCGCCATCAAGATGGACAGTTGACCGGGCACATCCGGCATCGTCTTATTCGCCGAAGTTGATTTCGGCGTTGGGGAGGGCGTCGCGCAGCCGCGCGACGCCCTCTTCCGTTACATTCGAATTCCAGAGGTAGACAGACTCGAGAGCGGGAAAATCGGCCAGCTGGTCCAGGGCAGCGTCGTCTACCTGGGTGCCGTACAAATTCAGCCGCAACAGGTATTCAAGTCCTACCAGATCGCTCAGTGTTGCACCCGTGACGGCTGTTCTGGAAACGTCAAGAGACGTCAGGTGTGGAAAGTCGGCAAGCCGTGTGACGTCTGCGTCTGTCGCGTTGCCACCGCTGAGATTTACGCTGACGACGTTGTCCTTGATACGGTCGGTCGCCTCGACGGCATACAACGGAGTGGTGTCAGGACTACTCCACTCCAACAGCGGTAAGTCTGCAGCCATGTACGAAATGGTGACACCGCGCTCTTCTGTTTTCCGGATGGCCGTAGTGTCTGGCTGTGGTAGATCCAGTGCAAAGACGCCTATCAGGATTTCTCCCAGTCCGTAGGCCTGCAGCAGGCGCTCAACTGCATCAGGTCGTGCGACGGCCGAAATGGTCCCGTCAAAACCGGCTTCTGAGTCCACCCACCAACGGAGTAACTCCACATCGGCGTGCGAAAGCGGCTTGGCGTCCGGAACCGGCGGCATGGCGCGGCGGTGCTCCGTCGGCAGTGTAACGCGCTGAATGAGCAGGCTGGCTTCCGCATCACCCCAGGTGACCAGTGGATCATCTTCCGTATCAGTCTCGTGGGCTGCGATGGCGTCGGCGGTGGTCAGATCGAGTCCGCCTTTGGTGCGTCCCTCGCCGTGGCACGATGTGCAGCTGGTCTCAAATATGGGAGCGACAATAGTCTCGTAGACGGATGCGGACTCCGGTTGCGACAAGTCAAAGCGTGTCGAGAGTGTTGGCGCATCGCCGATGAGCGGTTTCAGTACACTCGGCACGTATTCAACGGCAAACGCCTTGCCATGCGTCATCTCGCCACCCAGGTGGCCGCCCACCAACAAGCACCCGATCAAAAGCGTCCACGATGCGCTCCGCATTCCTCGAATCGGCTGTTGGACGCCAGCCAGCAGTGCACCGGCCGCCGCCAGCGGGATGATGAATCCCAGCACCCGATGCCAGAACAGCGCATCAGTGGGGTAGCCGCCCATTTGAATCAACCAGGATCCCGCGGCGGCGGCCGCAACAGCGCCCCACCCTCCGAGAACGAGTGCTGCCTGCTCAGTCGGGCCAGAATCGTCGGCCTTGCTCCAGCGCCTGAAGGCGGCCAGCAGGCTCGCAAACAGAAGGAATCCGATGGGCAGATGGACAATGGCCGGGTGCTGCCGTGCCAGGAAGCGAGCCCACTCCGGTGCTCGGCCAGCCGGATCGACGAAGAGCAAGATCAACAACATGGCAGCTACGGTAGCTGCGACGTTCCAAAGAGCAGTGCGTCTAGTCATCAGGAAAGAATTTCATTTACAACGCGACCGCTAACATCGGTGAGGCGAAAATCGCGTCCCTGGAAAGGAAAGGTGAGGCGCTCGTGATCGAATCCAAGCTGGTGCAGGATAGTGGCCTGCAGGTCGTGGACATGCACACGGCCACTCACAGGCTGGTAGCCAATCTCATCGGTCTCGCCATAGGTGAATCCGCGCTTGACGCCGGCGCCGGCCATCCACATGGTATACACGTCGGAGTGGTGATCACGGCCCACAAACGGGTTGTCTTGGCCAGTGCGATTTTCAAGCATGGGTGTGCGTCCGAACTCACCGCCCCAGACCACCAGCGTCTCATCAAGCAGCCCGCGCCGTTTCAAGTCCGTGAGCAGGGCAGTCATAGCCTGATCCGTTTCCCGGCATCGATCCACGAATCCGTGGGTCAAGGCTTCGCTTTCGCCAGCGCCGTGTGAGTCCCAGCCCCAGTGGAATAGCTGCACGAAGCGTACACCGCGTTCCACCAAGCGGCGGGCCAGAAGGCAATTGTTGGCAAATGAGACCTTGCCCGGCTCGACCCCGTATTCCGTCTGGATCGCTTCCGGTTCAGTATGGATATCCATGGCCTCGGGGACGGACATCTGCATGCGGAAGGCCAATTCGTATTGCGAAATCCGGGTCAGGATTTCCGGATCCTGCGTCTCTTCGTACTGCTGACGGTTGATCTCGTTGATGGCCTCGATGCTGCGCTGACGCATGTCGCGTGAGACGCCGTCGGGATCGGAAAGGAAGAGGACCGGGTCGCCGTCGGATCGGCACTGCACACCTTGATAAACCGTTGGCAGGAATCCACTGCCATAAACCGAGGCGCCAGCACTGGGAGCGGCAGCGCCGGAAATAAGCACCACAAAACCCGGAAGATTCTGATTCTCCGATCCCAGACCATACAAAGCCCAGGAGCCAAGCGAAGGCCTACCTAAGCGCGGGCTACCCGTGTACAGGAAAAGCTGGGCCGGTGCGTGATTGAACTCGTCCGTATGCATGGCCTTCAGGAAGGTCACGTCATCGACGACCCGCGAGAAGTTGGGCAGGTGGTTCGAGACCCAGGCACCCGATTCACCATGCTGTTGGAACGTGGCCTGCGGGCCCAGCAGCTTCGGAACGCCGCGGATGAACGCGAATCGCTTGCCCTCCAGCAGAGAAGGAGGAGTCTGTTGACCATCAAGGCGCTGCAACAACGGCTTGTAGTCGAACAGTTCGTGCTGACTTGGCGCGCCGGCCATGTGCAGGAAGATGACGTGCTTGGCCTTGGCCGGGAAATGCGGTGTCTTGGGCAGCAGCGGGTCATTTCCCAGCGCAGAGCCCGAAGCGAAGGCATCGAGCGCTGCTGGACCGGAAGAAGCTCCCGCCAGGGAAGTCGGTCCCATAATCGAAGACAGCGCCATCGACCCGATCCCCGCCGAAAACGACTTGAGGAAATGACGACGGGTTTGCAAATGTGCCCAGCGTAGGCGGGCTTCGTCCTGGATACTCATTCTTTTGTCAGGAAGGCGTCGAGATTCAGGATGGTATTGGCCACCACGGACAATGGTGTCTCTTCGGCAAGGGAAGCCAATGTGGCACGTGCGGCATCGGAGGGACGGTGTCCCAGTGCCATTTCGTAACCGGCAACCGCTTGCTCGGCCGGGGTGTCTGCCGCTTGCTCCATGCGAAAAGCCAATGCTTCAGCGGCTTCCCAGTACGCTGGGTCATTGAGAGTGACCAGTGCTTGTAGTGGGGTATTGGTCCGAATGCGGCGAGACACGCAGAACTCGCGGGAAGGTGCATCAAATGTCAACATGGCGGGATACGGTCCGGTGCGCCGCGCATAGGTATAGATCGCTCGGCGGTAGCGATCCGGACCCTCTGCCGTGACCCATTGCTGACCGTTGTAGGGATTTTTCCAGATGCCGTCTGGCTGGGGCGGCATGACCGATGGACCACCTCGTTTTTCTGTCAGTAGTCCTGACACCGCCAGGGCCTGATCACGCAGTTGTTCGGCGCTCAATCTGAACCGGGGACCACGTGAAATCAGACGATTCTGTGGGTCGATGGCAAGCTTCTCTGCCGATGGTGCAGAATCCTGTCTGTAGGTGGCTGACAGCACGATTTCCTTCAGGATACCTTTCACGCTCCAGGCGTGATCTTCCCGGAAGGAGACGGCGAGCCAGTCCAGCAGCTCTGGATGCGAGGGAGCCAGACCAATCGTCCCGAAATCATCGGTCGTTTCGACAATACCCGTCCCGAAAAGCTGCTCCCAGAACCGGTTCACCGCCACGCGAGCCGTTAGCGGATTGGCTTCGGAAACAAGCCATTCGGCGAATTCCAGGCGGTCCATGGGTCCATCTGTTTCTCCGAAGACGGCCGGAATGCCGCTTTCGACAGGTTCCAGCTGAGAAAGGAAGCTACCACGATCAAAAAGACGCGTTACGCGAGCCTTTTCTTCGGACAATTCCCGCATGATGGGCGTCTGGACCGGACCCAGTTCGAACAGCGCCTGGCGGATGTCCCGGCGCCTCGTGCGCAACGCCTCCGTGGACGCGTGCGCATCGGCGAAACGGTCCCGTATGAAGGTTTTCTGATGCGGACTACGCTCCTCAACGGGGATGGCAGCAATCCGGAGCACTTCGTTCTTGGACGTATTGAGCAGGCGTCCATTCACTTCCGGATTGTCCAACTGCGTCTCCCACTCCGCCTGGACGGCCATCATTTCCGGAGTGGATACGAATGCAATCAGCTCGGAATGGGCAGCAGCTAGCTCCGCTTCCAGTCGCTTTCCCTCACCTGCTTGGGCGGGTTCGAATTCCAAAAGGAGGGGCTCTTCGCTTGGCTGGTCCCAGTCCGCGGTGTTGTTGAAGATGGCCAGTGAGGCATAGAAATCTTCTTGGACGAAGGGATCATACGGATGTCCGTGGCACTGAACGCAGCGCATGGTCGTACCCTGAAACACCTCCCAAGTCGTGCCTACACGGTCGATTACCTGCGCCAGGCGGTGTTCTTCATCGTCCGTTCCGCCCTCTTCGTTGGTCATCGAATTCCGGTTGAAGGCGGTGGCGATCAGCTGGTCGTGGGTCGGGTCGGGAAGTAGATCACCGGCCAACTGCTCAATGGTGAATGCGTCGAACGGTTTGTCCGCATTGAAGGCATCTATCAACCAATCCCGATAGCGCCAGATGGAGCGTGCCCGGTCCGCCTCGTAGCCTTTGGAATCGGCATAGCGGGAGAGGTCCAGCCAGAGTGCAGTCCAGCGCTCCCCGAAGGAGGAATCGGCCAGCAGATCATCGACCAGCGCCTCGTAATCGCCACCGGTGCAGAGCGCCTCCATGCGTTCAGGAGTGGCCGGCAAGCCAATGAGGTCCAAGCTTACCCTGCGGGCAAGGACTGCGCAGGAAGCCTCGGGCGCGGGCTCCAGGCCCTCAGCGTCAAGTCGATCACGAACGAAGGCGTCGATGGGGGTAGGCGCATCCGTCTTGGGCAGATCGGGACGGGCAGGTGATTCGTAGGCCCAGTGCTGTTCCCATTCTGCCCCTTGGTCAATCCACCGTCTGATGAGGTCGATTTCCTCCTCACTCAGCGGTGGTTCGTCCTTGGGCATCCGATCTTCAGCGATCGAATGCGAGATCATCCGCACCATCGCACTGGAACCGGCATCGCCGGGTACAATGGCCGGCTCACCCGATTCGCCGCCAATCAATGCGAGGTCGCGAAATTGAAGATTCAGATCCGCATTGGTCTTTACGCCCCCATGACAGGCGACGCACTGCTCGTTCAGGATGGGGCGGATCTCCGCATTAAAGTCCACATGCCGGCCATTACAGCCGGCAAGTAGGAACAGGACCAAGACGAGGGCGGAGAAGAAACGCATGTCGAAGAATCGGGAGGCGCGCAGGGATAGTCAAGGAGGCGATGCTGCTTCTGTTTTCCTATCCTTCGTTTATACCTAGCCGAGAATGTCATGAATCGTCGCCAATTCGTCTCTTCGTCCACCCGTGCTGCAGCCGGACTTGCCATCGTTGGGCAGGCTCCCAACATCATCGTTAAACGTGTCCTGTCCGACGAAGTCATCGGTCACGGGGAATTCCGATACCGCGTGGATCGCGAATGGGGCAACCTTGACCCGATGGCTCATCCGGTCAAGAACTGCCACGAAATGGTACAGGACCGCTCGGGCCGGCTGATCATGATCACGGATGAAACGAAGAACAACATCCTCATTTACGATCGAAGTGGAAAGCTCCTCGATGCCTGGGGAACCTCGTTTCCATACGGGCACGGACTTACCCTGTCCGACGAAGGTGACGCCGAGTATCTCTGGATCTGTGACAACGGCTTTGATGGCAATGCACAGGTCGTAAAGACAACCCTGGACGGTCAGGAAGTCATGCGTCTTGCCTCCCCAAAGACGCTGGGAGTCTACGGAGAGGACGACAATTTCTATCCGACTGAAACGGCCGTCGCTCCCAATGGAGATGTATACGTGGCCGATGGGTATGGCTCACAGTGGATCCTGCAGTATGCAGCCGACGGCACGTTCATCCGCAAATTCGGCGGGCGAGGAGACGGCGATTCCGAATTCTCCACGGCACACGGAGTTTGTATCGATACGCGTGGTGAGGGCCAGCCGACCTTGATTTGCACATCCAGGGGGCACAATGCATTCAAACGCTTCACTTTGTCGGGCGAGTATCTCGATACCCTGTTCCTTCCCGGTGCGTATGTCTGCCGCGCGGTCATTGACGACAACATGCTGTACTCAGGCGTATGCTGGTCCCGACTTCGGTACCTGAACCAGACACCTGATTCAGGGTTCGTCACCATCCTGGATGCTGCGGGTACGGTGGTTTCGAATCCCGGAGGAACAGCGCCCGAATACCGTGATGGAGCGCTTCAGTTGATGCTGCAACAGGAGTCTATTTTCAATCATTGCCACGACGTGTGCGTGGACCAGGACAAGAACCTTTATGTCTGTCAGTGGAATGCCAACCAGACGTACCCTATCCGTCTCGAGCGCGTGTAGCGGCCTGATTCTAGTGCTCCTGCTTTTGGGGTGCGGTGAATCGTCGCGGTCAGGGACACCGACTTCGGAGCCTGGACCCGAACCGGCCACCCAGCCCACAGAGATCCGTCTTTTGACGGGTTCAATCGTGCGTGTGGATCAAGGCTGGACCATGACGTCCTGCGATCAATCCACGACGTGGACCATAATCGACTCCATCCGCAATCTGGACAATCCGGTCGGATTCGGGTCCGTGTATGCGAAAGGTTCAACAGACACTGACTGGACCATTGAACACGTGAATTACCTGCCTTTTGAAGGGTTTGACTGTCAGTATGATTGGGATGGCGTGCTTTGGCGCGCCGCCGGAAATGAGCCGTTCTGGATGGCCGAACTGACGGAAGACGGATTGTCCATCCTTCTCCCGGGATCCGATATGTGGGTGGTGCCGGTAGAGATTGCTCCCGGACCCGTGTTCATGGGACCCGGCGTCATGCTTCGATTCGCTGAGGAAACCTGCGCGGATACGATGGTGGACTCGTTGTTCGGATGGACGACCGAACTTACTCTGGGTGACGAGACCTACCTCGGGTGCGGTTTTGAGGGCATGGCTGCCCAAGTCGCTCGTCCATGAGAGCGCCGCAAGAACACGCATTCACCTGTCCATACTGCTGGGAAGAGATCTCGATGATCGTCGAACCTTCGCCGGAAGAACAGGTCTACATCGAAGACTGTGAGGTCTGCTGCCGACCGATTGAAATCCGTTTCAGAGGGGATGAGGACGGACTCACATCTTTCGAGGCCGAATCCATCGAGCAGTAGGGACGCTACCTCCCTGCCATCAAGCCATGAGGCCGTCGACGACCTTCCCGTGCACATCGGTCAGCCGGAATCGGCGCCCTTGATGCAGGAAGTTCAAGCGCTCATGGTCAAATCCGAGTAAGTGCAGCAGAGTGGCCTGGAAGTCGTGCACATGCACCGGATTACGGACGATGTTGTACCCGAAATCATCTGTCTCGCCGTACACGGTTCCTGCGTTGATGCCCCCGCCGGCTACCCAGACCGAGAAACACCGTGGGTGGTGGTCGCGTCCGTAGTTGTCCTTGGTGAGCTTGCCCTGCGAGTAGCTGGTTCGTCCGAACTCGCCACCCCAGATGACCAGCGTATCGTCCAGGAGCCCACGGCGCTTGAGGTCCTTGATCAGGGCCGCCGAAGGTTGGTCTGTGTCCTTGGCCATCAAGGAAATGTCATTGGGCAGATTGCCGTGCTGGTCCCAGCCCTGATGATAGAGCTGGATGAACCGCACATCGCGTTCGGCGAGACGCCGTGCCAGCAGGCAGTTTGCCGCGAACGTGCCTGGTTTGCGGGCTGCTTCTCCATAAAGCTCGAATACTTCGTCCGGTTCATCGGAGAGGTCCATGGCATCCGGGACCGACGTCTGCATGCGGTAGGCCATCTCATACTGGGTAATGCGGGAGTCGATCTCGGGGTCCATGACCCGCTCGTGTTCGGCCTTGTACATGACCCGGAGCGCGTCAAGCATACGTCGTCGGCTCATTCGGGAGAGGCCATCCGGGTCCTTCAGGTACAACACAGGGTCGGCACCGCCGCGGAATTGTACCCCCTGGTGCAACGAGGGGAGGAATCCGTTGCCCCACAGCCTGGAATAGAGCGGCTGATCGCCTTCTCGACTTCGCGAGAGCAGGACCGTGAAAGTGGGTAGGTTGTCATTGAGTGAGCCCAAACCATAGCTCATCCACGAGCCAAAGGAGGGCCGGCCGGTTTGCTGAGAGCCTGTCTGGAAGAAGGTGATGGCCGGATCATGGTTGATCGCCTCGGTGTGCATCGAGCGGATGACGCAAATGTCATCCGCAATGGACGCGGTATGGGGGATGAGATCCGAAAACCAGGCTCCAGCTTTGCCTGCCTGTTTGAAATTGAATTGCGACCCGGCCATGGGCAGGGAGGTCTGGAAAGCAGACATGCCCGTCAGTCGCTGGTTGCCTCGAACACTCTGGGGAAGCTCCTGGCCGTTCAGATCACGCAGTGTCGGCTTGTAATCAAGGAGCTCAAGATGGGAGGGACCACCGCTCTGGAACAGATAGATGACCCGCTTGGCCTTTGGAGCGAAGTGTGGTCCCGTTGGATCCGGTCGAGGTTCCGATCCGGCTGCGCCGAATGCATCAAGGATACCCATCGGACTCAACAGCGTTGCCAGAGCGGCTCCGCCAAAGCCACAGGCAGACCGCGACAGGAAGTGTCTGCGGGTCGACAGGAATTTGATATCGTCGAGTTCGTGCATGACGCTTATCGCAGAATGATGGTGGCGTCGTGGTTGAGGATGGTCGAAGCCACAGTTGTAAGAGCCGCTACTTCCCGGACAGGCAGGGAGGGGTCCCGAGGGTGCTCACCGCTGGCCAGGAGTTGTCTCGCAGCAGCAATCGAGGTGGACTGTCGCTCTTCAGTCAGCAATGCGAGCAAGGCATCCCGTTCAATATCTGACGGACTTCGCGCCGTCAAGGCCCGGAATCCCCAGCTCACACGCTCTTTGTCGGTTGAGCCGCCTTCGCGTAGCATGCGCTCGGCCAGCAATCGGGAGGATTCAACAAACTGTGGATCGTTCATCAGGACCAGTGCCTGCAACGGAGTCGACGTGCTCTGCCGACGCACGAGACACAAATTGCGCTCCGACGTGTCGAAAATCATCATGGATGGCGGAGGGGTTGTGCGCTTCCAGATGGTGTACAGACTACGTCGATAGAGATTCTCTCCACTGTCCTGGACATATTCGGTGCCGTTTCTCGTGGCCTGTTCTTTCCATAAGCCGGCTGGCTGATAGGGGCGTACCGGGGGCCCGCCGAGCTTGGGTACGAGGAGGCCGCTGGCCGCCAGTGCATGGTCGCGCATCTGCTCGGCGGTGAGTCGACGAGCGGGCCCCCGGGCCAACAATTCGTTGTCCGGATCGTTTTCGAGAAGCTCAGGCGTCGGATTCGAGGTCTGGCGGTAGGTGGCGCTCAAGACCAGTCTGCGTAGCATAGCCTTGGTATCCCAGCCCGAGTCGCGGTATACCATTGCCAGCCAGTCCAGCAACTCGGGATGGGTGGGGAGCGCTCCCTGGGCTCCCAGATTGTCGGAAGTCGCTACGATACCCCTACCAAAAACGAGTTGCCACAGTCGGTTGACTTGAACCCTGGCCGTCAATGGATTGTCTTCCAGAAAGAGCCACTGGGCCAGGCCCAGACGGTTCTGGGGCAGGCTATCAGGAAAAGCCAGAACCGCTTTCGGAGTGCCGTGTGTGACCGGTTCGCGCGGATCATCGTATTGTCCCCGATGGAGCGTGAATGTAGGTCGGGGCTCCGGGAGATCCCGCATGATCATGGTCTGAGGCGCCAGGGTCAGGATCCGGTTTTCCTGCGCGCGTGCCTTCCTCAATTCGGCCGAGACGGCCTTCCATTCGGGAGAGCGGGTGCTGAGGGCATAATCGCGCCATTCGTCTTCGCCCAGGCTGGTGCCTGCCAGCGTCCGGATTTCGGGCAGGCTCAGTCGGCGGTCGAAAACTTTCCATTCGTCAAAGACCACCTCATCCAGCATGCGCTGATTGTTGTCCGTGAATCCGAGGCGCAGGTCACCAGGTCCGGCCCAGTTGGTTGAGTCGCCCGTGAAAGGGTGGATGCTGAGCCGCATGCTCTGACGCAAATTGTCTGTCAGCACGCGTGTCTCCATCATCTGTCCGTCCAGAATCAGCTGAACGCCGTCAGCCCGGCTGGACCCATCGTAGCGGAAGGCAAGGTGGTGCCACTCTCCGCTGGAGACGGGCATGGTTGACCGGATCCTGATTTCATTGTCTGGCCCAACGTGTACCAGCCGGGCCGAGATGGTGTGGTCTGGATTGAGAAACGTGTGATAGCCGCGATCTCCATCAAACAAGCCGCTCGTTTTGGCCATCAAGGGTCCCCAACTAGTCTCGTTTTCAATGCGGAACCAGATACTCAGGGTGAACGGATCGTAGCGCTCGAAATGATGTCGTTTGCTGCCTGCATCCAGCCAGCCATCCCCGACCAGCTTCATCGCATTCCCGTCCACGCCTTCGACGATTTCCGGAAGACGTTCCCGGTCGCCCCAGAAGTAGCCCGCACTGTCCGGCTGAACACGATCTTCCAGGGTCAACAGGTTATCCTTTTCGACAAAAGATTCGATCGGATAATGGGCGGTCATGCCTTCGATGGTCACCGCTGCATCCGGGGAGACCTGCTCGGACGCTGCATCCCATTGGGGATTGGATGGATCGGCTTCATGCTCGAGTTCGGCAATCATTGCCCGGATCCGGCCCAGTTCTTCGTCCTCGACTTCCGTTGTAAGGATCACAGTCGGACTGGCTTCTCCGGCGTAGGGAATATTGCCGATTTCATTGACCGAATTGAAGAAGGCATACAACTCGTAGTACTCCGTCATCGAAACAGGGTCGTACCGATGATCGTGGCAGCGCCCGCATTCCATGGTCAGTCCAAGGAATGCCTTACCGAACGTATCTGTCCGGTTGGCCACGTAGTCGACCCGGAATTCCTCCAGCACAATCCCGCCTTCCTGGCTCTGCAGGTGATTTCGATTGAACCCGGTGGCCAGAAGCTCATCCTGGGTCGGATTCTCGAACAAGTCGCCGGCCAGCTGTTGGGTGACGAACTCGTCATACGGCTGATTGGCATTGAACGAACGGACCACCCAATCGCGCCACGGCCACATGTTGCGCCAGCCGTCATCCTGATACCCGTGGCTGTCCGCATATCGGGCCAGGTCCAGCCACTCCACGGCCATGCGCTCGCCGTAATGCTCGGACGCCAACAGCCGGTCCACGACGTGGGCATAGGCTGCCGAGGAGTTGTCATCCAGGAATGCGTCGATCTCGGCAACGGTGGGAGGCAGGCCGGTGAGATCGAATGTCACGCGTCGGATCCATTCTTCCCGGGATGATTCTTGGGAGGGCACAAGTCCTGAGCGTTCCATGCGGGCGAGAACGAATCGGTCCAGGTTGTCTATCGACCAGTCCTCGCGAATAACTGCGGGGTTTTCGGGACGTTCGGGCTGCGCAAGGGACCAGTGCTCCTCGTACTCGGCGCCTTGTTCAATCCATCGGATCAGGACGGCTTTTTCCTCGGCGGAAAGAGAAAGATTCGATTCCGCAGGTGGCATACCCGTCAGAGGGTCGTCCGAGAGGATACGGTGCACCAGTTCGCTGCTCGACGGATTGCCGGGCCGGATGGCCCGCTTTCGGTCGCTGTTGGTCAGCGTGGCCCGCATGCCTTCTTCCGTATCGAAGCGCAGGTCGGTCACCCGGCCCTCAGCATCTGGGCCGTGACAGGAAAAGCATCGATCGGACAGGATGGGCCGTACGTGCAGGCTGAAACTTACCTGTTCTGGTATGACAGCCTTCATTTCGGCAATCTCGGGCGGTGGCGTGTATCCGCACCCGGTCACCATCAGTGCCGAAAGGGCTCCAAGGATGAGGGTTGAGGAAGATCGGGAAGGCACGCGATTGACCGGTCAGCTGAAGGAAGTAGTCAGAGTATAGCCGAGCAGGGTACCCGTGCGCAATGCTTCTGTCCTTTGATGTGGTCGGTACCAACGAGGACCGGCCCGGGCCTTTCGGGGCCCGGGCCGGTGAGAAGTCATTCAAGAGTCGGAAGCTTTGAAGCTCGGCTTCCTAGTTTTTGGTGATGGTATAGGTGACCGTGCGATTCACATTGTCGGGATCGGCGTCGACCGTCGCGATGGCTTCGTAAGCAAGACCTAGGCCAGCAGCATTCACTTTCGTGAGTTTGTGAACGAGGTCTTTCGACTTCGTGCTGAGCTCGATTTTACCCTTGCTTCTGGATTCGCCCGGAGCGCTCATTTCGGCAGAGAGAGTTAAACCTTCCGGCATGTTCTGGTTCAATTCAGCTGAGATCTTGCGGTTTTTCCCATTGGTTGTGACCGAATAAGTGGCGCTAGCGGTGGCAGCGTCCGCAGCCTGACCGGCCGTGGCCTGGTTGATGGTCATATTGAAGGAGCCAGAGATGGAGATGTCATCGATTTCTTCGACGTTGATGGCAACCTGCTGAGTGGAGGCGTTGGACTGTGCGAACGAGGCGCCGGAGAGAAGCAGCGAAGCGAGAGCCAAGGAGAGGAAGCGGTTCATTATAGACTCGGGTAGAGTATGAAGGTGGATGCTTGACCATTCTCACAGCAACCTGAGTGCCAACGACTCCAGAATATGGCAGATCACTTAATTCAGGCCAAAAAGGGCGCTTTTATACGTATAAAGCTGGCAAGATCGTTTCGGCAGCGATACATAAGCGTTCTGATCAAACAACGGAATGGCGTAAGAGGAGAGGTTTGATATTGCCAATCGGTTCTCTTGTGATTGCTCGAGATCCGATCCCGGATCGATTGTGGATAACTGTTGCGAGAACCTCGGTGAACTGCCTTTCCAAATGCTTCCTTGGCCCTTATTCTTTGTGCCCTGTATGCCGCCGCTTCCCACCCGTTTACTGCCGCGCTGCAGCCCGTTTATTCCACCTTCTGACGTGCGTCGCATCTTCAACCTGCTACGATTCCCATCGTTGCTGCTTCTGGCTTTCGTGTTCTGCTTTGGCAGCAACACGGAGGAATCCTACGCTCAGGCTTTCTATGAGGAAGCAGTGGTGGACGTCGGTAACGTTGGGGTGACAGTAAGTAATGCAGGATTCTTCGGCAAGGCCAATGTCCGCAGTAACCCGACGGGGCCGCCTTCGTTTGAATTTCCCCTCAACTCTGGTATCGAACATCTTTTCGAATCAGGTCTGTGGATCGGTGCCGTCCGCTCTGATGGTGTCGTGACGGTACGGACGACGGCTATCACGGCAGGTGGTGGATATTCTCCCGGATCGGCCGGTTACGAAACGGCCCAGGCGTCCTCCATCTTCAGTCGTTCATCACTCCCAACGTCGGATGCCTTTACGCGGCAGGCGGTGAGTCACCTTGATCTGGTTTCTGCCTTTGAGGATACGTCTGCCGTACTTCCCGGGACTTCGCTTCAGATGCCCGACCCTGGAGGACGACTTGGTATGAAGGTGGACGTCTCCGCCTATGCATGGAATTTTCCGTTTACGGAGTCGTTTGTCATCCTGAATTTCGACATCGTCAACATATCCAGTGCAGCCTGGGATAGTGTCTATGTCGGGATGTTTCACGATCTGGTCGTTCGCAATATCAATACGACAACGGATACCGGGGGCAACTTTTTCAACAAGGGCGGACTCGGCTATATAGACAGCCTCACCACGTCGTATGCCTTCAATGCCGGCGGAGCGGAAGAAACGCTCAATACCTACGGTTCCATTGCAATTCTGGGTGCCGAATGGCGGGATCCGTCCACAGGACGCACGCGCTTTTTCCATCCGGCTGTTGCCGAAGACTACATCGCCGATGGACTTACGCCTCCCAGCGTGAATCCCCGTTGGTGGCTGTTCGGTGGTGGTACCGACGACTTCAGCCGTCCGGGAACCGATGAAGAGCGATATCGGCGCATGGCGACGCCTTTCCCGAACCCAGCGCAGTTCACTTCTGGCGCAGAATATCAGACAGAGCGAGACGCCTGGTACGAGCGATTACGTTCAGACGGCACCCGTTCTGTAGGCAATTGGATTGGAATGACTCCAATCGGGCCCTTTCCAAGTGTGGCTTCGGGCGACACCCTCCAAGTTACTTTTGCCTTGGTCGCTGCCCAGAAACCAGAGGAATTCCAGGGTCAAGCTGGTAAGCCCATCGATACGGCTGAAGCCCAAACCCTCCTGGCCAACAACATTGGTTGGGCGCGCCGAACCTACGCCGGGGAAGACAATAATTTTAACGGTCGTCTTGACGCCGGTGAGGATGTGAACGGCAATGGCGTCATGGATCGATATCTGATTCCCGAGCCACCAGCTGCCCCCGGTGTTCGCGTTGAGTTTGAGCGTGATGCGGACGGCGAATCAACGGTGGCTCTTTATTGGGACCGAACGTCGGAACGATCCCGTGATCCCGTGACTGGGGAGCTGGACTTTGAAGGATATCGCGTGTATCGAAGCAATCCGGGCGATGACCGCTCTGGAAACATCCTGGATGCCGCTACGCTGGTTGCCCAATATGACCGTGTTGGTAACCGCACTGGATTCAACAACGGATTTACGGAAGTAGCGCTGGATACTCCACGATTCTTTGATGCCGATACGACCGCCTACTGGTACCGATTCGAAGCCCCAGATCTGAAGCGAGGCTGGCAGTACTTGTTCACGGTGACGGCCATCGATGAGGGCGACCCTGATGCAGGACTGGAATCATTCGAATCCTCGCGCGTCTCCAATGTAGTACGCGTATTCCCGGGTACTCCGGTTGCCGAAGGCGGTGATCTGGAGGTAGGCGTGTACCCAAACCCGTATCGGGTCAATGCAGCATGGGACGGCGGGACCTCCCGAACCCGGAAACTCAATTTTTTCAATCTCCCGGATCGCGCTGAGATCCGGATTTATACGCTCGCGGGTGAGATCGTAAAGGATCTCGATCACGAGTCAGATTCTTATCGCGGCGATTCCCGCTGGTACGACGACTTCAGTGCCGACAATCGGATTCAATCAGGTGGAGAACACTCCTGGGATCTGCTGTCGGAGAACGGATTAAGCTTGGCCGGTGGACTGTACTTGTTCACCGTCCGGGATAAGGATTCCGGTCGCGTCCAGCGAGGAAAATTCGTCATCATCAAGTAACTCCACCATCACCAATCTACCGAGGACAACATGCTACGCACAGTTACCGCTTTGCTCGCATTCGTTTTTGTGTTTGTCGGTTCGGCCGCTGCCCAGCAGGTCGTGACTGTAAAGCAGATCAACGAAATCCCGCAATCACAAATTGACCAATTGACCAGTCTTGGAGACAACGTAACCGCCGGTGAATACCAGAGCTGCGGAAGCTTGATCTACAACGCGCTTTGCGGCGAGGCTGTTACGATCACCGTTGTTGTCATGTCCGATCCCCTGAACTCGGGTCTCTCGAGCGTCAACTCAGAGGGTCGCCCAAGTCGAATCCACGTTTTCGTCCGCGACGTAGCGACAGACACGGAAGGAGCGGAATACATGGGCATGCAAATCGTAGACGGTGGTAACCTCGGTTACGACGGTCTGGTTGTTGGCGACGTCGTTGAAATCACGGGAGAAGTTTCCCCCTTCAACTCGACCATGCAGGTCTCTCCAACCGCGGCTCCTGTCGTTATTGGCGCTCGCGACCCGTCGACTGATGCCATTTTCAATCCGCTCGTAATCACCACGGCTGACTTGAATGCCGATGCTGGTGCTGACGGCGCAATTCGCGTCAATTGGGCAAATTGGGGCAAATATCGCGGTAATTACCTTCGCTTTGAAGGCGCCTCGGCTGTTACTCGTACGCTCGGAAGTCGCGTGGACTGGAACTGGTCTTCGGATGGCGGTGCTACGTCGGTATCCATGTATGACACCTCGCTGCGCTACCGCAACGACCGCACGGACT
Organism: Rhodothermales bacterium; assembly: GCA_030830105.1. Lineage (GTDB taxonomy): Bacteria > Bacteroidota > Rhodothermia > Rhodothermales > UBA10348 > JAAZVD01. Next base: position 2,117 of record JAURNP010000054.1, on the reverse strand, counting down.
ACCCGGTCAACTTCAATACCCGCTCTGATGACTATACGCCTCCGACTCCGGGTGCCACGGTCAATGTGCAGGGTTTTGCCACGTTCAATGGCGGCAGCTCGTCTGATCCATTCAGCCTTGGTGTGCCTAACGGAGCTACGATTGCTTTGAACCCGATGGAAGATGCAGATGTAGCCATCACCGCATCTCCACCAGCTGTTAACGATATCACACTGACGGGAGGCGTTCCGTCTTCGCAGGCTCCTGTCGTTATTACCGCTGAAATTGCTGCGGATCCAGCTCGTACGCTTACCGGTGCCAACTTGGTCTTCACAACGACGTCCAACGCCACGGAATCTTCCGTCGCGGGTACAGAAGGTTCAGACAACATTTGGTCCTTCGAGGTAAGTTCAGGTCTCGCAGACGGTGATTTTGCCACCTACCGTATTGAAGCAACGGATGATACTGGAGCAACCTCGGTGTCCGACAACAATTCATTCCGTGTCCTTGACGGCGGTATTACGCAGATTTCCCACATCCAGCAAACGCCTGACGGACAGCCCGGCGACTCGCCGTTTGCTGGTCAAACACTGGATATGAACATCACGGCGACTGTGACCATCAGTGCAGAAACAGGCGTTCTCGCCCTGCAGGATGCCTCAACGCCTTGGTCGGGTATTTCGCTTGAGAGTGTCAGTGGACGTAGCAGCGAACCTGCAGGTCTGACGGACCTGCGTGCTGGCGATGTCATCAACGTCACGATGGCTGAAATCGAGGAAGGCTTTGGCTTGACAAAGCTGAATGAGGACAACATGGCATTTACCGTCGTTTCGACCGGTGGAACGCCGCTGGATCCGATTCTTGTCACAACGGATCTTCTTCAGGACCGTGCCATTGCGGAAGCGCACGAAGGCATGCTTCTTCGCTTTGAAAATGCCATCGTCACGGCAACCAATGCCGATGACCCGAGTGGTCCATTTGGCGAGTTTGCTATCTCCAGTGATGGTGACGAGGCCAACAACCTGCGTGTTGACGACCGTTCAAGCCTGATGTCCTACACCAACAACGATCCGGGAACCGTCTACAACGTGGGCGAGCGTCTTGAATTCGTTGAGGGTGCGCTTTGGTACTCCTTCGGCAACTACAAACTGGCACCTGAATCATTCGACAAAATCGGTGCAGCCACGAATACCGATACGGAGTCGAACGAGCTTCCCGGCGCATTTGCATTGCACCAGAACTACCCGAATCCGTTCAATCCGAGCACGGAGATCCGTTTTGATGTAGCCAATACGGCCAACATCTCCCTGGCTGTCTACGACATGCTGGGCCGACAGGTCACCACGCTCGTCAACGGTCAGATGCCAGCTGGAAGTCACTCGGTTTCATTCGATGCTTCACGGCTCACGAGTGGTGTGTACATCTACCGTCTATCCAACGGAGCTGAGACCCTCACTCGCACGATGCTTCTGATGAAGTAACCCCCCCGGGGTTCAACGATAACCGGACGGCGGGCGGGCGCGGAGAATCCGCGCCCGCCCGAAGTGCCGGCCTTGAGCCAATCGATTTGAAATCACTGCGCACCATATCTGGCTGGCTCCTCATGATGCTTCTCGTCGCCTCGTGCGACTCGGGAATCACGGGGAATCCCAATGCCAATCAGCCGCCCGACACCCAGCTGAGTGTCCGGGACGAGTCTTTGCTGGATAACCTGGGCAGCGACGAGCGCCTGGTGAGCACGGTGCGCATTACATGGAGCGGGGATGACCCGGACGGATTCGTCAAGGGATATGAAGTCCGCTTCTTTGATCAGCTGCTCGGTGAGGGTAACCAGCCATGGTCCTTCACTACCACCACGGATTCCCTCTTCTTGCTACCAATCCGGCAGGGAGAGAGAGTATCCGATGTTGTATTTGAAGTCCGTGCCGTTGACGAGCAGGATCTGGCAGATCCGACTCCCGCCCGGACCATCTATCCCATCCAGAACTCTCCGCCGACCATCCGGATCAGTCCGTTCGACTTGCCGCCGGATACGACCTTCAATGTGATGTCAATCGGCTGGGTCGCCGAGGACCCGGATGGTAACACGAATCTGGCTCGCATTGATGTGAGCTTCAACGATTCCCTCAATTTTGTGG
>JAURNP010000053.1 GCA_030830105.1 Rhodothermales bacterium | reverse complement strand
TCCACGCAGAAATCGGCTAGCTGATGGTAGATCGCTCCCCGTCGAGTGCCGGTTTCAGGTCGAAGATGCGCAGTGGTGCGTACTTGTACTCGGTTTCGGCGACCACGTAGCGCCCATTCGGTCCTGGTGTAAACGTGTGTCCATAGCTGACACCGTTGATGCCGCTCAGAGTTACCCGCAATGTTGGATCGGAGACCTCCGAAATATCGAAAACATAGTATCCCCCAGCACCTCCTCCATAAAAGCGATCTTCCTGCGTATCCGGATGCCAGGCAGCGTAGAAATCATGATATCCGCGCCGCTGACCTTCCATTCCCGGCACCGGGATATTGCCAGCCAACGCGTCCTCGACGTTACCGGAAACCACCTTAGTCAAATCATACATATTGGCTCCCGGGCCGCGAACAGTGGTAATCAAATAGGGGATGCCATTTGAATGCTTGTAGATAAAAATATTGTGGAAGCCTCCGGGCATATCCGGCTCGCGGATCCGAGCCACTTCCCTCACTTTGTCGGCATCGGGTAAGCCAGTGACATCAAACACTACCGCGCCGAGATCATAATCAGGACCTTGGCTGAATTGCAAAGCCAGCACGACGTAGTAGCGCCCGTCATACTTGAAATGCTTTATATCGAGTGCTCCGACCCCGGCATTCAGATCGTCATTCGAGTTGATCCAGCGTTTTAAAAGCGTCGGTGATGCCGGGTCCGAGATATCGATAATATCCATACCGCGTGCATAGTTGGCCCGGTATCGAGCCTTGGCCACGTAGGCAAAGGCTCGTTCCAGTTCTTGCTCCAGTTCGATGTCTGCTACGGACTCCGGCGCCCCAAGGGGCAGGTGTCCGAGAACATCGATGTTCTCGCTCCCCGGATTGGTCGGGGTCTGCGCGAAGAGGCTGGATGCTAGCAGGCCTGTAAGGGCCAGAGCGGCAAAACGATTCATCGAGTACCCTCTTTTGATGTCTCATCCCAGTTTTGGACAGACGAGATGTTGGGCATTCCCCAATCTTCACCATTCCAGCCATTGAAGCCCTCCATCCGGAACGTCCAGAATCCCGTTGACATATCCGAAATGACAATCAGGCCGTCTTCGTTACGAACGTCGATACCAAACGCCCCGTTATACATCCCGAACTCACCTTCCATGAGCTTGGGACCTGTGTACGTATCGTAGAAGCCCACGGTGGTCGGTTTTTCAGGATCCATCATGGAGAAAATCTGCAAGCCATCCAGGTAACCTGAGACGAATACATAAGGCCAGCGCACTTCGTGGTTATGGACGAGGTTTTCCCAGTTTGCTGTCCATGCCGAAATGGGTCGGCGAATATTTTCCACCTCGCCATCCATACCCGGTTTCAAATCGAACATGCGTAAAGGGGCATACTGGTACTCCGTTTCGGTCACAGCATAGCGTCCGTCAGGGCTTGGCGTAAATGTGTGGCCCCACTGAACGCCCTGAACGCCTGTCATTTCAAATTCCATTTCAGGGTTGTCCAGATCCGTTACGTTCCAGACATAGTATCCTCCCGTGCCGCCTCCGTAAAAAAGGTCGGCCTCTTTATCCGGATTCCACGCAACGTACAGATCGTGATAGAAGAGCGGTGAGGGGAGAATGTCTTCCGAGCCCGATGGGCCGCCAACGGCATCCGGTGGCACCGGCACGGTCGCTACGAGTGAGTTCTCGACATCCCCTGAAACCACTTTCCCAAGATCATATACGCTGGCCTGACCGGCATTGACGGTAGTGAACAGGTAGACATTACCGTTGGAGTGCTTGTAGATAAAGATGTTGTGGAAGCCGCCCGGCCAGCGATCTTCTGTTATTCGGGCAACCTCAACGACCTTATCGGCATCAGGGAGATCCGTCACGTCGAACACAACAGCACCAAGACCATAATTCGGCCCCGGCCCAAATTGGATGGACTGAACAACATAGTAGCGGTCTTGCCACTTGAAGTATTTGACATCCATCCCGCCGAGTCCTGTGTGCAGATACTCATTCTCGATTCGCCAGCGCTTGATGACCCGTGGATCAGCAGGGTCGGACAGGTCGACGATATCCATGCCTTTGGCCACGTATTCACCTAGGTGCCCCCGGGATACGTAGGCATATGGCCGGTCCATTTCTTGCTCCAATTCGAGGTCCATTACACTGAGAACTCCTCCAAGTGGAATGTGGCCTTCCACGGAAATATTGTCAGTACCCCGTTTGTCAACCGACTGAGCAGCCGCTGTTGAGGCGAGTGCGACAGAGGAGATCAGGATGAGTATTCGAAGCAAGCGTGTGGTCATAACAGAAACCAGATGACGGCGGCTACTTCCGCAGCCGCCGGGATTCAAGAATACGTGCGGGTCCAGGTTCAGCGTGTTCCTTCCTTGGACTCCTCGTCCCACTGTTGGACCGAAGAGATGTTGGGCATGCCCCAGTCTTCTCCGTTCCAGCCGTTGAAGCCTTCCATGCGGAACGTCCAGAAGCCGGTGGACATGTCGGAGATGACAATCAGGCCATCTTCGTTGCGAACATCGACCCCGAAGGCGCCATTGCCAACAGCGCCGCCCATGGCGCCCACATCACGCGGCCCGGTATAGGTGTCGTAGTAGCCGACTGTGACCGGGTTATCCGGATCCATCATGGAGAAGACCTGCAGTCCGTCGTGGTAGCCACTGACAAAGACATAGGGCCAGCGGACCTCGTGATTATGGACGAGGTTTTTCCAGTTGGCCGTCCATGCAGAAATAGGACGACGGATATTTTCCGTTTCGCCGTCCATGGCAGCCTTCATGTCGAACATGCGCAGCGGCGCGTACTGGTACTCGGTCTCGGTGATGGCGTAGCGACCATCAGGTGATGGCGTAAAGGTGTGCCCCCAGTCGACGCCTGTGATGCCTGTCATCGAGAACTCGAGCTCGGGGTTTGCCGGATCGTTGATGTTGTAGACGTAGAAGCCGCCCTGGCCACCACCGTAGAACAGGTCAGATTCCAGATCCGGATTCCACGCGGCATAGAGGTCGTGGTAGAATCCATTCTCATCGACCGCAATCGGCACCGTACCGACATAGGCATCTTCCACATCACCGCTGACCGCTTTGCCGAGGTCATAGATGTTGGCTCCCGCACCGTTGATGGTTGTCAGCAGCAGCACGCGGCCGTCCGAGTGCTTGTAGATAAAAATGTTATGGAAGCCGCCTGGCAATTCTGGCTCATTGATGCGAGCTACCTCAAAGACCTTGGAAGGGTCAGGCAGGCCAGTCACATCCAGGATGTAGGCACCCAAGTCCTGATTCGGACCGGGACCGAACTGGGTAGACTGCACGACATAGTAGCGGCCATCGTACTTGAAATACTTGATGTCCATGCCGCCTAGACCCGTGTGCAGGTCCGGGTTTTCCATGCGCCAGCGCAGGAGCACCTTCGGGTTGGACGGATCCGCGATATCGATGATATCGGTTCCACGTACAGTGTTCGGGCCCACCGTTCCGCGAGATACGTAGGCGTACGGGCGAGACAATTCCTGCTCGACCTCCATATCCATCGTATTCAGGATACCACCCAGTGGGATGTGTCCTTCAACGGTGATGTTTTCCGAGCCGGGATTCAGGGTCGTCCAGGGAGTTTCATCCTGTGCCGAGGCCGGTACTACCAGGAGCAAGGCCAGGGTGAGCAAAGGAATCAGTCGTTTCATGGTAGAGGCAGGTTGGTGTTGAATGGGTGCTTGGTTTGGGAAGCGCCAAATCAGCGCGTTCCTTCTTTGGATTCTTCGTCCCAGTTCTGGACCGAGGAGATGTTGGGCATACCCCAGTCTTCGCCATTCCAGCCATTGAAGCCTTCCATGCGGAAGGTCCAGAATCCGGTGGACATATCCGAGATGACTATCAGACCATCTTCATTGCGAACATCGACGCCAAAAGCGCCATTGATTACGGGGCTGAATCCTTCCTGGTTGGTGCCGAGGTAGGTATCGTAGTAGCCCACCGTTTGGGGATTTTCTGGATCTTCCAGTGAGAAGACCTGCAGACCATCCAGATAGGCACTGACAAAGACATAGGGCCAGCGAACTTCATGATTGTGGCTCAAATTGCGCCAATCAGCCGTCCAAGCAGAAATAGGCTGATTGATATTCAGCCGTTCTCCGTCCAGGGCTGGCTGCAGGTCGAAGATGCGCAGTGGGGCATACTGATATTCGGCTTCGGCTACAACGTAGCGTCCGTCTGGCGAAGGTGTAAAGGTGTGGCCCCAGGTGACCCCGGACACATTCTGCAGCGTAACACGGATTTCGGGATTGTGGATATCGGTGATATCGTAGACGTAGTAGCCACCTGATCCACCACCGTAGAAGCGGTCCTCACCCGAATCCGGGTGATAAGCTACGTAGTGATCGTGGTAGGACCGGCGCACGGTTTCGGGCTCATAGGTCGGGATGGTAGCGACGTACGAGTTTTCGATTTCGCCGGAAACGGCTTTGTTCAGATCAAATGCCTGAACCATATCGCCACGTACCGTGGACAGCAGGTAGATATTGCCGTCCGAGTGCTTGTAGATAAAAATGTTATGCATCCCGCCCGGATTGTCGGGAAGAACCCATCGACCGACCTCGGTCATGGTCTCGGGCAGATCGGTCACGTCAAAGAGCACTGCGCCCAGTTCGTAATGCGGTCCGCCGCTGAATTCGAAGGACTGCACGACGTAGTAGCGCCCTCCGGTCTTGAAGTATTTCACATCCATGCCGCCGCGGTTGGGTAGCAGGTCCTGGTACTCAAGGCGGAATTGCTGGATGACTTCAGGATTGGAGGGATCGGAGAGGTCAATCACATCCATGCCCTTCGGACCGCCGTCCACGATGGAGGCGCGCCCGATGTAGGCATAGGGGCGGTCCAGCTCCTGCTCGAGCTCGATGTCTGTCACGCTCGAGTGTTTGCCAAGGGGCACGTGGCCGAGCACTTCCATGTTGTCGGATCCAGGCTTGAGGGGTGTTGCCTGTCCCCAGGCCAGGGGAGCAATCAGGCCTGCCAAGAGGAGAAGCGCCGGCAGGCGCAGAATAATTCGGGAATGCATGGTGCAGGTAGTTGGGTGACAGGAAATAAAAACTGGTTCGAATGCAGAAGTACGCCAGCCGGCATTATTCGAGCATGTCCTCCCAGTTCTGGGCGCTGGAAACATTGGGCATACCCCAATCTTCGCCATTCCAGCGATCGAAACCTTCCATCTTGAAGGCCCAGAAACCAGTAGTCATGTCACTGACGACGACAAGACCGTCGGCATTTCGTACGTCCACACCCCAGGCGCCGTCATAGACTTGCCAGGTGTACGGGCTACCCATACGTTCCATGGCTGCGCCGCGGTCATTGTGGATGCCGTTGAAGGTGTCGTAATACGCGACGGTATACGGATTTTCCGGGTCGACCATATTGAAGACGCCCAGACCAGTCTGGTAGCCGCTCACGAATACATAGGGCCAGCGGACCTCATGATTATGCGCGATGCTTTTCCAGTCGGCATGCCAGGCACCGACGGCGTGGTCGATGTTTTTGTCGGGTAACTCACCGTTCAGGGCCGGCCGCAAGTCGAAAATGCGCAAGGGCTGATACTGAAACTCGGTCTCGCCGATGGCAAAGTTGCCGTCCGGAGTCGGCGTAAAGGTGTGGCCCCAGGCTACGCCCGGCACACCAATCATGGTTGCCAGCAGCTCGGGGCTGCCCAGGTCCGTCACGTTGTAGACATAGTAGCCACTGCCGCCACCGCCGTAGAATCGGTCTTGACCGGATTCAGGATGGTATTGGACCATGAAATCGTGGTAGCCCCGCGACCACATGCCTTCCGTCTGGTGGACGGGGATGCGGGCAATCAGCTCTCGGTTGTCGTCGCGGAGAACCGGGTCCATCTCGGTCTGGTCACCATCGACGAACCGGCCCATGTCGAATACTTTGGCGTATCCGGCAGACGTGGCAAACAACAGCGGTGATCCAGAACTGTGGCTGTACATGAATATGTTATGGAAGCCTCCTGGTGAGTCCGATTGGCGCACGCGACCTACTTCGGTTACCTGGTTCGGCAGGTCCGTCACGTCGAAAACAACGGCACCTACTTCCGAATTCGGGCCTGATTGCCCGAGCTGCATCGACTGGACGTAGTAGTAACGTCCGTTGTGCTTGAAATAGCGACCATCCATGGCGCCACCCGTATGCAGCTCCTCGTTCTCGATACGCCAGCGGTGAATCACTGTGGCGTGATCCGGATCTGTCAGATCGATGACGTCAAAGCCGATTTCCCCATTGCGTCGAGCGACGTAGGCATACGGCCGGCTGAGTTCCTGCTCAATCTCGATATCAGAAATCGTCCCGGCGGCTCCGAGCGGAATGTGCGACATGACAGCGATATTTGCCGATCCACGCTGTCCCGGCAAGGGAGGATGCTCGGGCTGCTCGATACCCAGTTGCGCCCAAGAGGGTGCGCTCATCAACAAGAGGGCCAGCAGCAGGGTCATTCGTTTCATGCTACCACCTCTCCGACTGCGTGGGACCGTTGTCCCAGTCCTGTACAGAGCTGACGTTGGCGAAACCCCAGCCACGACCGTCCCACCCCTCGAATCCTTCCATGCGCACAAGCCACAAACCCGTATTGACATCCGTCACGGCAATGAGTCCGTCGTGATTACGCACATCCACATCCCAGGCACCGTTTCGATGGGTCTGTTCGTTGGCCAGTGAGGCGCGCGGTCCATCCCACGTATCGTAGAAGCCGACCGTGTACGGCTCGAACGGATTCATCATGTTGAATACCTGGAGCCCATCGTCCATGGACGCGGTGAAGACAAACGGCCACCGCAGTTCGTGATTTTCCGAGAGGTTGCGCCAGTCGGCCGTCCAAGCGCCGGCGGCAACCCGGACTCTAGGTACCGTGCCTTCCAGGGCGGGACGTAGATCGAAAATTCGGATAGGCGCCGTCCTGTAACCGGCCGCGCTCACGAGGTGCGTTCCATCGGGCGAGGCGGAAACAGCATGACCGATCTGCACGGCGGCAGAACTGACCGATGTCAGCAGCGAAGGATTGGATGGGTCGGTGATATCGAACACGTAATATCCGCCTGCCCCGGCCGCATACAGCCTATCTGACTCGGTATCTGCGTGCCACTGCGCGGCCATGGCATGGTAGCCATAGTCGATATTGGTAACCGTTTCGGGTAGCGTGTACGAGGCATCGGGGGTCTGATTACCAGCCAGCAAACGATCCACATCGAACACATCAATGGGCCCACCGCCGGTTGCCATGAGGTAGCTACGACCATTCGAGTGCCGATAGGCAAAGACGTGATGGTACCCATTCGCAGCGGGTACGCCGGCAGCAGGATCAAACTGACCTTCTTCGGGATCTGATACTTCACGAATTGAAAGACCTTGCGCATGCGTTGCCGCGAGGAAGTGTCGGCTACCGTGTCGAAACAAGGTGAGGTCGCCGATCACATTTCCCTGAGGGCGCCAGGATCCCAGCTTCAAGGGGCTGGCTGGATCGTTGATAGATATGGCAACAACTTCAGATCCTTCTACATCTTCCCGGGCCACGAATACGAACGGCCGCCCTGGCTCCTGATCCAGGACCAGATGCCCCGTGCCTCTTCCGAGTGCCTCGAATCCGGCGGAAGGAGATTCCGGAGACTGCATACCTCCCAGGGGCAGGTGGCCGACCAGTTTCATATTGCGGCTGCCGCGTGAACCATCCTGCTGCCCGGCGGCAGGTAGGACCGAAAGCACCAGAAGAGCGGCCACTCCGATCGCGAGCGATGAGTGTAAGCGCATGTCGAGTAGTAAGGCGGGAGGGAAAACGGCCTGAATCGGCTAAAAGGGGCGAATCGACGTTACGAAGCGTGACGTGGAATAGCAACGTCCGAAGAAAGGGTGTCGAGTCGATCCAAAAGGCATCGTAGTTCCACGATCAGTTCGGATCGCATAGTTCGTGCCCGCTCAGAAAACACCTGCTGTTGCCGAATGAAAACCTCTTGTCCTTCCCGAGTCTCCACAGGAACCGGTTCGAGACCGTAGTCCTTCAGGTCGTATGGGCTGGATGCCATGTCCAGATGCCGGATTTCCATGGCCAGGATGAAGGCGTCCAGTACGAGTTTGGACGGGACCCATGGAGCTCGCTTGAACGCCCAACGATACACATCCATGTTGGCGTGGAGGCAACCCGGTTGTTCGAAGGCTACCATATCCGTGTGCGCAAGCTGTGTCGGATTCAGAGGTCTGGCTTGTGGCGTAAAGAAGCGAAATGCATCAAAATGCGTGCATCGCAACCCGGCGTTATCGACGACTTGCGCCAGCTCTTCTTCCGACACGCGCAGTTTCACATCGGCATGACGCGGCTCGCTGGCTTGATAGAGCATGGCCCACTCGTGCAGTCCGAAACACCCTAGTCTGGCGGGTCGGTTCTGGGTTGCTTCCAGGAGTGATAGGATCCACTCAGTACCCGTTTTGAATCGGTCGATGTTCGAGCCAAGATGTTCGCGAGACGGCTGTTGTATGCGCCCGCGATCCGTCTGAATGTATCCATCCTTGTCCGAAAAGCGTTCTGGATCCGCGTCGATCAGAAGAATGCCCGTACCGGGGTGCCAACGGCGCAGATGTGTCGGGCGAAACCGGTAATATTCGAACAGGAAGTCGACGACAGGATCTTTCTCGTGCCGACTTCGACGCCGGACGTGGGGAGCCACGTACTCCTCAAACCGAGCCTCGTGCTCACGCAGAGACTTCTCCCACGACGCCTTGTCCATCACGAGGCGGACGCCATCTTCCCGGTGACCTGGGGACGATATGGGTGCATCAAGAGCCATGCCTCGCTAACGGGGCCCGATGATTGGTGATCCGTAGATTCCGAGGCGCCTTCTCCTTCTTCATTACGTACGATCGCCATGAAAATGCTCCACCCCTTGATGGGCCGCTCACTGCTCGCAGCAGGCCTCTTGGTGTTGTTGACTGTCCTGGGATGCTCTTCCGACTCGGACACGAGCGCTTCCACTCAGAATTCTGCAGTGGCACCTGCCGCTATCGTGGAAACCGTTCGAGCCTGGGTTGAGCAGGAAGTTGCAGAGGCGCAATTACCTGGACTTTCCATCGCCGTTTCAGTGGATGGTGAACTGCTCTGGTCTGAAGGCTTCGGTTTTGCGGATATGGAGGCAGGCACGCCGATCACAACGGATTCTAAATTTCGGGTAGGCAGTGTTTCCAAACCATACACCGCAGCCGCCGTCGCGCAGCTGATGACGGATGGACGTCTTGACGTGGACGCACCCATCCAGGAATACGTCCCCACTTTTCCGGAGAAAGCCTGGACCATAACCACGCGGCAAGTGGGTGGCCATATCGCCGGTATTCGACACTATTTGGGAGCCGAGAATTTCTCTGACGTCCGGTACGAAACCGTTTCCGACGGGCTGGAGATCTTCCAGGATTCCCCGTTACTGTTCGAGCCTGGAACGGACTATTCTTACTCTTCTTATGGATGGAATCTCGTCTCGGCCGTTGTCGAAGGTGCGGCCCATCAGTCCTTTTTGGGTTACATGGATGAACACGTATTCGGGCCGCTCGGAATGGAGGATTCTGAGGCGGATTGGGCTTCAGAAGACATCGAAAATCGGGTCTCATTCTATGTTCGCGGAGACCTTGGCGAGCCGCAGCCAGCCATGTACGTCGACAACAGCTATAAGTGGGCCGGAGGAGGATTCCTTTCGACCCCCGAGGATATGATCCGATTTGCCGAGGCCCATCGCGGTACGGGTTTTCTTTCGCAGAAGGCGCTGGATTTCCTGATGACGCCGCAGCAGCTCAACGACGGGTCGGATAGGGGATACGGATTCGGCTGGTCCATTTCGGAAGATGATGCCGGACGAATCCTGGTTGGACATAACGGCGGATCGGTTGGTGGCACTACCTTGATGACCATGCATCCCGAGTCCGGTGTCATCGTAGCCATGGCTATCAATCTATCCCAAGCGGATCTTTCGATAGGCCGGCGGGTCATGCAACACGTCTTGGATGCGCAGCTGAACTAGCGGATCCGATCATTTTAATTCAGAGTCATGAGAAGTCTCCTCGTCGCAATCCTTTTCCTCTCCTTGGTGGCAGTTGGATGTACCCGCGACTCCCATGTCCCAGTTACGATTTATACGTCCGAAGGCACGATAGATGTCGATATCGACACGGTAGCGGCGCCTCGAACAAGCGCTAATTTCCTGCGCTACGCTCGGGAATCCTTCTATGACGGAGGTTCTTTTTTCCGGGTTGTCCGCATGGATAATCAGCCGACTGACTCCATCTTCATCGAAGTCATCCAGGGTGGAGCCAACTTGGACCAAGAGCGTGGTTTTTACGATCCCATCGATCTGGAGCGCACTACCGAAACGGGGCTCATGCATTTTGACGGTACCATTTCCATGGCAAGGGGAGGCCCCAATTCGGCTACACATTCCTTTTTCTTTACGATTGGGGATCAGCATTCTTTGGACTTCGGGGGTAAGCGTATTGCCGATGGGCAGGGCTTCGCTGCCTTCGGTCGGGTGAGCGAAGGCATGGATGTAGTCCGGGCCATTCAATCGGGTGACGTAGATGCCCAGATTCTGGTTGAGCCCGTCACGATCGACAGCGTAAGGGTGCGATAGTATGGTGCTTCGCGAGTGTCCATCGTGTGCCCTGGAGTCAGACGCCTCCGAAACGGTATGTCCGTTTTGTAGCTATGAATTTCCAGAAACCAGCAAGCGTATTTCCTGGACGGCGTGGCTTTTCGCCATCCTCCTATTGATCTGGCCGGTATTTCGCCTTCTAAAACTCCTGTTCTGATAAACGAGCCATGCAGATTCCCGATTCGTTTTTTGGCAGCCTCACCGTAGAGCAGTTCCTGTCCGAGTACTGGCAGAAGAAACCATTGCTCGTTCGCGGAGCTTGGTCTGGCTTCGACAATCCGTTGCCACCGGCGGCCTTCCTGAAGCTCTCCGAGCGGGAAGATGCGATGAGCCGGCTGATGGTCCAGCACGAGGGTGAGCACAATTGGGAGCTCGACGAAGGGCCGTTTGAGGCCTCCCGCTTCACCAATATGCCGGATTCGCACTGGACGCTTCTGATTCAGGAGGTGGACCGGTTGGTGCCGGCCGTGCGCGACATGTTGGGTGTGGTCGACTTCCTGCCCAAGTGGCGGCTGGACGACATCATGATCAGTTACGCAGCCAATGGCGGAGGGGTCGGTGCGCACATCGATAACTACGATGTATTCCTGCTGCAGGCTCATGGTCGTAGGCGCTGGCAGATCAATACGAGCCCGGTGCAAGACGAGGTCCTTATTGAGGACATCGATGTATCCATCCTGGCGGACTTCGAAGCGGATCGAGACTGGGTCCTCGAGCCCGGTGACATGCTTTACTTACCGCCTCGCATTGCACACTACGGAGTGGCCGAAGGAGAATGCATGACCTTCTCGATCGGTTGTCGCGCACCATCCAAAAAGGACGTTCTGGGTGCCATCTTGGAGCAGGCCCTCATGGATGCGGATCCCGACGATCGTTATGCTGACCCGCTCCTGGGGCAAGATGCCTCCATTGCTGGATTGGGGGAAGATGTCGTTGCGTGGGCTGCAGGTGCCCTGAAAGAGTTTACCGCAGATCGGGAGGCACTACGCGATATGTTGGGTACCATCCTGTCCCAGCCACGACGTTGGGTCGACGAAGACACGCTGCCGCAGGACACCCTGGCAGAGGCGCTCGCAGCAGGTGGACGGGTTCGTCCAGGCTCGTCCTCGCAGGTATTGATGGAAGAGGGGGAGGGCGGTTCGCTCAAGCTCTTCGCAGCCGGCGAAGTAATCGAGGTTGATGGAGTATTCCGTCCAAAGCTGGAAAAGCTGATTCTGGATTCTGGCCTAACGAATGAAGACCTCGGCGATATCCCTGAATTCGATGATTTGCTTGATGAGCTCTATGGTCAGGGTACGCTGATGGTTGATCACTGATGGGGAAAGGGATGGCAGGCCATTGAACGTAAACAGCCCGGGATCGACAAGCCTGTGGCTTGCGATCCCGGGCCGGTATGGCCGTCCGGGGGTCCGTCATCTCTAACGCGGATGGCCAGTATCAAAGGGCGATCTATTCGAAGACCCGGATGGCGATCAATCGGCCGCGGCGAGTGCTACCCGTACCAAGAACTTCTCCAGCGACCTGGGCCACTGCACTGGGCTCATTGATGTCTTCTATCAGGAGACCATTGGCGCCGAGTTCACCAGCACGCTCACGGGCTTTTCGAAGCATCTGGCTTTCGAGCGTCCACTGCGCTTCACCCTGGGCGTGAATGATGGCAATTGGCTTCCAGTCGCCTGCGATGTCTTCCTCATTCAGATAAATGACAACGTCGTCTTCGTGGACCGGGGGATAGGTTGTGCCGTCAAGAAGCGTCGCCTGGGTTTGGATGCAGCCGACCAGAAAAAGGAGTGCGGCAAGCGGTAGAAAAGTTGCACGTTTCATGTCGGGAGTGCTTTAAGTGAGCAATGCAATGAGTCTGGTGGGTGCGTCTAAAAGCATAGCCGTATCAAGTCCCGATCAAGTAACAGATTTTGACTAAAAAAGTAGACAACCCACCCTGTATAGAGCCTGAGTAGGGGGATTCCGAGGATCGACTCCGGCTGAGAGGCACAAAAAAAAGTGGGGGCGGCCCATTCGGGCCGCCCCCACTAACCGCAGTTGCGGTTGGAAAGGCTGTGTCAGCCAGGTCCTTTGCCTAGCGCACCGGGATGGTGTCTACGCGGCGGAACTGAGCCAGACCTTCTTTCTTGCTGCCATCCTGTGAGCGGCCCATGCCGGACGAAATGATGCGAGAGGCAGGAACACCGGTGTCGACGTAGAACTGTTCGATAGCGCTAGCGCGATCTTCAGACAGTTCCTGTAGACGACGCTCGCCTGGGGAAGCCCATCCTTCAACGCGGACGTTGAGGTTCGGGCACTCGAGCAGGATCTCGAGATTTTCCTGGAGAGCAGCACGGCCTTCTTCGGTAATCGCTGAAGAGTTGCGATCGAAGAATGCCGAGTTCATTTCCGTGACTTCGCGGCAGATGGCTGCTTCGTACGGATCGACCGTGATGGTCATCGTGCGACGCGTTACGCCTGCGCAGTTTTCGACTTCCAGCGTGACCGTGTAGATACCGGCTTCTGCGTAGGTGTGGCTTGGGTTGGCACCAGAGCCGGTGTTGCCATCGCCGAAGTCCCAACGCCATTCGCCATCCGTTCCCGTGACGTTGGCAGAGAACGTGACTGATGTCTGCGTGTCAGGGTTCATGTTGGAAGCACGCATGGACGTGATCGCCGCCGGGATGCATGGATCCTTGACGGAGACTGCGCAGGTCATGGTGGACTCGTGCTTGCCATTGCCATTCGTGGCACGGACACCAACTGTGTAGTCACCTGCACGATCAAACGTATGTGAGACGGTCATTCCGTCAGCAGACGTACCGCTGCCAAATGTCCAAGAGTAGAGGACAGGCTCAGTAGCGCCGTCAGCATGGGAAGCTGTGAACGTAACTGGCGTACCGGCATCTACCACTTCGGCAGGGCAGACCATGTCTGTCAGCTCAACCGGCTTGACGCGCTTGAAATTGAAGCTGACTCCAGCTGAGTGGCTTCCGAGGAAGTCCAGGCCGGTGAAGCCGTTGTTGTCACGACCATCTGCAGCATTATCCGGGGTACGAATATCCAGATCAGTTTGGATGAAGAAGGAGGTTCCTTCATTAATGAAAAAGTCGAGACCGAAGCCGACATTTCCACCGTAGCTCATCTCATCTTGCTCGGCGCATGCGGCCAACGTGTTGGCGGCACAGGCAGGGCTGTATACATAGGATGTACCACCACCAACGGTGATACCGGCCTGCCAGTAGGGCGCGATTTTGCGATCGCTCAATAGGCTACGGGCGATAAGGCCTACACCCCATCGCGTGGTTGGGTGATCCTCCGTGCTGGTTGGTACTTCGAAGTCCGTGATCTGGGTGTAGTCTCCAGTGCGGAAGGCGAGGCCGAGGCTGTATGAGGACGTGAACTGATATCCGACTTCCAATCCCAGGTTGTAAGGAAATTTGTCGAACATGTCACCATCGAAATTGAATGGTGAACGCTCACTGTCACCCATGTAGTAAGAGATGCCTACATGGGGCCGCAGATACAGCGTTTCGGCGCCACGATCAACCTGTGCGGCAGCTTGCTGAGGCATCAGGCCAGCCATCGACAGCGCAGTGAAAAGTATAAGTAGTACGAGTTTCTTCATTGGGGTCCTCTTTGAGGCACTTACGTCTTCGATAAACGGTGCAAAATCGCCGATTGGTTATCCAGTGACGGCAGAATTTCAATTTTGGTGAGCTCGCCGACCGATCTGCACATACTCGCGAGCGTTGTGGCCCGTGTATATCTGACGGGGACGATAGATCCGCGTATCCGGATCATTTTTCATTTCCAGCCACTGGGCGATCCAGCCTGGAAGGCGGCCAAGGGCGAACATCACCGTGAACATGTTCGTCGGGATGCCCATCGCGCGGTAGATGATCCCGGAGTAGAAATCTACGTTCGGGTAAAGACCACGGGCTACAAAATACTCGTCTTCCAATGCAATGCGCTCCAGCTGTTTGGCCAGATCAAGCAGCGGGTCGTCGATTCCGAGCTGTCCGAGGACTTCGTCGGCAGTTTTCTTGATGACACGGGCACGCGGATCAAAATTCTTGTAGACCCGGTGGCCGAAGCCCATGAGACGGAACGGATCGTTCTTGTCTTTCGCCTTCTCAACGTACTTCTGGAAGTTGCTGCCGTCCTGGCGAATCATTTCCAGCATGTCGATCACGGCCGTGTTGGCGCCACCGTGCAGCGGGCCAGAAAGGGCGCTGATGCCCGCTGAAATGGCAGAGAACAAGTCCGCGCCGGAGCTACCTACCATGCGGACGGTCGAAGTAGAGCAGTTCTGCTCGTGATCCGCATGCAGGATCAGCAGCATGTCCAGGGTTTTGCAGATCAGCTCGTCTACCACATACTCTTCGCTTGGTACGGCGAACATCATGTGCAGGAAATCGGACGCGTAGCTGAGATCGTTGCGGGGGTAAATGTATGGCTGGCCGATGGACTTCTTGAATGAGAAGGCGGCAATCGTGTTCAGTTTGGCCAGCAGGCGAACGATGTTCAGATTCACGTCATCCTCGGACTGCCCGTTCGGGTAGTAGGCCGAGAGCGAGGAAACGATGGTCGAAAGAACGCTCATCGGAGGGGCCGTTGCCGGGTACCCTTCGAAGAATTTCTTCATGTCCTCGTGCAGGAGGGAGTGACGCGCGATCTCGCTATTAAAGGCGTCGAGTTCGTCGCGCGTAGGCAGTTCGCCGTAGATGAGGAGGTAAGCCACGTCCATGAAGGACGAATGCTGCGCAAGATCCTCAATGGAATATCCACGGTAGCGGAGGATACCTTCCTCCCCATTGATGAAGGTGATATCGCTCTTGCAGGAGCCCGTGTTGGCAAACCCCGGGTCGATCGTTATCGAACCGGTAGTACCTCGCAGTTTCCTGATATCAAATCCGGCTTCGTTCTCGGTCCCAACGGTTACGGGAAATTCGACTTCCTGATCGTTGATCGAGAGGCGAGCGTTATCCATGGCTGTAGTCTTATTGAGCGGCAAGTCAGTCGGACCGGTGAGCGGGTGGGAAGGGTCGACGGCTTGCAAATGCGGGAATTCGGGGGAAAGTAGTGGAGTTAGACGCTTCAAGCGGGTTTTTGAGCCGTTATGCACCAGTCTACAACGAAAATTCGCTGACAGAGCCGGATTACGGATGCGTTCTTGTCCTACACATTGCCCAGCAACGACATGAATACACCCGAAACACTCCGAACCCTCAATCGCACTATTGCGAATTTTCTGTTTGAGGAGCCTTCGTCCGAGGAGCTGTTTAACCCTTATTCAACCACCCATCCCGACTTCGATCGAGAGAACGCTCACAGCATTCGGCGAGAAAATTTTCGTCGGTATGTGGAAGAGCGCAATCGGGTACCGTCCTTGTTTGTGTTGGCCGAAGCGCCCGGTCCGTGGGGCTGCCGATTCACAGGCGTTCCTATTACGAGTGAAGAGCAACTGGTGGATCCATCATTCCCTCACGACGGGCAGCCATCGAGTGATCGCGATGCGCCGCTCAAGGAATACAGCGCTTCCATTTACTGGCGCGTGATGGCTCCCTACACGCAAGATGTATTCACCTGGAATACGGTGCCGTTCCACCCGTTCAAGCCGGGGAAACCGATGTCCATTCGCACGCCCCGCGTTTCGGAGATCAAGCGATTCACTCCGCTGCTAGCCGATATGCTTGACGTGATTCAGCCTGCTCGCGTCGCGGCCATTGGGCGTAAAGCGGAAAAAGCGATCGGTCTGATTGGACACGACGCCACCTACGTTCGGCATCCTTCCCAAGGAGGCGCGTTGTTGTTTGAGGAAGGCATGCGTACCATCATTCAGGAGATGGGACTGGAGCCTGCTCCCTGAATTTCAGCTTGCCGCATTCACCGCTCGTCATGTCCGACTCCGATTCCGATTTGTTTGATGCTTCGGCCTCTCAGTTCCGCTCATCCCGGGCGCCGCTGGCGGACCGCATGCGGCCGCGGACGTTGGACGAATACATCGGACAGGACCACATTCTGGGACCGGGCCGTCTGCTGCGTCGCTCCATCGAAGCGGACCGGGTGACTTCTGTTATTTTTTACGGTCCGCCAGGCACGGGCAAGACCACGCTGGCACGCATCATAGCTAATACGACGCGGTCGCATTTTCGGACGCTGAATGCCGTACTGGCAGGTGTTAAAGACATCCGTGCGGCCATCAGCGACGCCGAAACACGACTCAAGCTGCACCAGCAACGGACCATTCTCTTCATTGACGAGGTGCATCGTTTCAATAAGGCGCAGCAGGATGCGCTGCTTCCACACGTCGAGAACGGGACCGTCACCTTCATCGGGGCCACAACTGAGAATCCGTATTTCGAAGTCATCAAGGCACTCGTCTCGCGCTCGCGCATTTTCGAGTTGCAGAGCCTGACGGAAAATGACCTTAGACGCGTGGCGGAGTTTGCCCTGGCCAACGAAGAACGCGGGTACGGTCGTCGCCGCGTAGTCGTTGATGAAGCCGCGCTGGATCATCTGGTATCCACCGCCAATGGAGACGCCAGATCCCTGCTGAATGCGCTCGAGTTGGCCGTCGAAACGACCTCGGATGGAGAGCCGGTAACGTTGGTCACTGCCGAGGAAAGTATCCAGAAGCGCGCAGTGCTCTACGACAAGGAAGGCGATGCGCACTACGATACAATCAGCGCCTTTATCAAGAGCCTCCGCGGCTCTGATCCGGACGCGTCCATGTACTGGATGGGGCGTATGCTTTACGCGGGGGAAGATCCCCGCTTCATTATCCGCCGCATGCTCATTTTTGCGGCCGAAGACATCGGGCTGGCAGATCCGCGGGCCATCCAGGTTGCGATCTCCTGTGCTCAGGCGTTTGAATGGGTGGGGATGCCGGAGGGGCGATTTCATTTGGCCCAGTGTTGCTTGTATCTGGCAACAGCTCCAAAGAGCAATTCGACCTACACCTTTTTCGATGCGCTCAAATACGTCGAGAATGAACAGAGCGGCGAAGTCCCCAATCCACTCAAGGATGGAAACCGTGACGCGGAGGGACTGGGGCATGGAAAAGGATATTTGTATCCCCATGCTTACCACAATCACTATGTCGCCCAGCAATACCTCCCTGACAATATGCAGGGTGTCTATTTCTACGAACCCAGTGACATGGGATATGAGCGCACAATCAAGGAGCGCCTGGATTACTGGCGCAGCCGGGATTCGGAGACCGACCTGAAACGAAGGGTGGAGCGATACGCGGAGAAAGATGAAGGCGCAGCGCACGAGCCTGATGAGGGCACTTCGTCTGAAGATTCCTAACTTCGGCGACCCCGACCCGTACTTCACACCATGCAGCAGCTTCTTCGATTTGCCGACGCCATCGACCGATTCCAGGATCGGATCGGCAAGTGGCTGTACTGGCTGACGCTCGCAATGGTGATAATCGGCGCCTACAACGCCATTGTCCGCTACCTGGACAAATACACGGGCATGACGCTGAGCTCCAACACCTACCTGGAGATGCAGTGGTACCTGTTTGCCATCCTGTTTTTGATGGGGACGGCATACACGCTTCGGCACGATGCCCATGTGCGGGTCGACATTCTTTATACCCGCCTTGGCGAAAAAGGGAAGGCTTGGATCAACTTGCTCGGGACAGTTCTCTTTCTGTTCCCCTTCTGCATCCTGATGCTATGGGTTTCTTGGCCGGCCGTGGCCAATTCATGGGCAGTACTGGAAGCGTCCCCGGATCCGGGGGGACTGCCTCGCTATCCCATCAAGACCGTGATTCCGATCGCATTTCTGCTGGTGATGGTGCAAGGGGTTTCGATGACCATTCGTGCTGCCGCTGTGCTGCGCGGCGCCGATCCTGCGCCGATCGGTGAGACGTCCATTGCCGCCGATGACGAATCCACGGAGGCGGGCTGATGGAAGGCGACTGGCTGGCTCCCCTCATGTTCGTCGGGGCGTTGATCCTGATATTCACCGGTTACCCCGTGGCGCTCGCCCTCGGAGGTACGGCGCTCGTGTTCGCCTTTGTAGGCGTTGAAATGGGAATGTTCGACTGGCATCTTCTCTTGGCCATGCCCGATCGCACGTTCGGCATCATGTCTAACTTTGTGCTACTTGCCGTGCCCTTCTTCATCTTCATGGGGACAATGCTGGAGAAGTCCCGCTTGGCGGAGGACCTGTTGACAACCGTCGGCCAGGTGTTTGGTCCGGTCCGAGGCGGCCTGGCTTTTGCCGTTGTTTTCGTCGGTGCTTTGTTAGCAGCGGCAACCGGCGTAGTTGGCGCCAGCGTGGTAGCCATGGGATTGATTTCGCTGCCTGTCATGCTACGCTATGGATACGACAAAGAGCTGTCTGTCGGTGTCATTACGGCTTCTGGGACGCTTGGACAGATCATTCCTCCTTCGGTCGTACTGATCGTACTGGCCGACCAGATGGGTATTTCGGTTGGCGATCTATTCATGGGTGCGCTTGTACCGGGAATTGCCTTGGCCGGACTTTATGCCTTGTACGCGGGGGGGGTGGCCTTCTTTCAACCACATAAAGCGCCGGCGCTTCCTGCCGAAACGCTCGATATCGAGCGACGCGAATTGGTCAAGCGCGTCTTCTTTGTCTTGCTGCCGCCGCTCTTCCTGATCCTGCTGGTGCTGGGCTCCATCTTTTCAGGGCTGGCGACGCCGACTGAGGCAGGCGCTTTGGGTGCTCTTGGCGCAATCGGACTTGCTGCGGCGAACCGGCGCCTGTCGTGGAAGGCTCTGAAGGAAACGATGGACAACACGACAAAGCTCACCGCCATGGTTTTGTTTTTGTTGATCGGCTCGACGGCTTTCGCCCTCGTTTTCCGTGGCTTGAATGGAGATCTCTGGATAGAGGACCTGCTGACGAACCTGCCCGGTGGTGTGATTGGCCTGCTGATCGTGGCCAACCTCGCCGTGTTCATCCTGGGCTTCTTCATCGACTTCTTCGAGATCGCCTTCATCGTCATCCCACTGCTGGTCCCGGCTGCGTCCTTGCTCGGGGTCGACCTGGTCTGGTTCGGCGTCATGCTGGGCATGAACCTGCAGATGTCCTTCCTTACGCCACCGTTTGGATTCGCGCTGTTTTACCTGCGCGGTGTGGCGCCGCCCGAGATCAAGACGAGCGAGATCTATCGGGGTGCGATTCCCTTCATCGTAATCCAGGCGATCGGCCTGCTGCTGATCATCCTGTGGCCGGAGCTGGTGACGTGGTCTCTGTAGGTTTTCCGGGGTCTTGTTCTCTAACCGGGCACAGCCCGTAATCGTTCACAAGACCCCGGAAAACCACGAGCGATAGCTCACTCAGCCTGCTGCTAATTGATTACCAGTCGATTCTCTGAAACCAGACGCCGCGGGTACGGCCGTTGCCGCCCGTGAAGCCGGAGACATTTCCATCCGGAGCCCGCTGGAATTCAATCTGTCCCAGAAACCACTGCCCACCAGAGAACTTATCTTCGGTCATGTGGGTGAGTCCGAAAGCATCGACCCAGCGATGATGAGCCTGGAGCGCTCCCTCCTCGTTGAGCTTGAGCGTGTAGAGCGTCTCGAGTTCAGCAGACCAGAATCGTCCCTCATACTGCGTCAGATCGGGTCCTTCTTCAGGCACCTCGATTCTTTCCATGGGGGAGTCAGGCCCCTGGTGGTGAGTGCCCCGCTTGACTGAACCGTCTGCTTCGTAGTGGAAGGTCGCCGAAGCGTTCGGCACGCCGACAAACTGGAAGGTGGAGTCTGATGTTGGCCGTACCTCAAAGCGCGGTTGCCCCGTTGCCTGTGCATACATGGTGCCCTCCTCAAGCGTGTATTCGATTTGCAGCGGGGCACCGAGGAATTGATACAGTCCCACAATGGCTTCCATCTGCTCGGTTGTCGGTGTGGTCGCGACAGTATCCGGAGCGACCTCTTCCTCAGCTTCTTCTTCGACTTCCAAGTATTCCTCGAACCACGCCTCTGCTATGTCCGTCCACATGCCGTTCGAATAGGCCGGGTTGGCACTGGAGATGAACATGCCGCTTTGGATATCCGGGAAATATCCGAACCATGTGCGATGCGCGGTCTCGCCACCGGTATGGGTCCACAGACGCTGGCCGCGCCACTCGGTGACGCCCAATCCCAAGGCGTACCCAGTCGTGTCTCCGCTGGTCAGAATGCCACGCGTAGTCATCGCGTCGATGGCTGCTTCACCACCCACGGTCATATCGCGGTAGTTGAGCATCCACTTCGTGATGTCGCGCGCCGTGGTGTTCACGCTGGAGGCGCCGTAAGCCTCAGCAAAGTCAATCACGGCGCGGTAGCCTCCGTGTTCACTGGGAGCATACCCCTGGCTGGCTCCTGGAATCACCTGCCCAATCTCCGTCTTGACGGTCGTATCGTTCATGCCCAGTGGTCCAAAAACCCGCGTTTCCATGAACGTTTTCCAGTCTTCTCCCGAGACCTCTTCCACCGCACGAGCCAGCAGCATGAACGTGGTGTTGTTGTAGTTGTATTCCGCACCGGGCTCGTTCTGCAGGACAGCCTGCCGGTTGAAGATGTGTTGAGGCTCTTCGTTGCGCATGGCATCGGCAAACGTCGCGCCAGCTATAGGCAGGAAATTCAGGATTTCACGCATACCGCTGGTATGGTTGAGCATCTGGCGGAGTGTGATAGTGCCCTCGGGGCCTTTGAGATCGGGCAGGTAGGTGCGAATGTCCGCATCCAGGTCCATCTTGCCCTCATTCACCATAAGCATGACGGCCATACCTGTGAACTGCTTGGACACCGACGCGATGCTCATCCCAGTCTTGTCCGTCATCGGAATGTCGTAGGTCAGGTTGGCCATTCCGTAGCCCTTGGCAAGGACCACTTTCCCGTCTTTCAGGATGGAGATTACGGCTCCTGGTACATCGTCAGCTGAAAAAGGCGTCATCATCTGCTCGACCAGCTTCCTCGGATTGGTCTCGCGCGGTTCAGCGGCAACGAGCACCATGACATAGTCGCCTTCGGCACCTTCGAACGAGGTTACCTCGATCGTGTAGCGTCCGCTCATCTCAGGTGAGAACTGGAATGGCTCAGGCCCGCGAGCTGGGCTGTCGAATTCTCGTACCTCCTCGCCATCAGGATCAAGGACCGTGACAACGACATCAACTGTAATCTGGTCGGCATAGCCGTAGAGGTAGAAATCCTCTTCGATGTCGATCGTGTAGGTGTCTTTGGATTCTGCGGTCAGAGATCCTTCGACCCGGTCACCCGGGCGGAGATGTTGCTGGGCAGAGGCAGGTAGAGCAACGAGAAGCGCTGCGGCAAGCAGAAAAGTCTTGTACATAGCCGGAGGGAGGATGAGGTTTACGGCAAGATAGCCGCGCTAAATGATTGCGAAAGAGGGGAATCACCTACCGGTGCTTTCACGACTCGAAAGCGGGATTGGTTACATTTCTCTTTCTCATTCTCATTCGTGAGCCAGTCCTGCACAGAATGTCGTATTGTTGGGAAGCGAACCAATGATTTACCGAAATGGACCTCTCTCCCAACGAAATAGCCGAAATCCGGAAGGATGTCGAAGCGACAGCTCGGGCCTTGCATACGGCTCACTTGACCCGTGGCGAAGGATCGCTGGAGTATTTCATGTCCTTTTGTGACGAGGATGTGTTTGTCATCGGGACGGGTCTGGAAGAAGTCATCGAAAGCAAGGAGAGGCTTCAGACCTTCATTGAGCGGGAGATCACGGCCCGCACCGAAGAGCTGTCTCTGGCGAACTTTGGTGCGCTGAAAGAAAAGATCGCAACGTTCAAAGCTGTCTGACGAGTTCATGGTCCTGGACATCACCCAGATCGGTAATCCAGTTCTGCGAGAGAGCTGCCGGGAGGTCCTCAGGGAAGAACTGCAGACGCGCGAAATGCGGCAGTTCATAGATGACCTGATTGCCACCAAGCGCCGTGCCAATGGCGCGGGAATCGCTGCACCTCAAGTGGGTCGGGCCCTACGGATTTTCGTTGTCGAAGTGAAAGACAATCCGCGCTATCCGTACAAGCCCGAGGCGGATCTCACGGTCTGCGTCAATCCCGAGATCGAATTCCTGACCGAAGAACGCTACCTGAACTACGAAGGATGCCTCTCCATTCCTGACCTGCGAGGCAAAGTCCCGCGTTGCCCGCACATCCGCGTGAAAGCACTCGATCGGTACGGAGAACCGTTCGAGATGGAAGTCAAAGGGATCACAGCGGGGACTTTCCAGCACGAAGACGATCATCTGAACGGGATCCTGTTTCCCGACCGTTCGGATCCCAAGACGTTCAGCACCTGGAATGAGTTCGCGAAGCGTTATGAGGCTGATGTGGAGGAGGACGTGAAGGCGATCGTGGCGCAGTGGGGGCAGTAGTCCACCCCGATTTTCGAGCATAGCTGTCACTCCGGTGTCTTGAATGTAACTTCGTAAGTCACATTCAAAATGCTAATTATGAGCCTAAAAGGGCATTAATTGAATGGTTCTTTGCTTTCTAGTGGTCGGATGTGTCGGGTTTTGCCGTATCTTAGCGGGATGCAAACGCCGGATCAAAAAAGCACGCAGATCATCGCCGCCTTCGATGAAGGGCTGAGCGTCGCTGAAATTGCCGACGCTTTTGGGATGAGTGTAGAGGCCATCCACGCGCGGTTGGAGCGCGCTGGCATTTCATCGCGCCAGCAGGAGAAGGAGACGAAGGAGGAGAAGGAAGCGCGGCTGCGTCAGCAGGTGATCACCATGGTCCGCAAGGGATTCCGCACGACGACTATCGCCAAGATGACGAAGATGTCCCTGCCCAAAGTGCGCGACCTAGTCAGCAAGTCCTACATCATCTCCCGGGACCACGGCGGCAACGAGGTGCTGATCCCGCGCCACGAAAAGAATCGTATCGAGCGCCCTCGCCACAAGTGGTGGAAATTCCGGAGTCGTGGGTAACAGCCTGTCTCGAGGGCACACCATTTTGCTGGGCTGAATACCAGGCAAGGCCAGATCCATTTCATCTGCAAGGCCTGGCCAGACTCATTCCCGGAACCATCGAAGGGTCTTGCGCCGGCACCTTCTGACGGGTGGTCAATCGGCTGTCGGATTACTCAGTTGTAGAATTGTAAAGGATCATTCAAGGGCGGCTGAATGACGCGAGGGGCATCATCACCAGGTGCCCCTCTGATTGTTAAGGGCCGGTATTCTCAGGATTCCTGAGCGGGGCAAGACGGCCATTAATTATTGAAGCCACTATAAAAATTGGAAATCATTACGAACTCTCTACTACGAGGATATCCCCTACTACCCAGTTCCAACTCCTCGCTCCTCTACTCCGGAATAGATCATTGGTTGCCGCTACAGCTACGCGAAGCTGTGGGCGGGCAGCCAATCATCGGTATGTCAGAGTACTCGGATGCGGTGTCGATCTGATTGATGGGATGTGACTCCATCACTCTACCGCTTATATACTCCGAATAACTCCGATGAAACTCTGAACGAAGACCAAATCCCTTTTCCAGAGGGGCACACTCCTTTTTGTAGCTACAATACTGGTTGCATTTTTCTTACGGGCACCAGTGGTAGCAGCCATGGCCATTACATCCCTGGGTGGTGGTCCTGATAGGGGACAGTATGACTTCGATCGTTCGTTCGAGTTGCTATCTCAGGGTCCCGGATTTTACGGGGGAGGAAGCAACAGCCTTGTCGTTTCAGGACAAAGTCTCAGAGGCCTCGAAGGAAACGGCACGCTTCGATTCGTAGGTACATTCGACACGTTCTCCTGGTCTGCTCCAGATGGTGAGCGCTGGCACCAGTTCACC
>JAURNP010000052.1 GCA_030830105.1 Rhodothermales bacterium | reverse complement strand
TCGGAGATGATCGACCGAAATCTGATTGATCTGATCCGTCAGATCCGAGAGCGGGTGCTCGTGAGAAGGATGATTGAGCGGGTAGAGCTCTCTCGAGAGCCGATTCCTGCTCATGTAGGCTGGATCACTGGCCTGCCTGACGAGGTGGGCCGCTGTTCGTCCTTTTACCAGATCCAGTTCATCAGACAAGAAAGCGGGTTGGGCTACCTGCTCTCTGACGAGGTCCAAGGTCGTCTCCAGGTCACGACTAAGGCATCTAACCTGGAAATCGAGACAGTCACCACTGGACGAAAAGGAAATAGACGCCCCTATACGCTCCAGCTGATCGTAAATATCCGCTTTGGATCGGCCATCAGTCCCTTTGTCCAGCATGGCTGCCAAAAGGTCCAGCTGCAAACCCTCTCCTTTGGCGTGATCAACGAAAGCAGGGAACGAACCCCGCACCGAGACGACGGAATCGATGTCCCAGGGAAGGACTTGGATCGTTGACCCGGCGTTCTCATGCACACGAATGTGGTCTGACAGTCTTTTCACGAGAGCAGGGGCGTAGGTATTTCAGGGAAGACCTATGAGCGCTTTCCCGAACACGATGGGGAAAAACCAAAATACTTGAACGATCAGGCTACCTGAAGTTCACTGAAACGTTCGACACTTCCGAGTACACGTTCGAAGATATCATCGACACCGCCCTCACCATTGATGCCGACCAGCAGACCTGCTTGACGGAAAAACATCTCCGCAGGGTGTGTTTCGCGCCGATACGTCTCAAGACGCGCGAGCACGGATTCAGGAGCATCGTCCTTTCGCTGAATAATCAGTTTCGGATCAACGTCCGGTGGCGGTGGATGATAGGTCAGGTGATAACTCTCACCCGTCACTTTGTTGATGCGTCGGTTTGACAACCGATCCACGATTACGTCATCGGAGACTTTCAGGCTGATCACAGCTTCGAGAGGTGACTTGTAGGCGTCCAGAAATTCCATCAGCCAGACGGCCTGGCGCGTCGTACGGGGATATCCGTCGAGAATGAACCGATCGAATTTGTGCTGCGCCATCGACTCATTCGCGAGGTCCCGAACCAGGTCGTCAGGCACGAGTCCCCCGGCGTTTACGTGGGCCTCTACCTTCTTTCCGAGCGGAGAACCTTCTCGGATGGCAGCTCGGATCAAGTTGCCTGTGGAGATCACATCCAGGCCAAAGCGCTGCTTCAGAAGCAGGGACTGAGTGCCTTTACCGGCTCCGGGAGGGCCGAACAGGACCAGACGCATGACAGATTCAGGGTTGAGTCAGTTCAGGGTATCGAATGCACTGTAAAATTATTGTTACCCGCCTCTCACGACAAGCGTAATTTCGCTCATCCAGACTGAATCAGGCTTGAAAACGGCACTTTTTTGGTCATACCTTTCGCCTCTAGCGAAATTACGCTGACAGCGAATGCCTTTTAGTGCTTCAATATTCAGTCTGCTTCATGTCCGTCAACGAAGAGAAACTCCGATTCATCCTAGGATTCAAGCTCAAGAATCTCCGCCAGTCTCACGGCTATTCGTTGAAGGAAGTTGCCGCCAAGGCTGGCATCAGCATTTCTTACCTCTCCGAAATTGAGAAGGGTAAAAAGTACCCGAAGACGGAGAAGCTGTTGGCACTGGCCGACTGTTACGACACAACCTTTGACGATCTGGTTACCGCTGGCACTGCTGATGCCGAGCAAACGCTTGAGGCTTCCCTCGAATCCGGCTTTTTCCAGGAGTTTCCTTTTGAGCTGTTCGGCCTGCAAGCCGAGGATCTGTTTTCGCTCTTAACCACGTCCCCCGACAGGGCTGGAGCGCTTATCCGCACCTTCCTCGAAGTCGGTGAGATGTATGACGTCGGCCTGGAAGAATTCCTGTTCGCCGCCCTGAGGGCCTATCAGAAGCTTCATAACAACTACTTCCCCGAGATCGAGGAAGCGGCGGAGACGTTCCTGTCCAGTACCCTCCGCCTCGAACGACCACTGGACGAGCACAAATTGCGCCGATTTCTGGAGACCGAATGGAATTACCTGATCGACGAGCATCGCCTGGAGTCTGATGACACACTTCGAGCCTTTCGTTCCATCACCATTCCTGATTCGCGGACCCGGATGTTCGTGAATCCGCGCCTGCTGCCTGAGCAACGAGCCTTCATTTATGCCAAGGAGATTGGGAAACGGGTCCTGGATATCCCCCAGCGTGTGACGACCTCCTCGTGGATCAAGGTGGAATCGTTCGAGCAGGTCCTGAATAATTATCGTACTTCCTATTTCGCGGGGGCCCTGCTGCTCGACCGACAGGATACCGCCGACGGTTTGCGATCCTTCTTTTCTGCCGAACGATTCGATCCGGTGGGTATGCTCAATCTGATGAATCGGCTGCACGCCACACCGGAAATGTTTTTCTATCGCGTCGGGCAGCTGGCCTATTCCGAATTTGGCCTTAAAAACCACTACTTCATGCGACTGAGCATGAAACAAGGCGAGCATTCCTTCGATGTCACCAAGCTGCTTAATCTCTCCGGTCTGTCTTTACCCCGTGGTTTGTCTACGAACGAGCACTATTGCCGCAAATGGACTGGAATGCGTCTCTTGAAGGAACGGAAGCGCCAACGCGATATAGCTGCCCCGGACTTGCCCGCTCGAACCCACCCGACTGTGGCGGCCCAACGTGGGCGTATGATGCCGGGTGGCGAAGAATCGTTTATTTTTGCCATGTCCCGGACCATGCAGCTACGTCAGCAGGATGACTCGTGCGTCATCATGGGCTTCGAGCTGGACGATGCGTTCCGGTCGGCAGTTCGGTTCTGGAATGCACCAGGTGTGCCGGTTGAGGAGGTAGGCATCACGTGCGAGCGTTGCCCCCTCCCCGACTACCGATGCTCAGAACGGGTTGTGCCAGCCTCCATACTGGACGAAGAGCAACGTGCGGCAGACATGGAGCAGGCTATCAATCGACTGGTTCACCGGTACGAGTAAGGGGTTCTACACCCCTTGATGCCTCTGCACCCTTGAAGCCCATGCACCCCTTGGCCCATACACCCCTTGATGCCCATGCCTCCCTTGATGCCCAGGCCTCCCTCACCTGTGGCTTCAGTCCCGGTTGAGACCCTTGTGGCCAATGTCCCGGCGCCAAGTGGCTCCTTTGAAACCGATGGCCTTAACACCCTTGTAGGCTCTATCTAGTGCCTCTTGCAAGGACGCACCGCGACCGCTTACAGCCAGGACACGACCTCCCGACGTAATTGTCCCCGAAACACCCAGCTTGGTGCCCGCATGAAATACCTCCGTGCCGGGCAATTCGGAGGCCAGCTCGAGACCCGAGATAGCCATGCCTTTGTCGTAGGCCCCGGGATATCCTTCAGATGCCATAACGACACAGGCAGACGAGCCCTCATGCATCGCTACATCCACGGTGTCCAACGCTCCGGTACCAAGCGCCATGAAGAGTGCAGCCACATCACAGTCCAGCAGGGGTAGGACGACCTGTGTTTCAGGGTCACCGAGTCGGCAATTGTATTCGACCACTTTCGGACCCTCTGCCGTGACCATCAGTCCTACATAAAGGATGCCCTGATACGGGTGACCCTCATCGGCCATGCCCTCAAGCGTAGGCAGCACAATCTGCTCGATGGCCTCGTCGATGCGAGCATCCGTCATGACAGGCGCCGGAGCATACGCTCCCATTCCTCCAGTATTCGGTCCGGTATCGCCTTCGCCAATGCGCTTGTGATCCTGTGCGCTTGGCAAGAGAATGAATGCAGAGCCATCCGTCAGCACGAACAAGCTGGCCTCCTCGCCTTCCATGAAGGACTCGATGACCACTGTTGCTCCCGCTTCGCCCAGCAGCTCTTCTCCCATCAGATCCTG
>JAURNP010000051.1 GCA_030830105.1 Rhodothermales bacterium | reverse complement strand
GAGCATGAGCATGGCGCCATCCCAGCGGGCTCAATCCTCCTCTTTCGAACAGGGTTCGGACAGTACTGGCCCGACCGGGAAGCGTACATGGGCACGGCCGAGCGTGGACAAGACGCAGTCTCTCTCCTTCACTTCCCCGGGATTCATCCAGAAGCCGCTCGGTGGCTCGTGGATACGCGCGACATCAAAGCGGTAGGGATCGACACACCGAGTATTGACTACGGCCAGACGTCCTTGTTCGAGAGCCACCAAATCCTCTTTGGCCAGAATATTCCCGCCTTCGAGAACGTGGCCAACCTTGATCGCCTTCCCGAAACCGGCGCAACGGTTATCGCGCTACCCATGAAGATTGAAGGCGGCTCCGGCGGCCCGCTGCGGATAGTGGGGATCATCCCGACCGAGTAGGTCTGGGGCTAGATGGGCAAGCATGCGGCCGGACAACGAGGAAGCGTTCCGGATTCGTATAGTTGGCCTTAATGCAGTGAGACCTGTTTCAGGAATTTGCGCACGGCGCTCTCGGATCCCATCCATCCCAACAAGAAACCGGCTCCGACAAGAATCCCGGCAAAGAGCAAGGTATCCGACCACGGAAGCCCCGGAAGCTGGGGTACAAAGGCCAGCGCGACTTCGTGGATTACCCACAGGATGAAAAGCGCCAGTAGGGAAGAAATCAGCCCCTGCAGGATGCCTTCAACGATGAACGGCTTCCGGATGAAACCGTCAGTCGCACCCACCAATTTCATGGTCCGGATCATCAAGCGGCGAGCATAGATGGCCAAGCGAATGGTGTTGGCTACCAAAAACATGGAGGCTAAAAGCACCAGAGCACCGATGGAAATGCCGATCAGTGACAGGAGGCGGAGATTGTCCTGTACTTTCGCCAAAAGAGGTCGGTTATAAACGACCTCGTCTACCCGATTCCAGCTGGCAAACTCGGCCACCAGCGCATTCAGACTATCCGTATTGATGTAGTCAGGCTCAACGGTTACGCGGATCGAGGCCGGAAGGAAAGCTCCCTCAAAGAAAATGCCTGCTTCCTCGCCAAACTCCTCCTTGAAAATCTCCTGGGCCCGTTCCTTGCTGATGTATTCAGCCCGTGCAACACCGGGAGTGGCTCGTGTCCTCTCGTAGAGCGATTCGGCTATCTCCGCCGACGAATCGTCCAGAAACATCTCCACTTCCCCAACTCGTTGCTTCAGCCACTCGGACACGCCACGTGCTTGCCAGGTCACGATGGCAAACAGTCCTACCATGACCAGCGCCACCGTCATTGCACTCGTCGCGGCTACCGACGAGAACGATGCGCGCCGGAATCCGGCTAGTCCTTCCTTGATGGAGTAAGGCAGCATGATGAATTGAAAGGTTCTACGGAGGTTGCCGCGACTACATACCGTGCATCAGCATGATACTGTTCACCAGCAATCGTGTGGACCCAAGCCAGAACATGCGGTACTGGGTCTTGTCCAGCAAGAAAATCACCTTCCCCGATCCCATTTCTTGTACGCCCGCAAACATGTTTCCTGCCAGCTTTTCGCGGTTTTCCTGAGAAGCGAAGCCTGATGCCAGCAGTTTGTCCGCATCGCGATCGTAATGTCCCACCGTATGGATGGAACGCGATGGCTTGAATGCCTGCGTACCAAACTTCAACGTGTACATTTTGTCCGGCATTCCAGCTGCCAGCGGATGGGAGTTGTCCAGAATAGCGCGGAAGGCAGAACCCGAAACCCGGGATACATTGGATGAGTCGCGCCGATCCTCATAGCGGGTATAGACGCGTTCATCGACTGCCGGCTCGTCGTCCTCATCCCGCTCCATTTCAACGAGTTTGGCAGACGCCAATCCAGTGCGCTCTCCCGTCAGATAGGTCGCAGCGCTCTCAGAGCCGATCAAAGTACCCCCTTGTCGAATCCACTGGCTGACGCGTGCTGTCTGGACCGAATCCAGCATGGAGCTGACATTGCCCGCAGGAAAGATGAGCACGTCCACTTCATCCAGGTCCAGGGATCTGAAGTTATTGCCGCGCACACGATCAATGCCCCATTCAATACGCTGATCGAACAGGTACCAGATCTGGCCGGCTGTTTCCGAGCTGAACGGACTGTCGAGCATGAGCACAACACGTGGCTCTTCAATTACCCGCGCATCGGCCGAAGCCAAATCCATGCCCCGATCCATGCGGCTGTCATCATATCCCTCAATCTGAACGCCGGCTTCGGCAGCAATTCGTTGCATATCGGTTGCAACGTGATCCATGCGATCCCGATTGCGACCATTCAGGACGATGATGGATCCAACCGGGTAATTCTTGTCACCAACGCCCAGCGTGCGATGCGCAGATCGGACATCGTAACCTGCCTCCCACATCATACCAAGCGCCTTGGGTGCATGCCGCTGACGCCAGTCCATGACGTATCCATACCGGGCTTCCGGATTTGTAACACCGGATTCACGTACTGGTGCTTTCGAAACCGCTCGCGTAGAAACGCGGACGGCCTGCTCTGTCCAGGCAGCTCCTTGAAGATTGAAGGCCAGTGGCACTGACCAGGTAGACATGTCATACATGTCG
>JAURNP010000050.1 GCA_030830105.1 Rhodothermales bacterium | reverse complement strand
GATCGGGCAAGTCCCATCGCCAGCAGGAACATACCTGCCTGAACGAGGACGATCATGGCGCCAGTTGGAACGTCGAATACCACGGAGAGAACTAGGCCCAGTACCGTCGAAACCATGGCCAACAGGACCGCGATTCTGGTCATACCGCCAAAAGTGGACGCCAGCAAGCGAGCTGTTGCAGCCGGAACGACCACCCAGGCTGCGACAAGCAGAATCCCCACGACTTTCAGCGAGACCACGATCGTGGCGGCCAGCATGGCAATGAGCAGCATGTCGTGGGACCGAGTGGGCTTTCCACTCACGCGCGCAGCCTCATCATCAAACGTGGCGTAAGCCCAGTCACCCCAGAGCCGCGGCAACGTGGCGGCACCGGCTCCGACCAGTACGAGGCTGACCCAGATGTCTGCCATGGTCACGGACAACAGGGAGCCGAACAAGTAGGAAAATGCATCGGCGTTCCTGCCCGATGCGAGAGAGAGGAACAGGATTCCCAGAGCCACACTGATCGAGAAGAAGATGCCGATGGCGGTATCCGCTGCCAACCGGGTATGATCCCGAATCCAGGCTATACCGACTGCAACCAGAAGCGTGAATGGGATGGCGACCCACAACGGCTGGATACCCAGAAGCAGGCCGAGCGCGATCCCTCCAAACGCTGCATGTCCCAAACCAGCACCCAGGAAAGAGAGGCGTCGCTGGACGACAAACACGCCATAGTAGCCGGCCAAGGCCGAAAGAAGCAGTCCTGCGACCAGCGCCCGAAGCATGAAAGGTTGGAATAGCACCTCAATCATGAGAGTGTCCTCCGCCGAACACGTCGTGTGCGTGTCCCTCGTGTCCGAATGCTTGCCGCACTACCTCCTCGTTGATGGCCTCTTGAGCCGGTCCATAACTGATCAACTCGCGATTGAGCACGAGAGCATGAGAGGCATGGTGATAGGCGACATCCCAGTCGTGTGTGACCATGACGACCGTAGCATTATGTTCGCTTCGGAATCGTTCCACGCATTCAAGCATATCCGCAGCCCCGGCCACATCCACACCGGCAGACGGTTCATCCAGGACGAGAATGGATGGAGTGGAAATCATGGCGCGAGCGAGATACACACGTTGCAACTCACCACCGGACAGACTTCTAATGGACTGACCCATGAGATGGGCAGCTCCAACAGAGTGCAAGGCTCCGCTGACAATGTCTTCGCACGCTGCATCAACGCGCCATGGCCAGCGACGCTTGAGAGCTGTAGCTACAAGTTCTTCGGTGAGTGCGGGAAAGCTCCGGTCCAACGTCTTGATCTGTGGAACGTATCCGATAGGTGCTTCCTTTGGCTCAACGACTACAGAACCCTCGTGTGCTTGCAGGCCCAGCAAGGTCCTGATCAGCGTTGATTTGCCACCTCCATTCGGGCCGATTACAGCCAGGAAGCTCCCTTTGGGTAGGGTGAATTCCACATCCTGAAGGATGACCCTACCTGAGGTCACAACGGAGAGGTTTTCGACCTGGATCATGGCGTCGGGACGGGGGAGTCAGATAGAGGAGCAACCGGAGCTTGTTCTTGGCCGATTGCGACGGTGAACAAGTTCGTAAGATAATGCTGATAGGTCGAGGCGCCCCACCCCAGTGGATCCACCTCTACGACTTCCCACCCTTGTTCCTCTGCCAGGCGATACTCCAACCTGTTTTCCAGCGCCGACTGAACGATAAGTCGATGACACCCACGTTCATTCGCCTCGCGAATCACCCGCGACAAGGACGCAGGAGAGGGCTCGACATCCGCAGAGACCGATAGCGGACCGACAAAGGGAATATCGAAGCGTGAAAGAAACTGGTCCATAAAAGGTTGCGCTGTCACCACGCAGTGGCCCGCATGCGCACTGGCACGCGCCATGTTATGTAGGGAGTCAGCCAACACCGAGAGGCTGGATGCGAACACAGCCGCTCGTCTCCGCATTGCTGGACAATTGTCCGAAAAGACGTCACACAGGGCTGATGTGAGGGCAGGAAGCGCCTCGATGACGGCTCGAGGATCATTCCAGCGGTGAGGATCTGCATTTTCACCATGAGCATCCTCGTGGTGCTCGGTATCTACGGTCGTATCACTCACGCGCATCCGGGTTGGGTCCCTGAACAAGGCCACATCTGATGCCGCCCCAAGTCCAGTCATCCATCCATCCACGTATGGATGGGCGTAAACCACCAGGTTCGCCCTGCGTAAGGCCACCATCTCAGACGGCCGCGGTGCATAGGCGTGTGGAGAGACGCCTTCCCGTAACAAGGACTGCACCTCTATGTCACGAGCAATGGGAGTCACGATCAGGTTGAGCGCCTCGAAGCTGGTCAGCACCGAGGCTCCCGGGGAGGCAGGGGGTGAGCTGCAGCCGGTAGGTCCACAAAGGGCCCACACAATTACCAGCGTAGCGATTACCTGAGTACTGAAAAAGCGATTCATGTATTACCCTTCCAGGGCTCGATACTCTTCAGCGATCCACTGTGCCGTTTCCGCAAATGGCCGGTAGGTGCAACCCAGCTCTTGCACGGATCGAGCGTTGTCGTAGCAGGAAATTGACATGGAAAGGCGAATGGTCTCGCGCGTTATTACACCACGACGACGAGCCAAGAAAGCGCCAAATTCAAACAGCGCCGCTGCGCTCATCATGATCCAGGTGGGAAGCGTCCTTGTCGGAGGCTTCACGCCCAGATTGGAGCTCATTGTTGCCAGAATATCTTCCCACATGAGGTTGTAGCCCGCCAGGATATAGCGCTCTCCGGTCTTGCCACTTTCAAATGCGCGCATGCAGGCTACCGCGACATCCCTGACGTCAACGACATTGGTACCTCCCTTTGGCACGAATGGAATACCGCCTTTTACCAGGCGATCTGCAATCTGCATGGTGTTTTCTGACGGCCGTCCCACACCCATAACCAGGGAAGGATTGACCATCACGGCATCTATTCCCATGGCGATTCCACGATGGATTTCCATCTCAGCCAGGTGCTTCGATAGCGCATACCCGGTATTCATGGGGGAATCACTCCATTCACTCGACTCGTCCCGACATCCATTATCAGTTTCAGAACGTCCAAGTGCTGCAACGGAGGAAACGTGAACGATTCGCTTGATACCAGCCAGGATGGCTGCATCGACGACGTTGGCCGTACCGCCGACATTCACAGCCATGAGTTGCTCTTCGCTCTTCTTTCCCTCGAACCCAAGAAACGCAGCAGCATGAACGACTGCGTGAGCGCTTTGCATGCCTTCTTCGAGGGATTCTGGGTCGAGGACATCGCCTTCAATCCATGTGATTTCATCGGCATGTTTGCCGATCAAATCCATTTTCGAACTGCTTCGGCGGATGGCGCGGACCTGGTGTCCAGCTTCCAGGAGGACGCGCGCGATGTTCGAGCCCAGAAACCCAGTGGCACCGGTCAGAAAAAAGATCACAGGCTATTCGAATTCGATGAGGAGAGCGCTTTTTCCAACAGCATCCCCGGGTTTGACATGTACGGCTGAAACGGTTCCACCGAACTGGGCCTTGATATCGTTTTCCATCTTCATGGCTTCCAGCACGAGCAACGCGTCTCCTTGCTCGACCACATCACCCTCGGAAACCTTGACTGTCAGCACTAAGCCTGGCATAGGCGACTCAACTCGGCTTTCTTTACCGGCAACTCCTTCATCAGCGCCCCATTCGGCGAGCAACTGGTCACGGTGGTCTGCGACCACAACCGTCGCATTGTTGGCCAGATGGCTGACTGTGAGCGTGCGTCGATCGTGGGCCTGAATGATGACCGGAATACTTCGCCCGCCTCGCATCAGCAAGTAGTGTGGACCGCGAACATGGGTCAACGTCGTTCCGGACTCCTTGAGTTTGCCCGGATCAACTGCAATCTCGGTTCCGTCTTCAAGACGGACGAGATAGGGAGGGAAATGATTTGGGTGGGGTGCTGACATGGCGCGTGTGTGAGGCAGATTCCGAAGATACGAATCGCATCATTCGGAGCCTGCTGCATCCGGTGCGGAATTCTACGATGCACAGGCAATAATGGCGTAACGCTTGATCGATCGTTTCGTGGTATTTTCAACCGATCTGTCGAACGCGAGGGCTCTTTTTGCATTAACGCTCTCATTCAGAATCTAGGAGAACACATTGGACTCGATCCAGACCATAGGCATCTTCACCTCGGGCGGTGACGCACCGGGAATGAATGCTTGTCTTCGCGCCGCTACGCGAAAAGCCATTACATCCGGAAAGAAAGTCGTCGGTATTCGTCGTGGCTACCAGGGTATGATTGAAGGAGACTTCGTGCCCATGGATAATTCTTCCGTCTCGAACATCATCCAGAACGGAGGAACGATTCTAAAAAGCGCGCGCTCGGATCAGTTTCGGACGCCTGAAGGACGTCAGTTGGCAGCGGATAACCTCCGAGCCCAGGGTATTGATGGATTGGTTGCGATAGGAGGAGATGGTACGCTGGCTGGCGCTGCCATCTTCTTCGAGGAGCATAAAATCCCCTTGGTCGGCTGTCCCGGTACCATCGACAACGACCTTTTTGGTACGGACGAAACCATTGGGTTCGATACAGCGCTGAACACGGCGATCGAGAACATTGACAAGATCCGGGACACGGCAGATGCCCATGACCGCTTGTTTCTTGTGGAGGTGATGGGTCGAGATGCTGGCTTTATCGCACTCAACTCCGGTATTGGCGGGGGTGCAGAGATGGTACTCATCCCAGAGACCCTGACAGATATCAAGAAGATCAAATCGCATATCCATTCCTTGATGTCCCAACAACATCGCTCTTCCATCGTGGTCGTAGCTGAAGGGGACGAGCTTGGTGGTGCTACGCAGATAGCCAGCGAACTGCGTCAGGATGATACTTTTGCGAACATCGACCTTCGCGTGTGCATTCTGGGCCATACCCAGCGTGGCGGATCACCTACGGCGCGTGATCGCGTATTGGCGAGCCGTCTTGGAGTTGCTGCGGTTGAGGCATTGATCGATGGGCATGCCAATGTGATGGTTGGACTGATCGACAACCAGATTCGCCTCACGCCATCCCGCAACGTGTATTCCCGCAAGAAAAGCATCAATTTTGAGTTGCTGGGTCTTACGACCCTTCTGAACTGAACCCTTTCGAAGAACTGAACGAAGCGTCAAGATCCGTGTCGGAGATTCCTCCTATTGGTATTGTTGAGGGCAAAAAGCCCCACATCGAGCGCATGTTTGACAGCATCGCGCCGCGATATGACCTCCTGAATCGCATTTTGAGCGGAGGCATTGACCAGCAGTGGCGGCGCGTGGTCATGCGCGAGGTCCTCGATGTTCAGCCTAGGCGTCTGCTGGATGTGGCTACGGGCACAGCCGATCTGGCACTCATGGCAGCGCGAAAAGGTGTACCCAAAGTGATTGGAGTAGATATCTCCAACGAGATGCTCGAAGTGGGGCGCAATAAAGTGCGCAAGGGGTCCCTGAACGAAAAGGTTTCCCTGGAGAACGGGGACGCGGAGAAGCTGCCCTTCTCGGATTGTCAGTTTGATGTGGCCACGGTCGCTTTTGGCGTCCGGAATTTTGAAGACCTGGGTGAAGGTCTGCGCCAGATATGCCGGGTACTTCGTCCCGGTGGGAAACTCGTTGTTCTTGAATTCAGCCGGCCGACAGCTTTCCCGATCAAGCAGCTTTATGCCTTTTATGGCAAGTTCATCCTGCCTGGGATCGGTCGCCTCATCTCGGGTGATTCCGCAGCGTATACCTATCTGCCAGAGTCCATTGCCGTCTTTCCTGAGGGAGAGGAATTCTTGGGCTGGATGAAGGAAGCGGGCTTTTCCCAGTGCTGGGCCAAGCGACTGACGTTCGGGATTGCTTCCATGTATGTCGGGATGCGTCCCAATTAGGCCAAGAAGGTCTGACCTGGTCCTTCTTGGTGCTGGCCTCTACTGCCGGTACTTCACCATGCAGCATTCATTGTAGCCGCCAGTGGTCTTGTACGAGACCTCATCCATCAATTTGCGCATGATGTGGACCCCGAAGCCACCCGATTTGCGCGTTTTGGCATACTTGATGAGATCTGGCTCCCTGTAAGCCTGCTGATTGAACGTCTGGCCTTTATCTCGAATCCGGATGACCAGTTTGTCCCGATTCAAGATGATTGCGATGTCAACGGGCTGCTCGCTCTGTCCGGCGTAAGCATGCTCAATTACGTTGGTACACGCCTCATCTACGGCCATTTTCAGCTTTTCGACTTCCATCTCATCGAAGCCTGCGGTGGCCGCATGCGTCGAGACGAATTCCCGCACGTCCTCGAGGAAGCGCGTAGAGCTCGGAATGGTCAATGTGTGTGTCGAAGATGCCACTGAAATGAATGATCAGGTATCAGTCAGAGGTAGGGGCTGAAAACTTTGCAACAGCGCCCTCTTCGGTTTCAATAATATCGAAGAGCATCGGGAAGCCGAGCAGATCAAATACGTTGAAGACCTTCGGCTGGAGCGCGGCAATCTTGATGTCACCACCGCTTTCTCGAACCTCTTCGATGTAGGCCATGAAGACACCGAGACCGGCGCTCGAGATGTACATCAGGTTGGCACCGTTGACGAGAATATGTACCCGATTGTCTTTTTGGCACTTCTGGATAGCTGCCTCAAGCTCGGCCGCGGTATGGGCATCGAGTTCGCCTTGCAGATCTAGAATCTGCACAGCGCCGCTACTTCTGAATCCGACAGAAAAATTGCTCATGGGTTCGAATAGGCGTTATTGATGGGGTCTTCCGATAAGAAGTGCGTCAAAGATAGGGTGTCAGGTCGATTCTGTTAGTACGTCCTCGGACCCAGTCAGTATCTCCAGAGGCAGCCCATGCCACTTGAGAACGACCAGTGTCATGTCGTCATCATAATCTTCTGCGCTTAGGAAACGACGCAGGTCCCGGAGGATGGCAGCGTGGATTCCTTCAGCGTCATCATGGCGGTACTCGTCCACGATTTCCAGCAATCGATCATAGCCATATTCCTCGCCGGAGCTGTCGCGACTCTCCACAACACCGTCTGTGTACAGCACGAATACGTCACCCGGAGCCAAATCAATGTGCTCTTCGACCAGGCTCTTCCTGAAAAGGTCGCCACGGTCGAGGCCGAGCCCCAGCCCCGGTGTGCGGATCAGGCGACTTTCACCACCAAGACGCACGGCGGCTGCCGGACAGTGACCCGCGCGGGCGATGGTGAAGGTTTCCTTCTTCAGATCCAGGATGCCATAGATAGCTGAAATGAAGACGTTGCGGTCCAGGCTCTGTGCCAGGGCCAGATTGGCGTGATGCAGGAATTCGGACGGCGACGAGGCCAGTCTACTCACGGACTGGAAGATTCCCTGCATTTCAGCCATGTAAAACGCAGCCGAAGTACCCTTTCCTGATACATCTGCGATGATTACCCCGTACCGCTCATCTCCGAGCTGGACGAAGTCGTAATAGTCGCCACCCACTTCCTGAGCCGGAACACTGGAGGCGGCCATACTGGTACCCCTCAGTGTGGGCGCCTGTTGGGGGAGCAGCTTGCGTTGCACCTCCCGAGCAATGGACAATTCGCGTGATAGCCGCTCTTTCTCCACCTGCTGCTCGAATAAACGCGCGTTGTCGATGGCCACACTGGCCTGAGCAGCAAAAATGCTGATGGTTTCAATGTCGTCGCGCTCAAAGCCATTCACGACAGACTTGGTGGCAAAAAGGGCACCGATCCGCTCATCACGTGCAACCAGTGGAACAACGAACAGGCTTCCCAGCCGATCTCCCGTGTGTACGTTCAGCCGATGGTCGGCGGCGGCTTCACGGATCAAGAAACCGTCAGTGTCCTCAGAAAGGATATCCACGAGCTCGGAGCAGTCCATAAACTGCTCGATCTGATCTGGTGAAAGATTATGTGCCGCAACGATATGCTGTCGAAGCGTCCCGGTATCCGGATCTGGCATGACCAACCAGGAAGCGTCGGCAGAACCGGCTTCAACCGGTGAGGCGGCAATAGTGGCGAACAGGCGATCGGCATCAAAAACCTGGCCGACGAGTGCGGCCAATGTGTGCATGGTGGCTCGTTCTCCAGCGCGCTGTTCAAAGTCTCCCGAAGTCGGCAAGTGGAAAAGGAGCGAGAGGAAGGACGTCAGGCAGTAGATCATCCCGAATACGGCAGTCTGCTGGGCGAAAGTAGCCAGCGGCATGAAGTAGTTCTCCAGAAATTCCAGGCCGCGTGGGACCATACCGAAGTTTGCCTCAAAGCCCGTTCCAAGGGAGAACAGTATGAACAGACCCAGGAGGAGGATCAGACCCAACGTTGCCAGCTTCTCTTTGAAATTCAGGAAGACAATCCACGATAGTCGAAACGCATTGACTACCATAAGTACTGCCACAATCACCAAGGCCACGTTCTGCCATTCATTCTGTTCGGCCCCTGGCTGCATGAACAGCGTGGTAGCCGAAGAAATAATCATCAGTCCCAGGAGCAGTTTCCAATTGCGCTCACTCGAGCGGGATCGCTTGACCAGGATCAGGGAACGAAGACGTTGGAGCAGCAAGAAGCTGAACGTGACCAGCGCGAGGGAAACGATCCCCATTTTCACGATGGTTGGGAACGTCAGTGCGACACCGGTATCGAGATCAAAGCCGATTCCCAGGTCAAGGCCCGGCGCCGAGATGCGTCCGAAACGGGTCACGGTCCCAGCAATCACCATAAGAACGCCACCTTCGATAAGGAGCGTCCAGAGCTTGCGAGCAGGCGAGGTCTCCTTGAATCCCTGGATCTGGCGAATCAGATACCACCACCCGGTGAACCCGGCCGTTGTAACCGCGGCGTAAAGCAGGTACACGGTGGTGCTGGCCGGCTCCTGCGCACTCCATTGCTGGAAATGGTATCCCATGCTTGCCAGCCACGCGGCTACAACAAACACGCCGTAGAGGATCAAAGAGCCTCGGACGGACATGATCCGCTTGGTTACGGACATGGGGGATGTGGTTGGCGTGGATTCTGACATGCCCGAAGGGAGCAGGGTATCGATGGGCCGTTGTACCTGAATGCGTCGGGCTTTGTTACACCGGCGCATCACCAGGTCAATAGACCGTGGATCGGATGTTCTGGGCGGTCATAATGTACACAGCCGGGTATTCAGAAGGGGCGGGTGATGATCGTCTGGTGGAAATCTCAGGACAGTTCTCTGATTTACTTCTGATGAGGAATCGATCGGTCCAGTTTGGTAACTTCGCTGGCGGGTACCCGTATTCAGCGCAAAGGCGTGCGCCGCACGGCAAGTCGCGGTGTCGCAACGCCCATTACTGTACGTCCCCAACAATTCTTGCCGGCGTATTTTGAAATCGATGAATACGTCATCGATTGAATACATCGTCGATTGAATACATCGTCGAATCCCAGCCTCCCAGCTCATGCGAAAAAAAGGTCTGCGTCGGTTTCAGCTTTTTCTGCTGCTTGCGGTAGGCATACTAGTCGTGTGGCGCATGACATCTTCTCCTGCGGGCGAAGGATTCGTCACGTTGTCTGATTTGAAAGAGAGGCAGCTGACGTCGAAGTATTTCGAAGTATTTACGCCGGCAACGATCGACATCGTTGGGGAAGTTTCTTTTGAGGATGAACGCGCGGGTTCTGATTTGGCCGTTGTGGCTTGGATCCTGAGTGGCAAAACAGGCGAGGTTGTCTGGCGAACCTGGGTGGACAACGTTCAGCGGGAAGGAGTCAGAGCCCTGGTTCAGGATTCCGTTAGGCTTGAAGCAGGCGACTATGCCGTACACTTTTCCACGCTCGGTCCGGATAACAGCTCATACAAAGGCGGGTCTACTTTCGGCTTGAAGCCCCATTGGACCAACTACAAAGATTTCTGGTATCTGGATTTGCGGGCTCCGGATGGCACGGTGGATATCAATTCAGATAGGCGAATGAAAACCGTGGGCGGCGAGACATCTCTCTTCCAAGTGGGACTGCGTGAAAGAGGATCCGAACAGCGTCTCATGATTCTGGCCTCTGGTGCCTCGTTACTCAGGGCATACGGGGGATTCACGCGTTGTAATGGGGGTTGCGATGATATCACCGTCAAGACAATTCCCGATGGTGAGGTGGTCTGGTCGGTGGACTCAGAAGAAGCAGAGCCTACGGGTGGAAGTCGGATCAATCACATTCTCGATGCGACCATTGAACTAGATGGTGGGGTCTACGAAATTGAATTCGAACCGGGACATCATAAAGGGTCTTGGTCGGAAAACCCACCGTGGCAACCAGAAGGATTCATATTCCGAGTGGATCCGATCGGGTCAAGTGCAGTGCGTCGAGTGGATCCATGGGCCTTTGGCGAACCCATTGTAGAGCATCTGGGCCTGGGTGATGGAGAACTGCGACAGACTCGAATTACCCTGGAGGACTCACTCGACGTCATCCTGTATGCCATGGGTGAGATGGCTGGTCGTAACCAGCGGTATGATTGGGGCTGGATAGAACGCGATGGGGAAGGCAAGATCTGGGAAATGACTTACGACGAGACTTCTCCCGCTGGAGGCGACTCGGATAACCGATTGGCCAAGGCCATCCTGCGATTGGGTCCAGGCAGTTACCTCGCTTCATTCAAAACGGATGGATCACATTCATTCGCTGGGTTCAATCGAGGTCAGCCGCGTGATCCGGAGCGATGGGGACTTGTTGTCTTCCCGCTGGATCCCGATCAATTGGCGTCAGCCAACGTCCAGACCGAGACTATCGAGCGC
Source organism: Rhodothermales bacterium (assembly GCA_030830105.1). Lineage (GTDB taxonomy): Bacteria > Bacteroidota > Rhodothermia > Rhodothermales > UBA10348 > JAAZVD01. The sequence goes on along the minus strand of JAURNP010000050.1, from coordinate 5,157 downwards.
CCGGCTCCCGAGCCGGATCAGCCTGTGATGCGGGGCAGCATGCTTGGAAGCATTGATTCTTCCCGCTTCCTGGTGCGGTCCACCCGGCTTGGTAACACCGCTGACGTTACAACGGATTTCACGCTATCGGACACGACGGACGTGGTGTTGATGGCTCTGGGCGAAGTAACTTCCTCGACCAATTTCGATTATGGATGGCTCGAGGACTTGTCCTCAGACGAGACGCTCTGGCTTATGGAATGGGATACGACGTATCCGGCGGGTGGCGATGACTCTTATCGACGTGCCCGGGTGGAGCTGACCTTGCCTCCCGTATCATACCGGGCTCGGTTTACTACCGATGGAAGTATTTCCTGGGACAGTTTTGGAGAAGAGGTACCGGAATATCCCGAGGATTGGGGAATCGCTATATTCACCGCCGATTCCTGATCCCCAACACCTCATTTCATGTCCACCACTGCGTTTCTTTTTCCCTGTCCTCCAGATGCGCAGGATGAGCTGGTTGCCTGGGTGGATCACGAAGCCGTCTCCGGTTTTCTGCAGGAAGACAATCAGATGACCGTCTACGCAGAGGGTGCTCAAGCTGACGCGATACGAGCTCTGTTGGTGTCAGCTCGGGATGGGCTGGTCGGCGTCCCAATAGAGGAGAGGTCCATTGCCGATCGGAACTGGAACGAGGAGTGGGAGAAGTCGATTCAACCAATTCTGGCCGGTCCTTTCAGGGTACGCCCTACCTGGAATGAGGCGCCGGCGATTGAGGGTGTCCAAGATATCCTGATTGATCCGAAGATGTCTTTCGGAACGGGTCATCACGAGAGTACCCGACTCCTCCTGGCTGCCCTTCCGGACCAGGTTTCTGAGGGTCATTTTGTGCTCGATGCCGGAACAGGAACGGGTGTCCTGGCTCTGGCAGCCCTGATGTTGGGTGCTCAAAAAGCTGACGCCTATGACAATGATCCGATTTGCATTGAGAATGCCTCAGAGAATGCCAAGCTGAATGGAACGGCCGAAGAATTCAGGGTCTTTCTCAGTGACGGTGCCGATCTGGAAGACTACGTTTCTGATTCACGCTACGATGTTATTATCGCCAACATCAATCGGGAAGTGCTTCGCTGGATGGTTCCGCACCTGGTGACGCGCCTGCGACCGGGAGGGACCATCGGGCTGGCCGGGCTTCTCGTTACGGATGCACCCCTCATGCGAACCGAATTTGATTCCTGGAGCTTGCGAGTTATTCAGGAATCGGAAGAAGGAGCGTGGTGGAGTGTCTGGGTTGAACCGGCACCTTGAGCCTTAATCGCATTTCTGATTTCGCCTGGTGCGGAACGCTACAGTAAACACGGCTTCCAGGATATGGAAAAGCGGATAGCAACCATCGATATTGGTACAAATACGGCCCTGTTGTTTGTAGCGGGTTGGAAAGATGGCGCCATGCAGGATCTGCATGGCGCTTCTGGCTTCGTTCGCCTGGGAGAAGGTGTCGATGCGTCGCGGCGCGTGGGCACGGCCGCCCTGGGTCGTCTGCGCTCGGTCCTGGAGTATCACATGCAGGAAATGGCGCCTTGGGAGGTGGAGAAGGTCATCGTCACAGGAACCAGCGCCTCACGTGATGCCGCAAATGCCGACGAAATCCGGGCCATTGTCCGGGAAGTAACAGGCTCGGAGCTCACGATTCTGAGCGGCGAGGAAGAGGCCCGGACAACGTTCGAGGGTGCCATGGCCGGTCTGGATGGATTTGATAGCCATTGGGATGGACTGGACTCCGAGACCCAGCTGACCGTGATCGATGTTGGAGGTGGATCAACGGAATTTGTTCAGGGAAAAAAGGGACATGCAACGCCCCATTTTGCGACCAGTCTGGATATGGGAAGTGTTCGCATGATGGAAAGACATTTCTCATCTCAGCCTCCCTCGGTGACAGAAATCGAGAATGCTGGCCGCGATTTCAAGGCCATGATGGATAAGGCACTGGCTTTTGCTCAACCGAGCGATGTCTGCGTAGGGGCGTCGGGTACGGCTGTTATCCTCTCCTTGGTTCATTACGGCAGCGATTCGATGCGAGATATGCCACGAAGCAGCCACTTGACCAAGGCGGATGTTACTGAGTGGAGCGAGCGGCTCTTGGCCATGACGCGCGAAGAGGTTCTGACCCTTATTCCGCGTCACGGAAAGGGACGCGAAGACGTTTTTGCCGCGGGCGTGGAAATCCTGCGCCTTGCCATGGAAAAGCTGGATGCCCATACGCTCTTCGTTTCTCCTTTCGGAGTCCGTCAAGGCGTCGCGATTCGCCATTTCAGAAAATCCGGTTGAGATGCTCCGAATCCGGAACCGCTACGCGGTCAGACTCTAGGAGTATCCTCCCTCTTCACCGGACCATACCGATATGTCGCAGCCCACGTTTTCTTCTGTTCTCGACGCCCTTCGCTCGGTCGTCGATCCGGTCAGCGGCAAGGATCTGGTTCGTCTCGGATGGATCCGGGAATTGCAGGTATCGGATGGCCGCGTTCGATTCACGCTTTGGCTTGAAGACCCAACGCATGTATTCGCATCCGAGGCTCCGGAAGCTTGCCGTCAGGCATTGAAAGAAGCATTGGGTGAGACGGTGCAGGTGGATGTTTCCTCCGACAGCGAGATGATCGGGCTTGGCGCCGATCTGTCAATTGATGGTCAGGAGGCGGGATCAGCTCCCGGCGATGGTATTGCGAACATTATTGCTGTGGCTTCTGGAAAGGGTGGCGTGGGCAAGAGCACGGTAGCCAGCAACCTGGCTGTTTCCTTGGCACAGCAAGGGTATGATGTAGGACTGGTTGATGTCGACATATACGGTCCGTCCGTACCGACGATGTTTGGTGTGGAGAATGCCAAGCCACGCGTCAATGAACACCGTCGCATTCTTCCGGTGGAGAAGTATGGTGTCAAACTCCTTTCAATGGGATTCCTGGTCGATCAGGATAAGGCGGTCATCTGGAGGGGTCCGATGGTGACCAGCGCTGTTCGTCAGTTTCTTGGTGATACGGAGTGGGGTACGCTGGACTTTCTCATCATGGACTTGCCGCCAGGAACAGGTGATATCCAGCTGACGATCGTGCAAACGGTTCCGATCAATGGGGCTGTGATTGTCTCGACGCCGCAGCGGGTCGCTCTGGCCGACGCGCGCAAGGGCGTGTCGATGTTCGAACAGGTAAACGTCCCCGTTCTAGGAATCGTCGAAAATATGGCCTATTTCACGCCGCCCGAGCTTCCTGAGAACAAGTACTACCTGTTCGGGCAGGGGGGTGCACGTGCACTTGCCGAAGAATTGGACGTTCCATTTCTGGGCGAGCTCCCGCTGGTTCAGGCCATCCGTGAGAATGCTGACGACGGTACGCCTATTGTGACAGATTCCTCTTCTTCGGCGAGTAATCTCTTTTCCGGTATTTCGGAAGGCCTCGTCCGATCGGTGGAAGAACGAAATGCTGTCCGTCCGGCCACCCGCAAAATTGATATCCTGCACGGTAAGTAACTCGCGAACCTGCCGAGAGCAACCGAGTACCAAGCGTCCATCCCAGAACCACCGACCCATGGCAGTCCTCGAAGGGCCAGAACTACAAAGAGAAGTTGAGGCAGCACTCGACACGCTCCGTCCTTATCTCGAAGCGGACGGCGGTTCTGTACGCCTTGTGGACATTACCACAGAGGGTGTGGTTGAATTGGAGCTGCTGGGTGCCTGCGAAACCTGCCCGATGTCGTCCATGACACTGCGGGCAGGCATTGAGCAGGCCGTCAAGCGAAGCGTGCCTCAGATCACGCGTGTCGAAGCCGTCAACGTCTGAGCTATTTACGCTTCCGTTGACGATCCACCCAGCGAGGTGAGGTTGACGCCCTTGGGGAAAGGCTGAAGGAATTGATTAGTTGAATCCCTCGCCCGTCACTGCAGGACGTGTATCCTGATTGGCCACTTGCCATGCCGTCGCAAAGATCACATGCGCAATCTTGGCCATGCGCTCGTATTCGATCTTGTCCGGCTCATCATCGACACCGTGATAGTCGTCGTGTGTGCCGGTGAAGAAGAAAATGAACGGGATACTGTTTTTTCCGAAGTTCCAGTGATCGCTGCGTCGGTAGAACTGATTGGGATCGTCTTTGGAATTGAACCGCTCGTGCAGCTGGACCTTCGATCCAAACGTCTCGTTCGCGCGCAGGTTGATGTCGTGCAGCTCCTGGGACACCAGATTTGACCCGATGATGTACACATAATCCGTGTTCTCGTCAGGATGGGTCGGGTCAATGCGTCCAATCATGTCGATGTTCAGATTCGTAACCGTCTGTTCCAGTGGTACAATGGGTTCACTGTCGGTGTAATAGGCCGACCCAAGTAGCCCCTTTTCCTCACCGGAGACATTCAGAAAAATGATGCTGCGACGTGGTCCGAAGCCGTCCTCTTTTGCCTTGGCGAAGGCCTCCGCGATTTCCAGGATGGTTACAGTTCCGGATCCGTCATCGTCTGCTCCATTGAAGATGCCATCACCTTCTGCCGGTTGCATCCCTACATGGTCATAATGGGATGAAATGACTACGTATTCGTTTTTGAGCTCGGGATCCACGCCTTCGATCATGGCGACCACGTTCTCGGAGCTAACCTCGCGATTCGTGTCGGATACCTTGGCACGTAGGACCGTATCCACTTCGAACACTTCCGGAGTCATCGTGCCATCAATTCCCGACTTTACCTCAGCAACGTCTCGGCCAAGGAGCATGGATGCAAGCTCTGCTGAGACATTCAGGATGGTAGGAAAGCGGCTCCGGGATTCTCCTGACGGAGGGCTGAGGGACAGGTTTCCCACGCCCTCATCGCCACCTCCGGCCTGCATCATGGCCATATCCTTGACAGAGCCACTGCGCGGAGACAAATCCCCGACGATCAGAATTCCAGCAGGGGAGGCCTCTTGAGCGCCAAAAAAGGAGCGCAGCTTGTTGAACCGACCAGTAGTCCAGGTGGAAGGCGCGCCATCCTCTGTTGGCAGCAGACTGGTTTCGGCATCCGCAAGGGGCTCGTCTGCAAGCATCATGACCCACTTTCCCGTGTAGTCAATGCCCGCTGCTGACATGGCCGAGAAATCGTTGTAGCCCAGTTCATCGTCTCCAATACCGTAGCCGGCGAACACAATGGCTCCGGTG
>JAURNP010000049.1 GCA_030830105.1 Rhodothermales bacterium | reverse complement strand
CGCCCTACCGCGGCGAGTCCCTGCTCGAAGACGATGTCTACCGGAATACCCTCTGCAGCCAACCGATCCAGGTCGGCCTGCAATTGCTGCGGAACGCGCTGCTCGATGAAGTGGGAAACCGGGTCGTTGTGCAATTCACCAACAAAGACGACATCCACGGCTGGAAGGGCCTCACGTATATCGTCAAGGGTCGCAGGCGTACCGTCACGGTGATAGATGCGGTAGTCGGACTCGGTGACATAATCCGCTGTGGACAGCTGGGCAGAAGCCGTCGTGACGGTCAGCAGGGACAAGACGAAACAGAAGCCCAGCAGGGCTCCAGAAAAAAAGCGGTTCATGTGTCCAAAGAATTAATGGGGAGACCGCAATGTAGCAACCCCGTACCCTCAATCCGACAGGACGATTATCTACGCCGTTTGTGGTTGCGTCCCCGACCCCGGCCGTCGCGTTCACCGCCCCCGTCCTCGCCGCGATCTTCGCTGTGATGATGGTCATCTTCAGTGGAAGCGTCATCGCCTTCCACTTCGGTCACCTTGTGCAGGGACTCGTGGTACAGATCGTCGAGCAGCATGGCTAGCAACTCAGGCTCTTCTGCCGAAAGCGCGTCTACCAGCGGCTTGAACCGCTGAAGGCGTTCCTTCTCCATATTCGACTTGTCGCGGAAGTTCGACTCGAGAACGACCGTCAGGCGCTCGGTAACGCGCTGTTCTACATCTTTCTCGTCGGGAACGTCGTGTTGGCTCATGGGAATCGCGTAGCGCTGACCGAGGGCCAGCAAATTACGCTGCTCCTCGATGGTGATAAGGGTAATGGCCGTACCGGTCTTGCCAGCACGCGCCGTACGGCCAGCTCGGTGCACGTAGTACTCCGGATCCTGGGGAAGGTCGTACTGGATAACGTGGCTCAGGTCTGTAATGTCGATTCCGCGGGCGGCCACATCCGTGGCTACCAGGAAGCGAAGCCGTCCATCACGGATCTTCTTCATGACTTTCTCGCGCGCACGCTGGGAAAGGTCTCCCGAGATACTGTCCGCATCGTAGCCGAAGTTCTGCAGGAATTGCCCCAGGTACTCGACGTCCCGCTTCGTGTTGGCGAAGATGATGGCCGAGTCGGGATTCTCCATCTCGATCAGCCGCGCCAAGATGCGGTCCTTGGCCATGCGGTCCACGCGATAGTAGCGATGCTCGATAGCGTCAACGCTTACGTTTCCGCTGCTCAGCGAAAGGAATCCTGGATCATTCAGGAATTTCTTCGACAGGTATCGGACCCGCTTGGGCATCGTGGCACTGAACATGCATGATTGCCTGCTTTTGGGCAGATACCGTTCGAGTTTGAGCATGTCCGGGTAGAAGCCCATGGAGAGCATCTCGTCGGCTTCGTCGAAAACCAGCATCTTCAGATCATCCAGGACCAAGCGTCCCTGCTGGATATGATCCAAGATGCGGCCCGGCGTACCGATGATGACCTGCGCGCCGTTCTTGATTGCTTTGATCTGGGGCTCGTATTTGACGCCACCGTAGATCAAGACACTCGTGAACGGGTGATCTCCCCTGAGCTTGTCGAACTCCTCGTGGATCTGCCGTGCCAGTTCACGGGTCGGTGAAAGGACCAGTGCTTGCGCCGCCTTCAGGTCTTCGTCCAGCAGATTGAAAAGTGGCAGCAAAAAGCCACCCGTCTTGCCAGAACCGGTTCGGGACTGAACAATCATGTCCCGCCCATCCAGCAGATAAGGAACAGCCTTCTCCTGCACCGGCATCAGTTTCGACCAACCGATGGACTGCACGGCTTCGCGCAACTTGTCGGGTAGCGTATCTACCGAGGCCGCGGGAAGCGGCGGCTCTGGCTCGGTGAACGAATCGGTTGTCCGGGCCTCGGCGCGCTCAGCTTGCGCTCGAGAAGTAAGGTCGATCCCGGTGATATAGCTCCGTTTGGGGCCTTCAGACATACAGAAAGGGTTGATCAGGTTCGGTTGCAGGGCCTACATGGCCAATCCGCCGTCCACGTGAAGCACGTGGCCGGTAATATACGAGGCCTCATCGGAGGCAAGGAACAGCACGGCGGCTGCAATATCGGCAGGAGACGCCGGACGGCCAGCAGGAACAGAACCCAGCATCGCTTCACGAGCCGCTTCTGAGATGGTGCTGGTCATGTCGGTTTCTACGTAGCCCGGCGCTACCACGTTGACCGTTACGCCACGCGCTCCCAGCTCTTTGGCGAGACTCTTCGAGAATCCGATGATACCTGCTTTGGAAGCCGCGTAGTTCGTCTGGCCCGCATTGCCCATAACGCCCACGACGGACGAGAGGTTGACGATGCGGCCACCTCGCTGGCGCATCATCTGGCGGTAGGCCGCCTTGGAGTAATTGAAGACGCTCTTGAGATTTGTGCCCACAACGGCGTCAAAATCCTCTTCGCTCATGCGAAGCATCAAGTTGTCGCGCGTGACACCAGCGTTGTTGACAATCACATCCATCGATCCCCAATCTGCGATGACTTCGCCGACGGCTGCCTCGGCGGCGGCGAAGTCAGCAGCGTCAGCCTGAAACGCCTTGGCTGTATGGCCTGCCTGCGTCAGCTCCGCGACCAGATTATCGGCTTCCTCCGACGAGCTGCGATAGGTAAACGCTACGTTCGCGCCTTCGGCGGCAAAACGCTCCACGATGGCACGGCCGATTCCGCGGGTACCACCCGTGACGAGGACATTCTTGTCAGAAAAACGATTGCTCATGTCAAAGGAGTCAGATTGATCTTCAGAAAATATGTCAGCGGGCGGTGATATCGGCTGCATTGGAGAAGGACATCGTTTCGACGCCGCGACCCAAGGTGCGTTTTACCAGACCAGAAAGCACCTTGCCGGCGCCCACTTCTATGAATTTGGTTGCTCCGTCAGTGTGCATGGCCGACAGGCATTGCGCCCAGCGTACCGGGGAGGTCAGCTGCTCGACCAAGCGTTTACGAATGACGGACGGGTCAGTTGTAGGAGCCGCCGTGACGTTCAAATATACCGGACACGACGGAGTGCGGATATCCAGGGTTGCCAGTCCTTCGGCCAACCCATCGCGTGCGAAGTCCATGAGTGGAGAATGGAAGGCACCCGAAACGGGAAGCTTCAACGCACGTCGTGCTCCGCGCTCTTGCGCCAAGGCGACGGCGCGGTCAATGGCCTCCACGTCACCCGAAATTACGATCTGACCTGGCGAATTGAAGTTGGCCGGTTGAACAATGCCATCACCGCTGGCATCTTTGCAAACGGCTTCCACATCGGCATCTTCCATCCCAAGGATAGCCGCCATGGAGCCGGGTCGAATATCGCCGGCCTTGGCCATCAGCTCGCCACGCAGCCGCACAATTCGAAGCCCTTCCTCGAAAGAGATGGCTCCGGCCGCAGCCAGTGCGCTGTACTCACCGAGGCTGTGCCCGGCAACCATGGATGGTTTCGAGGCGCTCGACGGCAGGGCCGACATGACCGCCATGGAATGCGCGAACAGAGCCGGCTGCGTGTTCTGAGTCTGAGTCAGACGCTCCTTGTCAGCCTCTGCCTGTGAGTCGTCGCCGCAACCGAACATGATGGCCGTAAGGTCCAACTCCAGTACAGTATTCGCCCGATCGAGCACACTACGTGCGGCTTCGTTCTCTTCGTAGAGGTCTTTCGCCATACCGACGAACTGAGACCCCTGACCGGGAAACAGAAATGCGTTCATGTTGATGTCAATCTCTATTCGTAGAGACCACCGGCACTGCGGCGCAGGCCTGTGGCAGATCTCGTTTCGCTCGGCGGCGCCGACCGAAACGCAGGATTACCCTCGGACGGAATTCCCGTCGTAGGCCCACCTCAGCCACGCAGCTCCCCACGTGAAACCACCGCCGAAGGCGGCCAGGACAATATTGTCGCCACGACGCAGATCGGATTCCCAATCCGAGAGGCAGAGCGGAATTGTGCCGGCTGTCGTGTTTCCGTAACGCTCAATGTTGAGCATGACCTTGTCCATGGTAATTCCCATACGTCGAGCCGTGGCGTCGATGATTCGCAGGTTGGCCTGGTGCGGAACCAGGTACCGGATATCGTCTCCAGTAAGGCCGTTGCGCTCCACCAGTTCAGCGGCTACATCTGCCATCCCCTTGACGGCGGCCTTGAAGACAGGCTGTCCTTCCTGATGGAGATAGTGCCACTTTTTTTCCAACGTAATGGGCGATGATGGATTCAGGCTTCCACCACCGAGCATACACAGAGCCGACCATTGGCTCCCGTCGGAATGCTCTATGGAATCCATGACGCCGAAGCCCTCCGTATCCGGCTCCAGCAACACACATGCGGCGCCGTCTCCGAAGAGCACGCATGTCGTGCGGTCGGTGTAGTCCACGATCGTACTCATCTTGTCGGCGCCGATGACGAGTACTTTCTCGTGCTTGCCCGACTCGATGAAGCGCGTTCCGGTGGAGAGGGCGAAGAGGAAGCCCGAGCATGCGGCGGAGATATCATAGGCCCACGCGTTGACCGCCCCAATCTCGGCAGCCACCAGACACGCCGTAGCCGGAAAAAACATATCCGGGGTGACGGTTGCCACGATAATGAGATCAATCTCCGTCGGATCCAGATTTCGCTTCTGGAGTAGCTCTTTGGCGGCCTCGGAAGCCATGTACGAGGTAGCCTTTGCAGGATCGCGCAGGATACGACGTTCCCGAATTCCGGTACGTGTCCGAATCCATTCGTCCGACGTATCGACGAGCTTTTCGAGATCTGCGTTGGTCATCCGCTCTTCAGGCAAATAGTGCCCGACGGCGGTGATGGCAGCACGACGTTGTTCCATGAGGGTGCGGATGTCTTGTGGTTCTGGGCCACGGTTTGCGAGCCCGATCAGTCACACGGTCTGGTCTTGTGACCAGCCGAAATCATGCAGTTGCGTATCACGGTTGCACCGAAGCAGCAATGCGTTCAGAGACCTTGTGGGAAATCATCGTTTCGGCTGCAAGAATCATGTTCTTGACGGCCGTGGCATCGGAGCCACCGTGGCCGATGAGTACGGTCCCATCGACGCCCAGGAGCGGCATGCCGCCAAACTCTTTGTAATCAAATCGCGCACGGACACCCTGGAGTGCCTTGCCCACGATGGCCTGCTCATCGGGCGGCATCTGCAGACGCATCATCTCGGCGCCAATCATCTTCGGCAAGATCCCGGCAACGCTCTCGGCAAACTTGAGCAGCACATTGCCCGTGAAGCCGTCGCAGACGACGACATCAGCCGCATGAGCCATGACGTCGCGTCCTTCAATATTGCCGATGAAGTTCAGGCCTTCTGCCTGATTCAATGCCTTGTAGGCTTCCTTGGCCAGCTCATTCCCTTTGCCCGGCTCCTCTCCCACGTTCAGCAACCCGACCGATGCGTTTTCCGCGCCGAGGACTTCCTGAGCATAGATGGCTCCCATCCGGCCGAACTGAACGATGTGCTCCGCTTTGCAATCGACATTCGTTCCCACGTCAACCAAAATACAGGTGCCCTTGAGGGTGGGGAAATATCCAATAACGCTCGGGCGGGCAATTCCTGGAAGACGACCAAGAATAAACAGACCGCCTGCCATTACAGCGCCCGTGTTGCCTGCTGAAACGAATCCATCCGCCTCGCCTGCCTTGCACAAGCCCATTCCGATGTGAATGGAGGAGGCGGTTTTTGTTTTGATGGCGGTCGCCGGGGACTCATCCATCTCGATCACTTCAGGGGCATCGGCAATCGTGATGCGCGCACGATCGGAATCGGAGAGTTGTTGGACGAGAGGAGCAATCCGCTCCTGCGGGCCCGTCAACAGTAATGCCAGATCCCGGCTATTCGGGGCCAGCGCCATTGCCGCACCTTCGACGACGACCTCGGGGGAATGGTCGCCTCCCATGGCATCTACTGCTATTCGGGTAGGCATGAACAATGGTTGGACTGCGTTCGCGGGAGTGGACGCTCAGGCCGGAAGACCTGCAGCGACCAAAGATACGATGGGAAGCGCAGAGTACCGGTAACGCCGTGATTGCATAACCGGGAATTAAAACGCCAGCTGTGCCTCACGGGCACATAGCACTTCCCGGAGCTGAATCAGCCTGCGTTTTCGCGGTCAACCACGGCACGACCGCGGTAGTGACCGCAGGTCGGGCATGCGCGGTGCATCAATTTTGTCTCGCCGCAGTTCGGGCATTCCATTGTCGTAGGCGCGCTCAGACGGTTGTAATAGACCGAGCGACGCTGACGTGTGCGAGCTTTCGAATGTTTACGTCTCGGGTTAGCCATGATGCTACCTGTTACGAATGCGAGTAGGTACTCGAGGTTGGGTTACTCGGGAGACTCTTCCGAAGAGGACCGTAGTTGTTCAAGGCCTTTCCAACGAGGATCAATGTCCTCCTCGGTAGCTTCCCCGAACGTGGTGGGTAGGTCCAGTTCCTCGGCGCCGGGTGCGATCTTGCGAACAGGCACGGCCAGCATGAGCGAATCCCTCACTATGTCAGTTAGATCGATTTTGTTGCTGTCCTTGGGCAAGGGCAGAACCGAATCTTTCTTTGCATCCTTATCCATCATCGACTCTGGCATGAAGCACACGAAGTACTTCCCCCGGACCGCCTTATCAAACGGTTCGAGCGTCCGATCACAGGTCAACTCGGCGATGGCCTGCGCGAACACTCGGATCAAAAACTGTTCGCCGTCCACGGTTACCTGGAGCTCGACCTGCACTTCCCGAAATGTTGGGATAGCACGTTCCTCTCCTTCTCCGCCGCTGGCCTCTTCGGGAAGAAGCTCTTCGGTGGTGGGCGAGAATTCCAGAAACTGGAACCCCTCCTTGAGGGATCGGATGTCAATCGAGATCATGTCGGCGCCCGTATGATGGGATCAGTCAGACGTCAGGATCTGTGTCGATGGAGAATCGGATACAGAATGGTTAAGATACGGACTCCTCCCAGCACCGCGCAACGACATGGGGGGGCTATCGTTGCCGAAAAGCGTGTGAAGGCGGGTTTTGCGTTCCTGCCAATTCGTGTCCAATAAGGCGAGCCGAATAGCAGGGCCGCCTTGTGTGAAATCCCCCGCCACTTCCTTGAATATTGGGGGGTCGATGGTTACCATCGAGACCCGTTGTTTCTGAAGTATCGAGTGTGTTTCCCACCCGGTCGCTCCCGTTGTGCGCCGTTATGCGGTATCAGGGCGGATTCGGCCCATCAATCCACTCGTTCCGGTCTGCTAAGAGCTGTAGCTCAAATGTTGACAACATGTGTATTTCTCCTAAGGAAGCTTGGGGGGAGGCACATTTCTGCTTCTCGCGAAACAACCGGCGATCTCCACCCGTGATCGCTACCACTTGATTAATCACGTAAGCCCTTGTTTTACAAGAAATTACCCAGCAATCGTTCCCGCTCTGGTCCGACCACCTCCCACGATTTGTGAGATACGTCCGTTTTTAACAGCAAAGACTGTTGCCTGATTAGTAATGTGAAAAACACGTTCATAACCGGGTACAGGCTTCGTGGAGTCTTTCCCGGCCTCCTTCGCCACTAGCAGCGAATTATCGGGCAGTTGGACCCTCTTACGGATGCGGATCCCGGCTAGACTTGCCGGTCGCATTCTACACGCAAGCAACCATGTCGCAGACAGCCGAATCAGTCTGGAAAGAATGTCTCGAGATCATCCGAGACAACGTGAGTCGTCAGAGCTTTCGTACGTGGTTTTCCCCCCTGAAACCGCTGCGACTGGAGAAAGAGGGCACGCTCATGAAATTGACGGTCCAATTGCCCAGTCGCTTCTACTTCGAGTGGCTGGAAGAACACTATTTTGGATTGCTGCGAAAGACCATCACGAACGTTCTCGGATCCGAGGGACGGCTTTTCTACGATGTGGTGATCGAGCAGGATGATCAAGAAGCAGGCTTCGACGGGACCGTCATGAAATTGCCTGCTCGGCAGCCGGCCAACGAGCCGCAGCCCCTTCCTGCATCAGGCCGAGCCCATGGCCCTTCCGCAGATGTGCCCTCGGCCAACACCGGTTACGGACGACCACACGCACCTCCGGGTGGATTTGGCTTGGCGCAACCAACTACGGCTCATACCGGCATCTCCAACCCGTTTGTGATTCCGGGCATCCAGAAAGTCCAGGTTGAAAGTCATCTCAATCCGAATTACACCTTCGATCGCTTCATCGAGGGCGACTGCAACCGCCTTGCCCGCTCAGCTTCCCTGGCTATTTCGCAACAGCCGGGAGGTACCAGTTTCAACCCGTTTCTGCTCTATGGAGGCGTGGGACTTGGAAAAACCCACCTCATCCAGGCCATTGGCAACTACTTACATGCCAACCGGCCGGATGCAACCATCCTTTATGTTTCAAGTGAGCGATTCACGAACGAATTCGTGCAGGCCATCCAGAACAATCGGGTCAGCGACTTCTCGCTCTTCTACCGTCAGATTGATCTGCTGGTGATCGATGATGTCCAATTTTTCTCGGGTAAAGAGAAGACCCAGGAAGAGTTCTTCCACATCTTCAACGCTTTGCATCAGAGCGGCAAGCAGATCGTGCTCTCGGCCGATCGCCCACCTCGGGATATCAAAGGAATAGAAGAGCGACTGCTTTCGCGTTTCCAGTGGGGCCTCTCGGCAGATCTGCAGTCTCCCGAATTCGAGACCCGCATGGCTATCCTCAGGCGCAAGGCCGTGGAGGACGGGATCGACATCTCGGATGACATCTTCGAATTCATCGCTCACAATATCAAATCGAACATCCGAGAGCTGGAAGGGGCACTTATCCGCCTGCTGGCCCATGGCACGCTACACAAGCGCGAGGTGGACCTGTCACTGGCCAAGGACGTGTTGCGCGACCTGATAACGGATACGCGGGTAACCCTGACAATTGAGCAAATCCAGCGTCTGGTTTGCGGATATTTTGGGATCGAAGAAGACTTGGTTCGCGCCAAGACCCGCAAGCGCGAGGTCGTCCAGGCGCGCCAGGTGGCCATGTATTTCTGCAAGCGACTGACGCAGCACTCATTGAAAACTATCGGTCTTCATTTTGGTGGTCGCGACCACTCAACGGTTATCCATGCCAACATGAGCGTGGAGAATCAGATGGAGACCGATCCTAAGTTTGCAGAAATCATCGAGGAGATCTCTAACAAGATCGATTTGAGAAGCCGCTAAATTGCGGAAATGCGGTAGCATACTCTGCCGCTATATTGGTATCTTCGGGCATCCTTAAAACTGTCGGTAAGCATCATGAAATTCGCCGCGTCGAGCGCTGAACTTCTCAAGGCCCTCCAAACTGTTTCCGGGGCTGTCCCCACCAAAAGCACTCTCCCCATCCTGGAGTGTATCCTCTTCGAGGAAGATGGTGGCAAGTTGCGCCTAAGCGCTACCGACCTGGAGATATCCATTGTCCAGAAAATCGACGTAGCCGTCGAGGTAGAGGGACCCTCTCGCGTAGCCGTTCCGGCCAAGCGCCTGATCGACACATTGCGCGCCTTGCCAAATGTACCCGTCCGCTTTTCTGCGGATACCGACTTCAACGTGGTACTCGATACAGACAAGGGTCACTACAAAATGGTCGGACACGATGGCGCCGATTACCCGGCCCTTCCAGAACTGAGCGATTCCGTTTCCGTCCAGACAGACGGTGCTCTGCTCAAGCGGGCCATCAACAAGACCAGTTTCGCTGTCAGCCGAGACGCCCTGCGCCCAGCCATGATGGGTATCTATTTCCAGATTGGGCGCGATTCCGGCAAAGCGGTAGCGACAGATGGCCACCGCCTCGTAAAACTGCAACTGGACAACCTGGGTGCTACTGAGGACATGGATTTCATCGTCCCGGAAAAGGCTGTTTCCCTGGCTGCAAAAGTCGCCACCGATGATGAATGTACCCTGACCGTGGACAGTGGCTACGCAGGTTTTGACTTCGGAGCGTCACGCGTGCTTGCTCGACTGATAGACGAGCCCTATCCAAATTACCAGGCTGTCAT
>JAURNP010000048.1 GCA_030830105.1 Rhodothermales bacterium | reverse complement strand
TTTTTTTATCCCTGAACGATCAGAAGTCTTAGCATGAAACAGAAGGCCGTTGATGGCTTTTCTTGCTGATCGCCTCCTCAAGTGGGGGAGTCTGTATTGATCCAGAGTGTGACGCACTATGTCCTTCCAGTTCCAGAAAACAACCCTTCCGAGTGGCATTCGCATCGTAACGGAAGAAATTCCTTCTGTTCGCAGCGTTTCGGTTGGCGCGTGGGTTGATGTCGGAAGTCGTGATGAATCGTCCTCAGAAGCTGGTATGTGCCATTTCATTGAGCATATGGTGTTCAAAGGCACGACCAACCGTAGGATGCACCACATTGCCCAACGCATGGAGAATGTGGGCGGCTATCTGAATGCGTTCACATCCAAAGAATACACGTGTTTCTATGCGCGCTGCCTGGATGAGCATATGCCCAGAGCGCTGGACACGGTCCTTGATCTCATTGTGAATCCAGTTTTTCCCGAACGGGAGCTGGAGCGTGAGAAGGATGTGGT
Source organism: Rhodothermales bacterium (assembly GCA_030830105.1). Taxonomy (GTDB): domain Bacteria; phylum Bacteroidota; class Rhodothermia; order Rhodothermales; family UBA10348; genus JAAZVD01. The sequence continues at coordinate 16,074 of JAURNP010000048.1, read as the reverse complement.
CGTCGAAGAAATGAAGATGTACGAGGATACCCCTGACGAATACGTCTTCGATCTGTTCGACCAAGCCCTGTATGGCCGCCACGCCATGGGACGACCGGTCATCGGCAACGAGTCATCCGTACGTTCGTTTGGCCGACAGGACCTGGTAGACTTCCTGGGAAGGCACTACACGGCAGATCGCATTGTGATCTCAGTTGCCGGTCATGTCAAGCACGATCGTGTGGTGAAGCTGGTTCAAAAACTGGTAGACAACACGCTTTCGACAGGGTCTGGCACCACTGACCGTGAGAAGCCGCCGGTGCAAGCACCGGCTTCTGTTGAGTCGACAAAGACCATGCAGCAAGCGCACCTGATCCTGGGTGGCAGGGGACTGCATGTGCATGATCAAGAGCGCGTAGCACTTTCGGTATTGAACACGATTCTTGGCGGAGGGATGTCCTCACGACTGAATCAGAATATTCGGGAGAAGTACGGTTACTGCTATAACATCTATTCCTTTGTAAACCTGCACTCGGACACGGGAGATATCGGTGTGTACATGGGTACCGATGCCTCCAAGGTCGACCGATCCTTCAAGTTGATCCGACGTGAGTTTGATCGTTTGATAGGCCGCCCAATTACCAAAACGGAGTTACAGCGCGCAAAGAGTCAGGCGAAAGGAGGCATTATGTTGGGACTGGAAAACATGTCTTCCAGAATGATGCGCATTGGGCGCCAGGAACTGTATTATGCTCGTTACTATTCGCTGGATGAAATTCTTGAGCTCGTTGAGTCGACCACGATTGACGATATCCAGGATGTTGCGCGTAGACTGCTGGACGAGTCCCGTTTTTTTGATGTCCGTCTTTTACCTAACTGAACACTTCCTAGAATGCAATGAAGGTACTCGTGACCGGCGGCGCCGGATTTATTGGATCCCACGTGTGTGACTCGCTATTGGAGCACGGTCACGACGTTCATGTAATTGACGATCTCAGCGGTGGTTATCGCGAGCAGGTTCCGAAAGGAGCCACCTTGCACGAGATGGATATTCGGGATGACCGGGTCCGCGAATTGTGGGCCGAACACCGATTCGAACTCATGTACCATCTGGCTGCCCAGATGGATGTACGTCGCTCCGTTTCGGACCCGCGTTATGATGCCGATGTCAATGTAGGTGGGTTGCTTAATCTGATGGAAGCTGGACGGGAGAATGGATTGAAGAAGGTCATCTTCTCCTCATCAGGTGGAGCCATTTACGGAGAGCCTGAATTTGCTCCGCAGACCGAAGAACATCCGCTTCAGCCCCTTTCACCCTACGGTATTACCAAGCTCTGCTCGGAGAAGTACCTCTTCTTCTATGAGGACACCCACGGTATCGAGTATGTGGCTCTGCGCTATGGGAACGTGTACGGTCCAAGACAGAACCCTCACGGAGAGGCGGGTGTTGTGGCCATCTTCTGCGAGCGTATGCTCGATGGAAAGCAGCCTGTCATCAATGGAGATGGCCGCCAAACGCGCGACTATGTTCATGTCAGAGACGTTGTTGCAGCGAATATTGCTGCCCTTGATTACCGCGGATCCGGCATTTTCAACGTAGGCACTTCCGTTGAAACGGATGTCGTGTTACTCTTCGAAACGTTGCGTGACGAATTGGCCCCGGAGATGCCCACAGAATATGGTCCAGGAAAGCCCGGCGAACAGAGACGGTCCGTGCTATCTTATGAGAGAACCAAGCAATCTCTGAACTGGCACCCAAGCCGGGATGTGCGCGAAGGCCTGGTCGAAACAGCGCGCTGGTTCAGAGATCGTAAGACACAAGGGTAGGGATGTATAAGATCCGGCTTCAGCAGTTTGAAGGTCCCCTGGACCTGCTGCTCTTCTTCATCAGAAGAGATGAGCTGGATATCCATGACATTCCAATCGCGCATATTGCGGACGAATTCCTTGAGTACGTGTCCTACATGGAGGAAGTCGACCTGGACGGGGTCGGGGACTTTCTGTACATGGCTGCGGTTCTTATTAACATCAAAACGCGGATGTTGCTGCCTTCTCAGCTTGTGGGCGAAGAAGGCGAACCCATCGATCCTCGCGCGGAATTGGTCGAGCGACTTCTTGAGTATGTTCGGTTCAAAGAGGCTTCCGACCGATTGGAGGAACAGTGGGAAGAGCGAGCCAAACAATTCACAAGGGGCGCTGCGTCTGCTGTAGAGGACACCCTTTCGGAGCCTGACGAGGAACTGGTTGAAGCCACCGTTTTTGATCTCATCACGGCTCTCAGGCGTGTGTTGACTGCGGCTCCGGATGAACCCGTCCATGCCGTTGAAGTAGAGTCGTTCACGGTTGAAGAGCAGCAGACATTTCTGCGATCAGCCATCGGCAACGGAATGCGGCACTCCTTTGTCGATATGGCCGTAGGTCGTAGCAAACCATTCGTGATTGCAACGTTTTTAGCCGTGTTGGAGATGGCACGAATGGGCGATATTGATATCTTTTTGTCAGGTGATGCCAGCGACTTTGAGATTCAGCTCCGTGCTGACAGCGTATCATCGGGCAACGAAAGACAGCCTGAATCAGCGGAAACAGAAACGCCCCCCACCAACGAAGATTCTGCATCCTGATGGAGCCACCAATCAATATTCCTGACATGACACCGGACTTTGACGCAGCGGTTGAGGCGCTTGTGTTTGCGGCAGAAGAGCCAATCGGGGCAAAGACCATTGCCAAGTCCTGGGCCGAAGCAACAGGATTGGATGTTCCGGATCCCTCAGAAGTAGATGATGCAGTAGAACGAATAAATCATCGCCTGCTGGAGACCGAGCGCCCTTATGCCATAGAGCGTTGGGGAGGAGGGTATCGATTCGCGACCCAGAAATCGTTGGCTCCCTTTCTGAAAGCGCTGTTTGTGACTGATAGGCAGAGGAAACTCTCCAGAACACTGATGGAGTCACTCGCCATATTATCGTACCGACAGCCTGTTTCACGGTCTGAGCTTGAATTCGTGCGTGGAGTTGATTGCGACTATGCCATCCGCAAACTGCTTGAATTCGGCCTGATTGATGTAGTTGGTCGGTCCGAGCGGGTAGGTCGCCCGCTGCTCTACGGCACAACAGAGCGATTCCTGGAGCTGTTTGGACTTCAGTCGCTGGACGAACTCCCAAACTTGCGCGAACTTGAATCCATCCTCGATGACCCAGCCTTCCAAAAGGAGAAAGCGAAATTACTCATGACCACGGCTGTTCAATTGCCCCTCTTGCATGCAGACAAAGAGGCAGAAGTCGACCAAGGAGATTTAGCGGAGGGCGAACTAGAGGGCAATCGGGACGTTGGCCCGGAATCTCAAGATCAAGACCCACAGGATGGCAAAGAGACCGATTAACCGGCGAGGCCCTGGAAAGAATCGCACCAGAGGAAATACGCGCCACAGGTCCGCCCAACCGAAAGGGCCCGCTACGCCGGTACTGGACCTCAATCAACCCGTTCGCCTGAATCGCTTCATTGCAAGTACGGGCACCTGCTCCCGACGCGAGGCCGATGAAATGATTGGTCAGGGGCTGGTTAAGGTCAATGGGGAAGTCGTCACCCAAATGGGTACGAAAGTGACGCGAACAGACCGGGTGATGGTCAATGGAAAGCGCATCGTGCCCGCTGACCGAGAATATATCCTGCTAAACAAGCCTAAGGATACCATCACGACCACGAGCGATGAGAAAGGCCGTCGGTCAGTTATGGATCTTCTTCCGTCGGAGGAATTCGGTGCGCTGGGCCTTTTCCCAGTTGGTCGACTCGATCGACACACGACGGGAGCCCTGCTTCTGACAAATGACGGCGATCTGGCTCATCGACTCATGCACCCCAGCTATGGCGTGGACAAGCAGTATCTGATCCAGACCAAGAAGCCTGTCACCGAGGAACAGCTGGGCGAGCTGAAGCGCGGAATAAAGCTGGAAGATGGAGAAGCGAAAGCTGACAAGGTTTTCTACATGGAAGGCGATCAGCAGGTGCTCGTAATGGCTATCCACGAAGGCCGTAATCGTCAGGTTCGACGTATGGTCGAAGCATTGGACAACGAGGTCGCTCAGCTGGATCGGGTTCGATATGCAGGCTTGACGACAAAAGGTATCCGCAAAGGCAAATGGAGACGACTCTCTCGAAAGGAGGTGTCCACGCTTTATCGTCACGTAAAACTTTAATTCACTCCTCAAACCGCAACGCAGACATGCAGCCTACCGACGCTCATCTGAACAATCCCAAGTTTCGGGGAGAAGGTCTGACGTATGACGACGTGCTTTTGGTACCAGCGCGTTCCTCGGTCATGCCACGAGATGTCTCAACCGCCACTCGGCTCACAAAACGGATCCAGCTCAACGTTCCGCTTATTTCGGCGGCCATGGATACGGTGACCGAGTCGGATATGGCCATTGCCATGGCTCGCGAAGGGGGCGTTGGCGTTTTGCACAAAAACATGTCCATCGAGCAGCAGGCAGCTGAAGTGCGCCGCGTAAAGCGCTCGGAAAGCGGCATGATCATGGATCCCATCACGCTCACCGCTGAAAACACAGTGGCGGATGCCAGAGCAATGATGGCACGCTACTCTATCGGTGGCATTCCCGTAATTACCGAAGAGGGACTGCTGGTTGGCATCGTCACCAACCGGGATCTTCGCTTTCAACTGGACGGATCTCAACTGCTGGAAGAGATCATGACGACGGCGCCACTGATTACGGCACCCGTCGGTACCACCCTGGAAGAAGCAGAGGCTTTGTTGCAGGCCAACAAGATTGAGAAGCTACCTGTCGTCAACGATACGGGGCATCTGACCGGCCTCATCACGTTCAAAGACATTCAGAAGAAGAAGCAGTTTCCCATTGCCTGCAAGGATGAGCATGGCCGTCTTCGTGTTGGCGCTGCCGTCGGTGTGACGCTGGATGCGCTCGATCGCGTCGAAGCGTTGGTGTCGGCCGGAGTGGATTTCATTACGGTCGATACAGCTCATGGGCACAGCGAAGGCGTGTTGCTGGCGGTCCGCCGCGTAAAGGATGCCTACCCCGATCTGGATATTGTGGCCGGAAACGTTGCCACAGCCGAAGCCACCCTTGATCTGATTGAAGCTGGGGCTGACTGTGTGAAAGTAGGTATCGGCCCCGGATCGATTTGTACGACCCGAATTGTGGCCGGTGTTGGTGTACCACAGCTTTCTGCTGTGATGGAATGTGCTCAGGCTGCCGCTTCAAAAGGTATTCCGATTATTGCGGATGGAGGCATCAAGCAGACCGGTGAGATTCCCAAGGCGCTTTCTGCGGGTGCCCAGAGTGTCATGATCGGTGGCTTGTTCGCCCGCGTAGAAGAAAGTCCCGGAGAGACTATTCTACTGGAGGGCCGCAAGTACAAGAGTTACCGTGGGATGGGTTCTCTCGGAGCGATGGAGGCAGGAAGTAAGGATCGCTACTTTCAGGACGTTGAGGATGACATCAAAAAGCTCGTCCCCGAAGGTATAGAAGGCCGCGTGCCTTACGGGGGTACCCTGCATGAGGTCGTCTATCAGATGATGGGCGGGCTGCGAAGTGCCATGGGATATTGCGGTTGCCATTCAGTCGATCAACTTCGGACAGATGCCCAGTTTGTGCGGATTTCAGCTTCCTCGTTTGTTGAAAGCCACCCACACAACATTGCGATCACGAAAGAGGCGCCGAATTATTCCACGCGGCGCTGACGCTCATGTCAGCAACGTATCCGGAACGATGCAATCAGCTTAGGGATCGCCTCGAGTTGGGTAATGGGGAAGGACTCGTCATCAGTCATCTCCCCGACATTCGCTGGCTGACCGGTTTTTCAGGTTCCAGTGGGCTGTTGGTACTGTGGACTGGTGGCGAAACGCTCATCACCGATGGTCGCTACACCGCTCAGGTGGCCCATGAGAGCCCCGACGTAGATGTGCATATCGGGAGTGGCTTACCGGGCAGCCACATATGGCAGATACTGCAAGTGAATGAACTTAGCGGTGTGCGCTTACAGGCTGATCATGCAACCTGGTCGCAAATTCTGTCCTGGAAGGACACTTGGAGCGGTGTCACTATCCGAAAGGCTCACGACGAACTAGCCTACCTGCGCGCTTCAAAGTCGCCGACAGAACTCGAGCTGATCCGGCGGGCTTTAGCCATTACCGAGGCTACCTTTGAAGATGTGCTTGCTCGATTGGAGGAGGGTATTTCCGAGAATGATATCGCCGCGGAAATTGAATACCGACAGCGCACCATGGGCGCCTCGGGGGCGGCCTTTGACACGATCGTGGCCTTCTCGGAAAACGCATCCCTGCCGCACGCACGACCCGGTGAAAGAACACTGCGCAGGGGCGATGTCGTTCTGCTCGATTTTGGCTGTGTAGTTGAAGGCTATCATTCGGATATGACGCGGACGGTCAGTTTCGGAGGTACTGGCAAGGAATTTCTTGAGGCGTATGAGGCAGTGCGCTCAGCACTGTTGCGCTCACAAGAGCTGGCACATGCTGGTCTGACGGGCGAAAAGCTGGATGGTATTGCCCGCGATGAACTCACAAGAAGAGGTTACGGTAGCGCATTCAGCCACAGTCTGGGGCATGGTGTTGGACTGGAAATCCATGAATCGCCGTCCGTCTCGCGACGCAATCAGCAATCGTTGGTTGAGGAGTGTATCATCACCCTTGAACCAGGTGTCTATCTACCTGGCCAATTCGGCATCCGCATAGAAAACATGGTTCAGCTACATGCTGGTGGTTGTACCATTCTTAATACGCTTGGCACGGAGCTCATTCGACTATGACGACTGAACAGGCCTTTATTCCTTTCTCTCATCCACTCTCGCTGACGCAGGACGAGATGAAACTGCGCGCAGAAGCATTCCATAACCTCCTTGACGGTCGCCGGACCATCCGTGAATTCGAGTCGACACCGGTTGAGCGTTCGGTGATAGAATCCTGTATTCTGGCTGCGGGCACGGCGCCCTCAGGAGCTCACAAACAGCCATGGCACTTCGCTGCCATATCTGATCCAGATGTGAAAAGGTCAATCCGGGAAGCAGCGGAGGAGGAGGAGGCAGCTTTCTATGGAGGTCGGGCGAGTGATGAATGGTTGGAAGCCCTTCGCCCGTTCGCAACTGACGCGCACAAACCTTTCCTGGAAACAGCGCCCTGGCTCATTGCCATCTTCGCGAGAAACTATGACCTGTCCTCCGAAGGCGAGCGCTCAAAGAATTACTACGTCCAGGAGTCGGTGGGTATCGCAACCGGAATGCTGATTGCAGCATTGCATCAAGCGGGACTGAGCACCTTGACTCATACTCCCAGTCCGATGGGTTTCCTGAATGAAGCACTGGGGCGTCCCAGTAATGAGCGGGCGGTCATTCTGCTCGTGGTTGGCCACGCTGCGCACGATGCGCAAGTACCGGACATCGAGCGTAAGAAACTTGAAGAAATCGCATCATTCCGGTGAGTAACGCCGGTGACATACCCGATACCGGTGACATACCCGAAGCCGGACGACAACACGTCGTGATCGTGGCGTATTATTTTCCGCCACTCGGAGGTTCTGGTGTGCAGCGGGTAGCCAAGTGGGCCAAGTATTTGCCTCAGAATGGATGGGACGTCACCGTTCTGACTGTTGAGCCGGGTTCCTATTTCGCCTTTGATCAGACGTTACTGGACGAGGTTGAAGCGGCAGGTGTGCGCATCATCAGAACACGTTCTCTGGATCCTACCCGGATTCGTGGAAAGCGGGGGGCCGTGCGTATGCCTTCCGAGCGCAAAAGGAAGCTGTTCACATGGTTGACAGGCTTCTTTTTCCTACCCGATAACAAGAGGGGTTGGATGTCACACGCTCGCCGCGCGTTCAATCAGGTTTCCGATGGGGCTGCGGTTGATCTGGTTCTATCGAGTGCGCCACCATACACTTCGCTTCGGGTCGGTGGTGCATTGGCCGAGTATCTTGATGTACCCCATGTTGTGGACTATCGGGATGACTGGATCGACAACCCACGCCATCGCTATCCTACGCCGCTGCACAAGGGCTGGCACCAGCGACAAGAGCGTTCCGTAATCGGCGGAGCATCTGCTGTTTTGACCATCAACAAGAGCATTGCAGACCTGCTCGAGCAGCGTCATCCCGGACATAAAGCATGTGTACTTCCGCAGGGATTTGATCCGGATGATGTACCGGAATTTGCCAAGGAAACAGGCTCTCGTTTGCGGCTCACGTATTCAGGCATGTTCTATGATGCCCAGCAGCCCGATACCATGCTCCGGGCCGTCGCCATCCTCAAGCAGCGTGATCCGCGCCTGGCCGACATCTTGGAACTGCGATTCGTTGGACTTTTTCCAGAGGAAAAGCGGGCTCTCGTTGAGAAGCTTGGCTTGACCGACATTGTCAGCTTTAGTGGTTACGTCACGCACGCCGAATCTGTCAGCGAATTGATGAACGCTGATGTGCTGTGGATGATCGTCGGGCACCAGAAGGGGGAGCACATGATATCCACCGGCAAGCTGCATGAGTATATGGGTACCCGAAGACCCATTCTTGCGCTGGCGCCAGAGGGCGAGGTTCGCAACGCATTGAGCGGGTATGATGCGTGTTGGACAGTACTGCCCGATGATGCTGAAGGAACGGCCTCCATCCTGGCCACGCTGCTGCAGCGCCACGCATCGGGGAGTCTTCCAATAGGCAATGCCAAGTGGATCCAACAGTACGATCGTAGGCGACAGGCACTCATCCTGGCTAAAATCTTGAATACGCAGGTGTCGTCATGATTCGAGCAGATTCTTGGAGATGTGTTTTTTACCTTGAGCAGCCCATTGAAGGTAGTCGCCCCACTCCCATCACTGTGTTTTAGCCCTCATGTCCGACCCGAACAGTCCTGATCAGCGGTTCGAGATTGCCAGCAAGTTTGAAGAGCTGGAAATGGTTGTGGACGCTGCCGAGGTGTTCTACAGACACTGCTTCGATGAGGACGACCGGATTTTTACTGGCGTTTTGCTTGCCAGTGAGGTGGTAACAAACGCCATCGAGCACGGAAATAAGAATGACGAATCGAAAAAGGTGGTCATTGGGTTCCGTTTGAACCAGGGACGCAGCGAGTGCTGGGTGGAAGATGAGGGAGAAGGATTCAATCGCGAAGACATCGCCGATCCGCTTGCAACCGAAAATCTCCTCGAAGATGGTAGCCGCGGAATCTTTCTGATCGAGCGAATGGCCGACCAAGTTGTTTACGAGAACGGCGGCAGGCGCATAGGAATCATCCTCAACGTCTGATTACAGCCCTTTCTCAATGTGGGAGGCGATGGATTCAGGATCCTTATCTGCCGTATCGATCCAGACGGCGTCGGCATAGCGCTTGTACCACGTCAGTTGCCTTTTGGCGTACCGCCGGGAATTGCGTTTGATCAGGCGGATGGCTTCATTCAAATCGTATTCGCCATCCATCCAAGGGAGCAACTCCTGGTAGCCAATCGTTCGCCAGGCATTCAGGCTTTGATCCGGAGCCGCTTCAAGCGCTTGGCGACACTCTTCCAACAGTCCACCGGCCAGCATCTCATCCACTCGCTCGTCTATTCTCTCGTAGAGTAGATCACGCTCTACATGGAGCACAATCAACTGATAACGCTGCCCGGGGAGGGGGGGAGGTTGATGGAAGTGGGAAAGGGGTCTTCCCGTACCTCGGTACACCTCCAGTCCTCGCACGATGCGCTGGGTTTTTGTCGAATCCAGCGTCGCAGCGTAGTCTGGATCAACCGACAACAGTGCCTTGTGAAGCTCTTCTGAGCCGTCACGCTCCAACTCCTGATTCAGCGATGTGCGAATCGAGGAGTCTACTGGCGGGATATCCGAAAGGCCCTCAATCAAGGCGTGGACATACAGCGTTGAGCCGCCAACAACAATTGCTCGCTTTTCCCGCGCCGTGATACCTGGGATGATATCCTGGATTCTCTGTGCGAACCGGCCTGCTGAATACGGAGCTTCGAGACCAAGTTCACCGATAAGGTGGTGGCGGGCACTTTGCAATTCCTGGTCGCTGGGATGCGCCGTTCCGATTCGGAACGGCGCGTAAATCTGCCGGCTATCGGCAGACACAATTTCGGCGTCAAGCAACCTCGCCAGGGCGATTGAAACGGCCGTTTTTCCGACAGCCGTTGGGCCTGCAATTACCGGGATGATGGGATTCACGCGTCGTCCGATTCGTCGATCTTGATGAAATCGGCCGCACTGTCACGTAGACGATCCCGCTGGTGCACATACACCATTGTAGTCTCGATCTGCTTGTGTCTCGCATGCGTCTGTACTTGCTGAAGGCTGGCGCCATTGTCAATGGCCAGCGTGCAACCGGTATGACGCAACGTATGAGCTCCGATATCTGGCAGCCCCGCAATCAAGGCTGTTTCCCGAACGATGCGATAAATGCTTGTAGGCGTCAGGCGACCTCCGGGATTCCGACGTGAATGGGAGCGCCAAAGCGGGCCAGTCGCTATTCCGTAATACTCTTTGTGCTCTTCTATAAGGTCCACTACATGCTCGGGCACCTTTACGTACTGGTCCGCACCGCCTTTTGTGGTAGGCAGGTCCAGAATCCAATACTTGCCAATCAACCTGACATGATCAACGTCCATGGAGGCGACCTCGCTTCGACGCAGTACGCAATGCAACATGGCGGCCATCATCGCATGATTGCGCACGTTCGTCTCTTTGGCTGCACGAAGCAATTGATTGGTTTGATCAGCGGTGAGCACTACGAGGACTCTATCCTTGTTGCGCACCGACTTGATCTTCCGAATGAGCTGGCGATGGGCGGGATTCTTCTCGATAGCACCCAGCGCTTCCAGCCAATCGAAGAAACCACGTATGGCTGCCACACGGCGACGTATGGTAGAAGCCTTAGCGCCGGAGGCTTCAAGTCCTGCGATGTATTGGTTCACACGGACAAAGGACACATCCAGCGCCATGTCGAGCGTGATGTCATCCGTTCCAAAGAAGTCGGACAGATCTGATCGGTAGGCACGACGCGTCGCGGGGCGGTCAAACTTCAGCAGATACGTATCCAGTAGTCGATCAGATATCGACGTGGCTGGATGCGCAGAAGCAGTATGTATGAGTTTGTCCGTCATGTAAGGGATCCGGGGTGAAACCCCGATGCCTATTAAATGTATGATAATAATAGTTATCGTACAACCGGAGTGCTTTGATTCCTGAATTGACCGTGGAGAACGCCATCTGGTGAAGCATTTGGGATAAACAGTCGTATGCCATGCCTTATCAGTCAAAAAGCAAAACAATGCCCTGGCTTTTCATTCTGTTTGTCTTAGTCCCGGCCCTTGAACTGTATCTCTTGATTCAAATCGGTACTGTGATTGGTGCCTGGAATACATTTCTCCTGATCCTGGCTACGGGCCTACTTGGCTCGTGGCTTGCAAAGTCACAGGGTCTGGCAACCTGGCAAGCCATGAACCAGCGATTCGGTCAGGGCCAGATTCCAGGTAAAGAACTGATGGATGGCGCCATTATTCTGGTCTGCGCCGCATTGTTGCTTACTCCGGGCATACTTACAGATGCGATCGGTTTGGCCGGATTGATTCCGTTTACGCGCACTTTATTCAGAAATACACTGACCACATTGTTTGCCGCCAATCCTGCGTTTCGTGTTAGCTTTGGCGCCGGGAACGTGTACAATTCTTATCGGCGCCCATCCTCAGAAACAGCCGCTTCCGACGCTTCTCAAGCCCAGGTAGAGCCAGAACCGATCGTCTCAGGCTCTGCAAAGTCTCGTCCGACGCATGACAGCCCGGTTCAAGACGCCTGAGGGATCACCTATCCGACCACAAGCCAGCAGGTCGACCCTTCGATTATGAAACAGCATTTGGAACGTATTCAGTGTGCTCTTGAGGACCTTGAAGCCCACTTGGGCTCATGGGATCTGAATAGCTCGAGGATTTCAGATTGGTCCGTCGGTCAGCAGATCGAGCATGTTTTGAAGGCCACATCAACATTCACGGTCTTGACGCTAAGGAATCGTCAACCAGATGGAACGGGCATTCAAAAACAGCTTAAAGGATTGGTTCTGAAGCGTGACTCTTTCCCGAGAGGCGTAGCAAAAGCTCCCGATATCAGTCTACCCGGCGAGGATACTCCGAAAGCGGCCCTGCCTTCCTTATTACTAGAAACGCGTAATAGGCTTGAAAGACTGGATACGGTCTCGAGTTCAGCGGTTGTTCACCACCCCCATTTGGGTGAAATGAAACGCGATGAGGCCGTGCACTTTATGGCGATTCACCTCGAGCATCACTTGAGCATAATCAAGGACATTGTGAAGGACTCGGAATAAGCCTGGTTTACTTCACTCAGTACGCGATACGAACGTCCATATGCCATGCGGCCGATAGGCTTTCTACAATATTCCGCTCCGTGTCCGTGACGTCACCATCTGCCTTCGCAATAGTCACCAGATCATCCAATACAATAAGCCGCTGAGACCGCCTCAGTGCTGCTTTAATCGCATTGATGGAATCCCCGATATCGGCTGCATCTGGCCCCTGACCGTAATAATAGAGGGCGGTTTTGATGATGGAACGAATATCTGTTTCGTCCAACCCTGGCTCCCACTCCCCTAGCTGACTGACCATCGTCTGGATTTCGACGGAACTGAGTTCTCCATCCGAAGAATGACCCATTATCAGGTACATTAGCGCAATATCATGCATTACGCTCCATTCTGGATCGTTCTCCAGGCGGGCGCTCGTTTCGTCGACCAGACGGTACTTGGTAGCTTTGATATCCCACGCTGATGCCAAAATAGACAGCAAATTCTGCTCGGAATTCAGCAGAACGCCGTCTGCCTCTGCAATTCTGACGATGTCTTCCAGGACTTCGCGTCTCTGATCGACCTTCAGTGCTTCGCCCAGCGCACGAACGGATTGAACAAAGTCCTTCTCTACATCAGATTCGAAGAAGACTGACGCAGATTCAAGCACAATCTCGTGCACTTGGTGGTCACTGAGAGCAGGCCGCTACTTTTTGAGTGCATCGGAAATAGCGTCGACTTCCTCGTTGGACAAGTCTGCGTCCGTTGAATATGCCAGAGAAAGAAACACTAAAGCCAGGTCATGGACGTGTGTCCAGGACTCTTCGTGCGTATTCATGACGGATAAGCTGGATTGTTTTGGGCGTTCGTACGGGCCTGATCAGCTCAAGATACACTGAAGGTCTGCCTGGCGAATGGCTCAGGCCATGTTTTTCCAGAGACGAGGTATGCAGCAAGTCGGCCCAACATATCTGAAGACTTTGCTGACTTTCCACATCCCCCAGCAGCGATGAACAGACCGTCCTCTAGTTGGTCTATCAAGGGGTACCCCTTAGGCGTATAAGTGAGAAGACACGGCTTGCTTTTGATGGGAGCTTCGGATAGCTCAGGGATCAATTCAATAAGAACTTCCCGAAGGAGCCCAGCTGTAGCAGAGCTACCTTCGCTCTGCATGTATTGATCGTAGTCAGCAACGGTTTTTACATCAATGTCCCGGTCATGATCAGCACCGATTTTCAGATAATGGTGGCCATCCTCATACCTCACGGGAGGAAGAATGTAGGCGTATGGCAAATAGTCGCGATGATCGAAATTCCATATGATGCCAGGCATTTCCATCAAATAGGATTGTTCTCGAGGGTTGACGCGTGCCAAGAGAACCGATTCTGTTTTCACAGCCAACGGGAGTTCGACACCTGCCAGCGGCATCAATGATGTATATGGACCTGTCGCAAGTAGCACATTGTTCGCCGAGTACGCTCCAGATCCAGTGTGGATTACAAAAGAGCCTCCTTCCTTCTCCAATCTTAGCGCCACTCCTTTTTCAACCCGTGCACCGTGAGAACGGGCGATGGCTATCTGCGCCCGAACCAAGGCGCGCGGCGCTATGATTCCTGCGGGGGCTGGCTCATAGTGCAGTCGTGCATCAGGTGCGAAGTGCAGAAACGGAAATCGTTCACGTGATTGATCAGCAGTGAGCGGCAACGCGGCTATGGGCATTTCGTCCAACACTTCGCGCACGTGATCAAGTAAAGACGCTTCCTTTATGGCCGGCAGGTCACATCGAAGATGACCGCTGCCCTGATGAAAACGAATTCCGGAGGTGGCTTCTATTTCGGGATAAGCCTCAATCGATTTAGCAGCCAAATGGGACCAAATTCTGTCCGGTCCTGAGAAACGAGTGATTCGGGCCTGGTCGTAATGACTGGCGTGAACACCCTCGTCGTTACCCTCCTCGGCGCCAAGGAGTAATACGCTACGCCCTGAAATAGCCAGATATTTTGCTGCCGCTGAGCCCATCATTCCAGCCCCAATCACGGCAACATCGTGGGTAGTTACGGACCGGTCTGACTTAGTTGTTTCCATCACTTCCACACCTGTTGGGCCAAGCGGTATAGATTACCCCCCATGATGCTTCCGACGTCTGAATCCGAGTAGCCCGCTCTGAGCATGTAATTTGCCAGGTCCGGGAATCCTGCGGGGTCAAACATGGAGGGAACGGATCGCTGTGCCCCCAGGAGTGGATTGGCCAAGAATGAGGCGAGCTCCTCTGGGTCGAATACGAAGTCCGATGCCAACGTCACGTGTTCAGGGCCGATCAGCTGTACCGCGTAGTCGACATGCTTGAAGTAGTTCTCTGCCGACGAATCGCCGTTTTGAAGAAAACTTCCGTAGCCAGTGATACCGATCGTGCCCCCCTTTGCGGCGCAAGCCACCATGACGTTGTCTCTGATGCATCTGGCATGATCCACAAGCGCCCTCGGGTTGGAATGGGTCAACATTACAGGGTTACGGCTCCACTCGATTGCTTCGAGCGTGGTGCGCTCACCCGTGTGACTGCAGCACAGTCCCATTCCCACACGCTCCATTTCACGGATCACATCGCGTCCAAATGTGCTGAGTCCAGCATCATCGTCCATGCATCCACCGCCGGCTTTGTTGTTGCGATTGTAGGCGATCAGCATCCACTTCACGCCAAGGTCCCGATAGGTCTTGACCATGGAGACATTTCCGTCCAGTGCTTTCATTCCTTCAATGTCGAAGGCTATTCCAAGCCGATTACTCCGCTTGGCCTCGTCGATATCGGCCACTGAATCGATTAGAAGGAAGGATTCCTTTCTTTCAAGGACCCAGTGGCGCATGAAGGACAAAACTTTCATGCCCTCGTGCCATGGCATGATGTTGTCGAACATCACATTCAGCACGATCACAGACACGCCGGCTTGACGAATACGATGCAGCTCGGGCAGGAACTGTGCGTCAGTTCTTAGCGGCATGCAGGCGTGATTATCCCAAATCAGTCTATCGGCAGGCATGGCATTGGATGAATTCCGTGGTGCGTCTCACTCGTCTCCCGACCCTTCCCAAACCTAGAAGACACCAGGGACGAGAGCAACCAACTTAGAATCAGCTGGGAACTGCCATAAAAACGTGCGTCAGCTCTCGCTCTACCTCCAGCCAACCATCCTCGGCGTACCAATCTACGGTTGTTGATGAGACGATTCGGCCCTCTGCCCCATCATCCATAAGACGCTGACGAATGTCTCGAATGGCGGCAGGCTGTGGTCCCCAGGTGAAAAGATCGCGGCCCTCCGGATCCAGGCCTACAAATTTGGGGATGGATCGTTTTCCGTTGGTCAGAAAGCAATCCATAATATCCATGTGATCGTCCTTGAGCAGAATTCTTAGCGTAATGTCGTCACGCTGCTGCGAACCCCAACGAACGAGAGGTAAGCTGTATGCAGAGTCCACGCACCAATCGTCAGTAATGAAGAGCCAGTCGGACGGACCAGGTACAGAAATAATCGCTTTGGCAAATGATTCTGAAGCGGCCCAAAGGGTCTCTACCCGCTCCTGACGCTCCATGTTGTACCTGGAATAGAAACGAGTCCGGCGCTGAACAGGGTCCAGACCTCGCATGGGTAACGCGTTCTTTTCAGACCACTGGACCATGTAACCCTCGTAATCCAGTCCGTTTCGAACGGCTGCCAGCTGTTCTTGTGTCAGCATCTAATCCTCGTGAATGACGGATAACCCTCTGGTTTGGTCACCAGTGACCTT
>JAURNP010000047.1 GCA_030830105.1 Rhodothermales bacterium | reverse complement strand
GGAATAGCCTCTGACACGCTGGACAGGTCGCTTTTTCCTTTCTGACGCTCTGTCTGAAGAAGGCTGACGAAGCGGCAGACAGGTTCAGTTGGCATGTGGGTTGTAAGGGACGTCGGTGAACTTGACCGGTTCGGGTCCAGAATGGAAGACTCTCCGATTGGGGAGTCGCTGAAGGACCATCCTGGGCATTCACCGACCGGTTTCGAATTAACAACACGAACCGAACGACCCAACCAAGAGGTGTTCATTATGACCAAGCTCGTACACTTTTCTCCCCGCGCTGACCTGTCCCGCATGCAGCGCGATTTCGACTCCCTATTCAACTCATTCTTCCCATCTTCGGACGCCGACGAAGCCAATAACGAACCAGTAAACTGGCATCCACGCATCGACCTCGTAGAGACGACCGAGGCTTTCGAACTCGCCGTCGATCTACCGGGCGTATCGAAAGACGAAGTGATCATGAACCTGCACGACGGCGTGCTCTCCATCTCTGGAGAACGCACGGCCCGAGAGCTGGAAGACAGTGATACCGTGGTTCGCCTCGAGCGCCAGACGGGACGGTTCCACCGCTCGTTCACGCTCTCGAACAAGATCGACGAAAGCAAGATCGAAGCACGCCATGAAAACGGCGTTCTGCTGGTTCGTCTTCCTAAGCTGGAAGAATCGAAACCTCGCAAGATCTCGATCAAGTAACGCATTCGAGGCGAGCGGGCGGGGCAGGGAGCTGACGCAGTCAGTGCCCTGCCCCGCCCGCACTTTATTGTACCGTCAGCAACGGTGCCGACGACGTTGATCCAATAGCCCTACGCCCTAGGAAGGCGTACTGTTCTTGCCCAGTGGAAGCAGCAGGGTCATCGTGGTCCCTTCATCCTTGACGCTCTCGACCTCGAGTCGACCGCCGTGCGCTTCCGCCACGGCCTTGGCAATTGCCAACCCCAGCCCGGTACGCTTGTGCGAAGAAGCACGAGTACGCGCATCATCCCCGCGGTAGTACCGATCAAAGAGTCTTTCCTGCTCTTCCGTATCCATACCCGACCCGGCATCGGTCACCGTTATTCGCAGGGTATCCGTGCCCGTGCTTGCACCGATCACGACCCGACTTCCCTGGGTGGAATGACGGATGGCATTACTGAGCAGATTGCCCATCAGCCGGATCAACCGGTTTCCGTCTGCCTCGATCATGGGTAGACCGGATTCCAACTCGGTCTGCAACGTCACACCAGCCGATGCAGCGGCAGATTGGTACATCCCCACCAGTTCGCTCACGAGCTCGGCAGGGGGAACGGGTTCGAGTCGCAATAACGAACGATCGCCTTCTAGTCGGGACAGTTCGAACAAGTCCTCAATCAGACGGCTGACAAAGTCGATCTGGCGTTGCGCAGTCTCCAGAGCAGAGCGCGCTTCTGAGGTGCGACCATCTCCCTCAAACCGAATCGCTTCCTCGATATGCAGCCGTATGCCCGCCAGCGGTGTGCGGAGATCATGTCCCACATTGGCCACCAGTTCACGCCGGATCCGGTCCGTTGAACGCAGTGAGTGAATGCTCTCAGCTACCCGATCTGCCATGTCGTTGATGGCCTGCCCCAGCGAGGCGACCTCGTCTTCCCCTTTCACGTCAACTCGGGTTGCCTGCCAATCTCCCCCCATGCCAGCCACTACAGATGCCATTCGTCGCACGGGTCGCACCAACCACCACGTGAGCAGCGCTCCAAAAAGAAGCGCTACGATGATGGTAATAATAGCCCCATTCCGTACGGATTGAAGAAACGCAGTCCGGCTTTTGGATAATTCCAGATCAAGGGACCGGGTCAACGGCTGAACGACCAGCAACCCGACAGGAAATCCCGCCGCGTCGTACAACGGAGCCGAAGCGAATCCTCCCATGACATCATCGTCCGAGAGATCGATCACCACACCGTCATACGCCTCCTCCAGCTGAATGTAGGAGGGTTCTGTCCACGAGGAGTCCATGAAAAGCGATCCTGTCAGAAATCCATCGAGTGCCGGCCAGATGGCCTCTCCAGCTGTCCCGTCGAGACTTATCAGGATGAGAGGGTCAGGAAATCGATAGGACAGATCGAGTCGAAGGGAGGCATCGAGGGAATCCGCTCCAAGTGCCAGTCCATTCGTTCGACGTTCAATCTCCTCAGCCGTGGCATCGACCCGGGCAGCCAGTGCCGTCGAAGCCAAGGTTTCCTGAGCACCTTGAGCATACAGGATGATGAAAGCCGCCGTGATAGCCACACTCGCCAGCTGCAGGACGACCAGCGCTGGCGCGACTTTCCAGAAAAGCGTGCGGCGAATACTCATATGGTGTCGCCAACAGATTCCGGCATCACGAATTTGTACCCGACGCCCCAGACCGTCCGAATCAACGTAGGATTACCAGGATCCGGCTCAATTTTGGAACGCAAACGCTGAACATGCGAATCAACCGTCCGGTCATACCCTTCGTAGTGCAGATCCCACACGTCTGCGAGTAGCTGCATGCGGGTAAATGGACGCTCGGGATGTCGGGCGAGATAGTGGAGCAGATCGAACTCAAGCACGGTCAGAGCCAACTCCTCTCCTCCTGATTGCACGATGCGTCGTACAGGATCGATAGCAAGATGACCGGCCTGGATGACGGACTCCGATGCATCTTCGACGTTTCCCATCGCTTCTTCGGTAAGCCGTAGTCGCCTCAAGGCGCTGCGCACTCGAGCGATCATCTCGCTCAGGCTGAACGGCTTCGTCAGGTAGTCGTCTGCCCCGACTTCAAGCCCTACCACGCGATCCATCTCTTCGGCACGCGCGGTCAACATCATGATGTACAGGAGCGGATGATCGGCGCGCAGTCGACGGCATACTTCGAGGCCGTCCATCTCGGGAAGCATGATATCCAGCAGAACCAGATCTGGAGCCGAATCCGCGACGTGCTCGAGCGCCTCAGGGCCAGTAAACGCGGTCCGGACACCATAGCCCGACTCACGAAGACGATTACTCACGACACGGGAAAGCTCCTCGTCGTCTTCAACCAGCAGAATTTCAGGCGTGGTGGACATGGTGCATCCGGAATTCGAGGTGGAAACAGCCGTTTATCGGGCGGTTCTGAACCAAATATAGGAGGTCTCATGGCTTTCCCGGAGATCCGTCGGTCAATTCCATACTTTCGTGACAACTCACGTGGACGGCGCCGGTATACTTTACCGAGAAGTACACCGTCTGCACTTTTTCGACCACCAACTTCCTTTGCCATCTCCCAACCGCTACTGCCCATGTTCCCACTGAATCTGCACATCCAGCTGTCGGACCCTTGGTCCCGATTGCTTTCCGGCATGCTTCTGGCGGCAGGCGCTTTCATCTTATGGGGTGGGATTGCCATCGCGGAGGTAAGTGCTCAGGAACGTGGACAAGAGGGTGCAATCGCAGCCGAAGAAGGAGAACGTACATTCAGGGAGTGGTTAACCGGCCAACGCGAGGGACTGTCCAGGCTTGAGACGTTCGTGGTCGAGGCGGATGTCGAACATCGGGTGTCCACTTCGGATGGAGAACGTTTTGCAACGTACGGTATGACCTTTCAGCGCCTGCAGGACGAGCGGCCTTCCAAAGGTGCTCTGCGTTATCTGACCCTGAATGGCGATACGCTGGACGTATCCGAGCGTCGACGAGTCGAACGCATCATATCGAGTATGATGACCGAAGAACTCGGTTCATTGCTGAATGGACTGAACCTACCTACCGCGCTGCTTTCGCGTGTTCGTACGTTGGGTCCTGCGGTACGCCTTGTTCGTGATGGTCGAACCATGATCCGGTTGACATTCGATGTGCTGCCACCCCCAAGGGATCAGGCCTTCACCGGATCTCGCCCTGGACGTCGCGGTGGAATGCGTCCCGGCATGCGACAAGGATCACCTCGCGGAGGACGCCCCGCAGACGGTAGGGTGCGAGAAGGCAGCAGACCTTCGCCGCGCATCAGCCTGTTCATTGAAGAGGCTTCAGGCAGACTGGTCATGACTCGCATCGGGGTTGACATGGAGGGCGAGCGTCGCTTGGTCGCTGAAACCCTTTTCGACCGAATTGAAGGACTGGATATTCCCCGGGAGCGCTTTGTCCGAGGAGATTTTCCAACGCGACGCCGATTACGCACGGTTACCGTTTCGCTGGATCACCACACCGAGTTCCGGGTTGCCAGCCTGAACTTCGGAAACGGAAACTGATATACCCCTTGAAGGACCTCCCATTCCAGGAGTTTACTGACTTCCTGCACAGTCGTCTCTCGCAACCATTACCGGGACAGCAGGCACAATTCCAGATGGCCCCGCTCTCGCGAAGGCAGCCATCGCGTGCATCTGTTGAGGCGCAGGATTGCCGCGAAGCAGGTGTGCTGGCGCTATTCTATCCGGACGACAATGATTCCGCTCAGCTGCTTCTGACCAAACGCCCGGAAGCGATGAATAAGCACGCCGGTCAAGTTGCCTTTCCCGGAGGACGACGCGAGGAGGGTGAATCGCTTGAAGAAACGGCCCTGCGGGAGACCGAAGAAGAGGTTCTGATTCCTTCCGAGGATGTGAACCTGCTGGGGGCGCTCACCTCACTCTACATACCCCCATCGAATTTCTGCGTTCACCCGTTCGTTGGAACCATCGATTACACGCCCGACCTCAGTGTTCAAACCGAGGAAGTTGCTGTTGTTTTCGGTGTCCCGCCAGAACTACTCACTTCGCGGAAAGCGCGAATGACCATAAATATGCGCGTTGGGGACGCCAAAAGAGACATTCCCTACTTCGCATTCAATGGACACGTGGTCTGGGGAGCAACGGCCATGATGCTGGCCGAACTCGCCGTCGTGATGGACCCACTCGTCCTTGAGTGGGAATCTATCATTTAATGCCCTAGAGACCCAACTGGGCAATGGCATCTGCCACCATGCGGTCGGACGTTTCGCTCGAAGAGGCTTCGGCGTAGATCCGAAGCACGGGCTCCGTCCCAGAAGGTCGCACCAGCAGCCACCCGTCTTCCGTGTGGTATTTGAATCCGTCGATGGTTTCCGCCTTGGTCACGGCCTTACCAGCCACTTCAGAAATTCCTCCATGCTCCGCTAGACGAATCAAGATGGCTTCCTTGCGTTCGGGGCTGGTGTGCTTGTCGTTGCGTGTAAAGGCATGCATGCCGTAGCGATCGTGCAGGTCTTTGACCAGTCGGGAAAGCTGCTTGCCGCGTTTGGCCATCATTTCTAGGATAACCAGACCGATGAAGATGCCATCGCGCTCGGGCACGTGTCCCATGACGGCCATACCGCCGGACTCTTCGCCTCCAACCAGCACATCGCCGGCCAGGAACTCACCACCGATGTATTTGAAGCCGATCTTCGTCGTGGACAGGGCCAGACCCAATTCGGCGGCCATTTTATCCAGCATGTTCGTGGTCGAAAAGGTCTTGACGATCCGGCCGGACAGTCCCTTATCGTTGTGCAAGTAGTCCACGAGCAGGGCAAGCAGGTGATGCGAATCGACAAAATCGCCGTGCTCGTCCGCCATACCGATTCGATCTGCGTCCCCATCATTTGCAATGGCAGCGTCGCAACCATTCGAAGTGATCATGCCACGCAGTTCGTTGAGATTACGCTCGATTGGCTCGGGTGGTGTGCCCTCGAAGCCCGGGTTGATCGCATTGCGATGCTCGAGGACCCGATCTGCACCCATGAGTTCGGACAGGATACCCTGACCGGCGCCAAACATGGCATCATGTACCACGGTGATCCCAGCCTCTCGAATAGCGTCAATATCCACCAGCGAGCGAACGTGGTCGATGTAGGCAGACCGAAGCGCCTGCTCCTCGATCATGCCGCTATTCATGTAGGTCGCTACATCCTCGTAGCCGCGCTCTTCGAAGG
>JAURNP010000046.1 GCA_030830105.1 Rhodothermales bacterium | reverse complement strand
TCGAGATCTTCCGTCAGGCCGTCAACAATGTGGCTCCCCTCGTAGAGGTTCGCAGCCGCCGTGTTGGTGGTGCAACGTATCAGGTGCCGATTGAAGTGCGTCCCGAGCGTCGCACGGCACTGGCGTTCCGCTGGCTGATCCAGTACGCCACGAGTCGCAATGACAAAAGCATGGCCAATCGTTTGGCCAGCGAGATCATCAGCGCTGCGAAAGGGGAAGGTGGAGCCGTCAAGAAGAAGGACGACACGCACCGCATGGCCGAAGCCAACAAGGCATTCGCTCACTTCCGTTTCTAGAAGAGTTCCTCACCGGGTTCGACCCGAAAAACTGATCACGATCAGAAATGTCCAAAGTTTTCTCGCTTGATAAGACGCGCAACATCGGCATCATGGCGCACATTGATGCTGGTAAGACGACGACTACAGAGCGTATCCTTTATTATACTGGGAAGCTGCACCGCATGGGCGAGGTCCACGAGGGTGGAGCTACCATGGACTGGATGGAGCAGGAAAAAGAGCGTGGTATCACGATTACCTCTGCTGCCACCACGTGTGAGTGGAAGGATCACCGCATCAACATCATCGATACGCCGGGTCACGTTGACTTTACGGTCGAGGTTGAGCGGTCTCTGCGAGTTCTCGACGGCGCTGTTGCCCTGTTTTGTGCTGTGGGTGGTGTAGAGCCGCAGTCAGAGACGGTTTGGCGTCAGGCCAATAAATACAATGTCCCCCGTGTTGCGTTCGTCAACAAGATGGACCGTACCGGTGCTGACTTCGAAAATGCAGTCGCTCAGATGAAAGAGCGTCTCAAAGCCAACGCAGTTCCGGTTCAAATTCCGATCGGCGAAGGGGAGATGTTCAAAGGCGTCGTAGACCTGATCTCGAACAAAGCCATTATCTGGCACGATGAGACGCAGGGTATGACGTGGGATGAGATTGATATCCCCCACGATCTTGAGACGTCTGCACGCCACTGGCGCATCAACCTGCTGGAGTCCGTCGCTGAGCATAACGACGAGCTCCTGATGAAGTACCTCGAGGGTGAGGAAATCACAGAAGAGGAAATGAAAGATGTTGTTCGCGAAGCAACGCTGAGCCTGGATATCACTCCGGTCTTTTGCGGTTCTGCTTTCAAGAACAAAGGGGTACAGCGTCTGCTGGATGCGGTATTGGATTTTCTCCCGGCCCCAACGGACGTCCCAGCCATTAAAGGTCTCCATCCCCGCACCGACGAGGAAGTAGAGCGTCCTTCAGATCCTGATGGTCCTTTCAGCGCCATTGCTTTCAAGGTGATGACGGACCCCTATGTGGGTAAACTGACGTTTTTCCGCGTCTACTCGGGCAAGCTGGACAAAGGTACAGCTATCCTTAATGCCACCTCCGGCAAGAAGGAGCGCATCGGTCGCATCTTGTTTATGCACGCCGACTCCCGTGAGGATGTCGAATCGGTTCGCGCCGGTGATATTGCGGCAGGTGTTGGTGTCAAACAGGTTCACACAGGTGATACTTTCTGTGACCCAGATCATCCGGTCATCCTCGAGAAGATGGAATTCCCGGAGCCTGTTATCCGTATTGCCATCGAGCCGAAAACGAAGGTCGATTCCGACAAGCTCGGAAACGGACTGCAAAAGCTGGCCGAAGAGGATCCTACGTTTAAGGTGAAGGTCGATCACGAGACGGGTCAGACCATTATCGCCGGAATGGGCGAATTGCACCTCGAAATTATTGTGGACCGCCTCAAGCGCGAGTTCAAGGTCGAAGCCAACGTTGGTAAACCGCAGGTTTCCTATCGCGAATCGATCAGCAAGACGGTGGACAAGCGTTACACGCACAAGAAGCAGTCGGGTGGTCGCGGACAGTTCGCCGAAGTATGGGTCGAGATAGGTCCTTCCGAGGATGTCGAAGAGGGCCTCGAGTTCATCGACGATATCAAGGGTGGCGCCATCCCGCGCGAATTCATCCCGTCCGTTGAGAAGGGAATCAAGAGTTCGATGCTCCAGGGGCCGCTAGCCGGTTACCCTATTGAAGGCATCAAGGCCCGTCTGTACGATGGCAAGGTTCACAACGTGGACTCTGATCAACTTTCCTTCGAAATCGCAGGTCGCATGGCCTTCCGCGAAGCGGCTCGTGCTGCCGGTCCGGCTCTGATGGAGCCGATCATGGCGGTTGAAGTCGTAACTCCCGAAGAGTACATGGGTGAGGTCATCGGTGACTTGAACAGCCGCCGTGGCCGCATCGAATCGATGACTCCGCGTCCAGACGCTCAGGTCATCAAGGCTTTTGTCCCGCTATCGAACATGTTCGGTTACTCAACCGACATGCGCTCGATCACGCAGGGGCGCGCCATTTACACCATGCAATTCGATCACTTTTCTGAAGTACCGAAAAGCGTCGCTGACGAGATTATCGCAGCGGCCTCCGGTAAGGCAGTCGACGAGTGATCAACCCATTTTAAACGAACACCTTACCAGGTAAGACTCCAATAGGTATTCCAACATGGCAAAGGAAACTTTCCAGCGTAATAAGCCCCACGTGAACGTCGGTACGATCGGTCACGTGGACCATGGCAAGACGACTCTGACGGCGGCCATTACGACCGTTCTGGCCAAGCGCGTTG
>JAURNP010000045.1 GCA_030830105.1 Rhodothermales bacterium | reverse complement strand
TGTTCCACACCCTGAGGAGACCAGAAGGATGAAGCCGAATAGCATCAGGGATGCACTCAGCACAACGCTTGAGTCGTTAGAATGGGGTGTGGACGGGTTGGACAACATGCCTTATGATTCATGGAGGGTCCTTCGTTTCTCGACCGGGCACCCATTCTCCTTCAATACGATTCGGACAACGGAGGCAGCGGCTTCGAAAGCGAAACCGGACACTGAGCAGTCCGGGTGAACGGAACAGCCCTTGCTGTAATCATTCATCCCGGCAGAAAGAGCATCAGGGACGGGTCCGTGTCAGAATTGGCTCTGCCGTGTGGTGCACCAGGCACCATAGTTCGCGACCATGCGCTTCATCGGCTGCAGAGTGACATATCCGATCTCCCATCACCGCATAATCATTCGGTGTTGATCCGAAAGAACCTTCCCATGAGTCCCGAAGCATCTCGGTCCTCGTGCCATTGGTACGCCAGAGTTCTACTCCAAAGCGCTGGGTACGGGCTGAAAAATATACCCACTCGTCGTTGAAGCTGGTCACGGCGTGTGGATCCGATCCCATGCTGCCCTCATCGATATCAGCAACCAGGCGAGCACCTTCAGCCTCTGTCCAATCCCAGAGTTCCAGGCCATTCGTCCCGTCTTCCGCAGCGAAGTACAAGACGTCACCGTGGGAATGCATCTCTTGAGGCGTTGAATCCCGGTCTCCTTCCCGGATGTCGCGGACGAGTTCTGGCGATCCTCCGGGCGTAAGCGTAAACAGCTCAGCGCCGTATTCGGGATGACTGGCGGTAAAGAAAAGGCGACCGGCGTGAGTAGTCAGGGAGCGAGGTGAGGAGCTGTCTGAACCCGGACGAAGATCAGCTACAAGCGCCTCGGTCTCACCATCCCAGGACCAAAGTTCAATTCCTTCATCGGGCGTGTAGGCGCTGAAATAAATCTTGTCACCAAGTACCGTCAACTCGGTTGGTCGGGACCCAGATGGACCTGGATTCATTTCTGCGACCATACGGGCTGATGAACCGTCGAAAGCAAACAACTCCGTTCCGTGGCCCGAACGTTGGGCGGAGAAAACGAGATTGTCCCCAAGAACGGAGTGCCATGACGGATTGGAGCTTCCTGGACCTTCATTCACATCTGCGGCCAATGTGGCTGACTCCCCATCCCAACTCCATAATTCATAGCCCACCTTATCGTCATTGGCCGTGAAGTATAGGATACCATTGATTTCGGTAAAGCCAACCGGAGATGAGCTATTGGGACTTTCCCCTATGTCACGAACCAGACGGTCCTTTTTTCCATCGAGGACGAACAGTTCGCGGCCGTAGGGCTCCTTCAAAGCCGTGAAGTACAACTCATCGTTGAAGACGAATAAACGCGCAGGGGCCGCATTCCCTTCTCCCGGCTCGATATCGGTAATCCTGGACACCCCAGAGTCATCCAGCTTCCAGATTTCTGACCCGAACACCATGTCGTTCAGCTGTAGATACAGGACATCATTCCATACCAGCATCTGGTTAGGATTGCCTGCGTCAGGGCCTGGAATTGCATCCAGGATGAGACCGTCCCGAGGAACGTCGGACGAACAGCCAGCAATCGCCAACGCGATGAAGACTCCAGAAAGGGACAAGCGGTTCATGGGTACCAACAGGCTCGTTTCAGATTAATTCGCGAGATAAACGACCGCCGGACCATAAGGTTTTTTAATTCGTCCATAGATTCTGTTCAAATTTGCGTACCTCCCCTTTTCTCATCCCTTGTTCACGCCCGGACATGCTCCCAACTTCGCCCGGCTTTCCTTTTGATCAAGACATCGCATGGACACCCGACGCCGACCAGGTATCAGAGTCCAACCTGACGCAATTCATGGAGCGATACGGAATTGAGTCACTGGAAGCATTACAGACTCGAAGTACGGAGGATATTTCCTGGTTTTGGGACGCCGTCTTGAAGGATCTGGATATTCGTTTTCGGACTCCTTACGAAGAAGTTGTTCGACTTGATCGTGGCCTCGCTTTTCCTGAATGGTGCGTTGGTGGTCGCATGAACATTGTCGACAATTTGCTCGACAAGTGGTTGGAAGACCCGAAAACGGCTTCCCGCGTGGCACTTCGTTACGAGTCCGAAGAAGGAGTTGTGTCGGTGTATTCCTACTCGGATGTAGCCCGGCAAACAGCCCGAGTAGCCGAAGCGCTGCGTAAGGATGGGTTCGGAAAAGGCGACGCGATCGGCTTATTTATGCCCATGACGCCGGAACTGCTATTCGCTTTCCTGGCCATCATCAAGATCGGAGGCGTAATCCTGCCATTGTTCTCCGGCTACGGACCCAGCGCTGTCGCCAACCGACTGAAGGATGCTGACGCCGTTGCCCTGTTTACCAGCAATGCCTTTCCTCGTAGGGGCAAGCCAGTTGCGTTGAAAGCTGTGGCTGACCAAGCTCTGTCCCATTGTCCGAACGTAAGACGAGTCATCGTACACCAGCGTATGGCTGAAGCGGCACTGGCACTCGTTCCAGAACGGGACGTGACCTACAGCTCGTTCGTGCAGGACATGCCTGAGGAGTCAGAGACATCGGATACTTCCGCCGAAGACCCGATGATGATCATTTACACGTCGGGGACAACAGGACGCCCCAAAGGCGCAGTACACACCCACTGCGGCTTCCCTATCAAGGGCGCTCAGGATATGTATCATGCCATGGATGTGCGCCCGGGCGACACCATTTATTGGATGAGTGATATGGGCTGGATGATGGGGCCGTGGCTGGTATTCGGGACCATGGCCATCGGTGCAACCATGGTTTTTTCAGACGGTGCTCCAGACTTTCCGGATTCGGGTAGACTTTGGCGAATGGTTGAAGATCACCGAGTCACCCATCTTGGGCTTTCACCCGTGCTGATTCGTGCGCTCATGAGCCATGGCCCGGATCCTGTCCGCGCTGCCGATCTGTCCTGCCTGCGAGCGGTTCGCTCCACCGGCAGCCCATGGGACCCAGCCTCCTGGAATTGGCTGTACCGTCTACTTCAAATAACGTCTGCTCTGCTCCTTTTTTTACGTTTGCCCCAAATGTTTTTCCGAAAAGTGTTTTTTCGTTTAATCCGTACTCAGGCTTTGACCTGAAG